>NZ_JARACR010000003.1:0-244924 GCF_028765505.1 Aliivibrio sp. A6 | reverse complement strand
ATGCAAATTATAAATGCGATGCTGCTCATTAAGTATAGGCCGAGAAATGAGGCTACTTACTATGATAGCGATCATTGCTATCATTTATAATATGGATTACGATCGCGCCAGTTTTTTTCTAGGGAATACAATATGATTATAATGATGTTGTTGAGTTTTGTAATTATCGCCGCGGTTTTGTGGTGGTTTTACAGTCGAGATAAAGCGACTTCTTTAAATCCAGCATGGATGATATTTTTTGTTGTTATCAGCATGATTGTTATTTTTTCTTCAGGCCTACGACCAGAAAAATTTGCTGTAAATAATAAAGCCATTACAGAGCCGTTAGGCCCGCTGTCGTATAGCGATAAAATGCGTTATTTAGAAGATCAGTTAAAAGCATCACCTAATGATGCCGAACTTTGGTTTGAGATTGGCCAGGGGTATTTACTCAATGGCGAGTTTTCTAATGCAAGTATCTGTTTTGATTATGCACTGCGCCTTACTGATGAGCCAACAGCAAATCAATACGCAGCAAAGGCGACGACGTTATATTACGCTCACTCTCAAATTATTGATGAAGAAATCCAAGCCTTACTGGATAAAGCGTTAGAGCTAGATGAATATAACCAAGCAGCATTAACCTTAATTGCTTCTGATCATTTTGTGACATTCCGTTATCAAAAAGCGATAAATGCTTGGCAGAAAATTTTAAATTCAGAACGAGTAGATGTAGATAGGATTACGATCATTAATTCAATTAACCAAGCGAAACAATTGATGCAAGCTCGTCGCTAGTTAAAGAGTTAAAGAGACAGAAAAGCCGACACTTAGTTTATAAAGTGTCGGCTTTTTATTGCTTGAAAAGTGTGTTAAAGCTCCGTGTGTGTAACACTGATCTAATTCACATATTATTTAATCGGAGCGTAATCTCTTGATTCACGTTCTTTAGCTTGCTCCTCCCACTGTGGAACAACAGTTTCCAAGAAGTGTTTCTTCTCTGCATTCATTGCATCCATATCCATGCCTAGTGCTTTTTGTGCAGCAGCTTTAGTAGAGATGTCTGGAATTGCAATAGGGTCTGTAATGCCTTTTTTCGCCAGTAAGCGAACAAGTTTAGTTCGAGCATCTGCTGCTTTATCAACCGCAGTCCCTAATACTTCTAGGGCAACTTCAGGAGCATGCATATGTACGCCGTGTGAAGCAATCGCATAATCCCAACGCCATTGTGCGTGGCGAATGTCTTGTAGGATTGCTTCCATTTCTTTTTGAGTTGCACCGGCATCCCATGCTGCACCAGCCTCAAAATGAGCAGCAACGATTTGACGTTCCGCTGTGAGTTTCATTTTTAGTACTTGAGCTTTACGAGTAGCAACAACGCCTTGTAGCATTTCTTTAGATTGCGTGTGACAATTTGCACAGGTGTCTTCAAAACGGTCAAACGGATTACCAACTTTATGGTCAGTGTATACAGTACCGTCTTCCTTTGTCACTTTTGGCATATGACAATCCACACAAGTTACTTTGTTCTTACCGTGAATGCCATCTCGCCATGTTTCATAGCCTGGATGTTGTGCTTTTAGCATTGGTGCTTTAGATACTTTATGCGTCCAGTCTTTAAAACCGATCTCATCATAGTACTCTTCCATTTCATCAACCGTAGTTCCTTTATCCCAAGGGAATTTAACGGCTTTAGTTTTACCAGTGAAGTAGTACTCTACGTGACATTGACCACAAACGGCAGCTTGTTGGTCTAAACGAGATTGGTCACCAAAAGGTTTACCAATAGCGTCCATAGCACGCTCTACATGGGGCTTGGTTAATGCCAGTGCAGGACCACCATTTTTAAACTCTTCACTACGAGTATCGTGGCAATCGGCACAACCAATTGGGTTTTGGATTTCACTACCTAAGCGAGCCCATTTACCAGAGAAATAGCCGTCTTCGCCTTGTTCTTCGATTACACGCCCAACATCAGGGCTTTTACAGCTCCAACATGCCATCGGCATAGGGCCTGATTTTTCATCGGTAGGGCCAGCAGTACGAAGGGTTTCTCTTACGTCATCAATCGCATAAAAGTGGCCACGAGCTTTGTTGTAGTCTTTAGCAAAACCGTAGCCAGCCCATAAGATCACCATGTTTGGATCTTCGGCTAATGCGTCTTCGATTTGCACACTGTCAGAGGTAGAGCGCCATGTATCGTATTGATCGGCGTACTCAGTTGCATAGGCTTCATTACGAGGGTCAACTCGCTCACTGTTTTCAGAGGCAGCAAAGCTATGACTACTTAATAATAAGGTAGTCATCATCGCGATTGCAGCGGCTGAACGACGGGTCCATTGCTTTTTCACTATTGTATCTCCAATATTCTTTTAATTAATTAGCCAAGCGTTGTGAAAGCGACTATCAATCAGAATTGGAAACTTTGCTTAGTGTAGCGTAAATGCAAGTTGGTGATTTTTTCATCGGGGTTAGTGTTGATTTACATCAAGTTACATAGGTGATCTATATCACCAATAAAGGCAACTAACCCTAAAGTGTTAATTTGCTTTTACCTTGTTAAGAATGGTTATTATTTTCGTTTAAATACAACAAGATAGTGGTTTGTGGATGATTATCACAAAAGTGGTAGAAGCTGAGTGGTAATTAGATACAAGTTGTATTATTTAGACACATTTAGTTATAAAATATGTTTGTTAAGCGTTGTGGCTAAACTATCCAATGAGAATTGCTACCAAAATCTGAAGGAAAATCTTCAGGATTACAATTACTCACCCTCCTATTTGTTCATGTTTTACCGTATCAAATAGTATGGAAAGGGAAGGATATATAATGGGCAAAGTCAAACTCGCCATAGCCACAATGTTGAAGCTTACCTTCGCATTTTGTCTCTATGGTTTGTCTCTGAATGTTGCAGCGGATGAATCGCCCCAAATTAAGGCCGATGCATCAACTCGATATGAGGTGACACTAATTCGTGACCGCGATTATGCGTGTACACAATGTCATAAAGATGAAAAAGAAACACTTAAAGGAACACACGGAGAAGAGTCATTTGCGATTCTTAAACGTGATGTGAATTGTGTTGAGTGTCATAAATCAATTGGGCCTGATCACCGAGAAGGCGCACCTCAAGTTACAAAATATTCTGCGGCACAATCAAAGCAAGGCACGGAAAAAGTGACCCTCTCGTTTGATGAAATTTTACAAGCTAATAGCCAATGTACTGATTGCCACACCTCAGATAGATTACGAGACGACAGTTGGACGCATGACGTTCACGCTAAAAACTTAACCTGTTCATCTTGTCATGTCGTTCATGGAGAAAAAGAGGCTGTGCTTTCTTTTGATCATTCAACGAAGATTAAGATGTGTGTTGATTGCCACGCTGATTTTAATCAGAAAGAAAATAAGCTAGGAGAATAGTATGAGTTGTTCTAGACGACATTTTTTAGCTGGTTCTGGTGCGGTTATCTTTACTACCGGAGTTGCAACGACGTCATTGATGAGCAGTAAAAAAACACTGGCTTACTCAATGGAAGATGGAACAAAACGTTATGGTATGGTCCATGATGAGAATGCATGTATTGGCTGCACAGCATGTACCGAAGCGTGTCGTGAAGTGAACAGTGTGCCAGAAGGCGTTTCTCGCTTAGAGATTATCCGTAGTGAACCTCGCGGGGAGTTTCCTGACGTTGATTATCGTTTTACACGCAAATCATGCCAGCATTGCGAAAACGCGCCGTGTGTGATGGTGTGTCCGACAGGTGCTGCTTATAAAGATGAAAAAACAGGAATTGTTGATGTTCATAATGAGAAATGTGTGGGTTGTGGCTATTGTTTAGCAGCGTGTCCTTATCAAGTTCGTTTCTTCAATCCTGTGACTAAATCTGCAGATAAATGTGATTTTTGTCGTGAGACTAATTTAGCACAAGGGAAGCAACCTGCTTGTGTTGAATCTTGCCCGACAAAAGCACTGATCTTTGGTGATTTAAACGATAAAGACAGCGAAATTAATACGGTATTAAATAATAACCCAGTATACCGTGACAAAGTGGATCTAGGCACCAAGCCTAAGCTGTATAAGATCCCAAATAAAAAAGGGGAGATTTAAGATGAGTGCATGGGAAGCTGCGTTTAATTTTGACTCTTTGGTATGGGATTGGATCATTGCGATCTATCTATTCTTAGCTGGCATGTCTGCCGGTGCGGTTATGATATCTATTTACTTAAAACGTAAAGTGATTGAAGGTAACCCTGCGGATAATGGCATTATCAAGGCGACGGCAATATTAGCGCCATTTGGTATTATTGCTGGTCTTACTATTTTGATTTTCCACTTAACTAAACCGTTATCTTTTTGGAAAATTATGATCTTCTTTAATCCAACGTCAGTAATGTCGATGGGGGTTATCTTATTCCAAGTGTATATGGTCGTATTGTTTGCTTGGATAGGGATCATCTTTAGAAAAGAGATCATGGGGTTCTTAAAAGGGAAGTTTGGTTTTATCGACACTGTCTTGTTGAAGATAGAACAGTTTGAGAATGCATTAGAAATCTTCTTAGCGGTGCTAGCGGTTATGTTGGCGGCTTATACTGGTTTCTTATTATCTGCATTACAAACCTACCCAATGTTAAATAATCCGGTATTACCGATTTTATTCTTGTTCTCAAGTTTATCTTCGGGGGCCGCGGCGTGTTTACTGTTCGGTGTTCTTGGGTTTAAAGAATCAAGTCATAGTACATCTGTAAAGTGGATACATAACTTTGAGCGTCCAGTTGTGGTGTTTGAATTATTTGTATTAGTTACTTTTTTCACTGGCTTAATTTTTAGTGGAGGTCAAGGTGAGGCGGCTGCATGGGCTGCTATTGGTGGTGGCTTTTGGGGAACTTGGTTCTGGGTTGGTGTGATTGGCTTAGGTATGCTTACGCCATTAGCCCTTAATGCATTTGCGCCAAAAGAAGTCGCTCATGGTAAAGGCTTTATTTTTGTTGTGACATCACTAAGTTTACTTGGTGTATTAATGCTTCGTACGTTTGTGCTTTATGCGGGACAAATGACCGTCGTATAATGTGGTATCGCCATGCTAACGTTACTTCCTATATAGGTAGTTACAGGCATGGCGTTTTTATATCGGTTTAATTTTATAGAAATCAATGGGGCAGTATGATTGCTGAAATCGGTCAATTTTGGTTAATAGCAACGATGATCTTATCATTTGTCGCTATGGGCTCTGTTGGGTATGGTCTTATTAAAAGTGACGAACAATGGTCAATGGCTATTTTTCCTCTTTCTTTACTGAGCTGTTTGTTTTGTATTCTTTCGGTTTCTGCGCTTGGTTATGGTTTTTATATCGATGATTTTTCAATTCGATACATTGCTGAACATTCTAATTCAGCGTTACCTGTTTTTTTTAAAATTGCCGCTATTTGGGGAGGCCACGAAGGCTCATTACTGTTTTGGGTATTAACCTTAACCTTATGGGCAGGGCTTATAACGCTAAATAGAAAGCGGATTGAGCAGGCTTATGTCGTTCGTGTTTTATTGGTGTTAAATACACTGATTGTAATTTTTTCTGCCTTTACACTTTTCGCTTCAAATCCATTTATTATTTATGTAAATACACCATTAGAAGGCCGAGATCTGAATCCAATGTTGCAAGATATTGGATTGATATTTCATCCACCATTACTTTATTTGGGTTATGTTGGTTTTGCCGCTACGTTTTCTTTTGCTCTGGCAGCGCTAATGATGAAAGAAGTTCCATTTACATGGGTTCGTTATGCAAGAAATTGGACCTTACTGGCATGGGCTTTATTAACGGCAGGGAACAGTTTAGGTTCGTGGTGGGCATATTATGAATTAGGCTGGGGAGGGTGGTGGTTTTGGGATCCGGTAGAGAACGCTTCTTTGTTGCCATGGTTAACTGCTACGGCTCTACTACACACGTTAATTGCTAGCCATAAGCAGCAACAGCTACTTAAAACCTCTGTCGTTTTAGCGTTGCTTACGTTTAGTTTGAGTATTCTTGGTACCTTTGTGGTGCGTTCGGGTGTATTGACTTCGGTTCACGCGTTTGCGGTTGATCCTACTCGTGGCATTATTTTGTTATTGATCCTTTTTGCTGTGCTTTTAGTTTCATTTTCTTTGTATGCACTTAAAAGTAAACAGCTAAATAGTAAATCGATCACTGAGTTGATGAGTCGCGATTTTCTTTTTTTACTGTTAGCAGGGTTGTTCTCAATCGCGACAATAACCGTGTTGCTAGGCACTTTTTATCCGATGATTTTTCAAATTTTAGGATTAGGAAATATCTCTGTTGGTGCTCCTTATTTCAATCTACTGTTTGTACCTATGGCGATAATCGCGCTGTTGATGATGGCAGTTTCAATTTTTGTCCAATGGGGTAAAAAAGCAGAGGTAGCGACCAAAAGAAACGGCTTACTCTTGGGACTTGGTTCAATAATCTGTGGGTTGATTATCTACCGACTTCAATACAGTGAGCTGTTTATTGTGCCATCGATTATTTGGGTATTAGCTGTCGCTGTTGTTGGAGGTTCATTATGGACAATAAAACAGTCACAAGGAAAAGCGCTCGGAATGGCAGTGGCACATATAGGCGTTGCAGTTGTGATGATTGGGGCGGCAATGAATGCTGAGCACTCTTTTGAAACCAGTGCGAAAATGGAACCTGGTATTACAGCAAAACTAGCTGATTATGAGATTACTTATGTAGAAACGGATTTGTTGGTTGCTTCAAACTATACTGCAGAACAAGCTAATTTAGTGATCAGTGAAGAGGGTAAGAAAATAGCAACAGTTCAGCCACAGCGTCGTCATTATCAAGTACGTGTGATGAACATGAGTGAACCTGCTATGCATTGGTTTTGGCATGGTGATATCTATGTCACTTTGGGTGAAAAACTTAAAGATGGTAGTTTCGCGCTTCGCTTACAATATAAAGCGTACGTAAGGTGGATATGGTTTGGCTCTATCTTAATGGCATTAGGTGGTATTATCGCCATCATTAAAAAGAAAAAAGCGGAAGAAGCATAAAGGCACTCTTGATGAAAACAGGTTCTAAGAAAACAATAGCGAAAATAGGCCTAGCCGTTAGTGTATGTATTGGTATTTTTATCGTATTACTTAGCGGATTAGAAACCAAAGAATCAAGCACCTCAACAGCGATGGTGGGTGAGAGTGTCCCTGCTTTTGAATTGCCAGAAGTCATGGATACGTCTGTATTATTAAATGAATCGTTATTTCAACAGCAACCATTAACTTTATTAAATGTCTGGGCTGCTTGGTGTGGTATTTGTAAAACCGAGCATCAGTTTTTACATCAATTAAAAGAGCAGGGCATAACCATCATTGGTTTAGACTATCGAGACGATCGCATTGCAGCGAAACAAGTGTTAGAGCAGACAGGTTCACCATACCAAGCGGTGATTTTCGATCCAAGAGGAGCACTTGCAATGGATTTAGGCGTTTTTGGTACACCGACAACTTTTTTAATTGATCAGAAAGGGGTGATATTACATCGCTTTACTGGCGCTTTAGATGAGAAAAAATGGCAACGTGAATTTGCTCATTTTTTTGAGGAATAATAATGAAACAATGCAAAGAATTACTGTTCTTAATTATTGCTTTATTTAGCTCGGTATCCGTTCAGGCCAATTCTGATAATGGTTCAAGCTTGTTTGTTGGCGCGGATAAAGAGGTAATTGAAAGCGTCGAGCTGTTTGAATTTAATTCACCACAAGAGCAGAAACGATCTATCGATTTAGCGAAACAATTGCGTTGCCCTCAATGTCAAAACCAAAACTTAGTAGAATCAAATTCTCCAATAGCCAAAGATTTACGTTTGCAAGTTTATCAGCAAATAAAAGCAGGTAAGAGTGATAAAGAAGTGGTGGCATTTATGACGCGTCGTTTTGGGGATTTTGTTTTATATGAACCGCCATTAAATGCGAAAACCTATGTGCTTTGGCTATTGCCGTTATTGCTACTTATTGGTTTTGGCATTATGGCGGTTAAATCAGTGAATAAGAATTGTAAAGAATCTTCTTAGCTTGCTATCGCTGCTGGCTCTGCTTCATAAGACCATTCAACACAATACTTTGCTAATATTTCTAATGAATCCAAACAATGATGCGGTGACTGTAAATTTTGCTCAGCTAGCGCTACTGGGATTTCAGTGCAACCAAGAATAATCGCTTCTGCACCTTGGGATAACATATCTTTAAATACAGGTAGCATTAACGCTTTCCCTTTTTCAATGTTTCCAGCTTTAACTTCGTAGATACCTTGCATAACTGCTTGTTGCTGCATGTCATTAGTTTCAATCACATCAATATCATACTGGTTGAGCTTCTGTTGATACATTCTTGCTTTCATTGTTGCAGTTGTCGCAAGTAACCCAACCGTTTTATGTTTACGTATTTGGGTCTCTTGTACAACGCTATCAATGATACTAATGGTATGAACATGGCTAGTCGCGCTTAACTGTGAATACCAATAATGTGCAGTATTACATGGAATAACAATGCACTCTGCACCAGACTGTTCTAACTGATCAAAGCTGTGTTTTTATTCAGGGTAAGGATCTTCACCATGGCCCATAATAAATGCCGTTCTATCTGGAATTTGTGGAACACTACTCACTACCATTGGAATGTGTTCTTGATCATTATGTGCTGGTGTCTGAGTTATTATTTTCATCATAAACTCAACGGTTGCTAATGGCCCCATCCCACCTAAGATACCTAGTTTTTTATTCATAATATTAATCTTGCTAATGCAGAAGTTGAATAAATCATGTCAGTCGTTGTAGTTTTTGTTAAATGTTAAGAATTATAGTTGTATGTCAAATCGGCATAGCTAAAAGCCTAAAAATTAGAATTAAGTCTCAGTAAGTCGTTTTTTGGATGATTTATATACATTTGAGATGAAATTGTTTTCTTTGAAAGTGATTTATTAGAGTTATCTAGCATATAAATATTATGTAAATCGTAATAATGCATTTTAGGAATAGTGATGTTCGTCCCTTTAAAGGACAGTGAGAAAATGACATGAATGTAGAAAGTAAGTGGCTAGAAGATTTCTTAGTGCTAGCAAAAGTGCGGAACTTTTCTCAAGCCGCGGCATTAAGGAATGTAACTCAACCCGCGTTTAGTCGACGGATTCGTTTATTAGAAGATACCGTGGGTGCTGAGTTGATTGATCGAAAAAGTAAACCGATTGAGTTAACGCCCAGTGGGAAACTATTTCGGATCACGGCACGAACATTGGTTAATCAAATAATGACAGGTATTAATCAAATTTCAGATTTATCCCGATTGGGAGGTAACGTTGTACAAATCGCCGCCGCTCATTCATTAGCTACAAGCTTAATTCCTACAATACAAAGCTTATTACCAGAGAGTGATTACAAACCGATATTAAGTGTTGAGGCAATTGATGTTGATCAGGCGACCAAAGAATTAAGAGAGGGCGCGTGTGATATTTTATTAGCATTTGATGATGAGATCCTAAGATTGCCGCCTTATCAATCTCAATTACTGTCTAAAACCGAATTATTGCCAGTTAGTGCATGTAACGAGCAAGGCAAGGCGATCTTTAATTTTGATAGTGGAGATCCTTTACCATGGTTAGCTTACAGTTCAACATCATACATGGGGAGACAAGTTGAAACAGTGCGAGAGCAAGTACAATTAAATCCAATATTCTCATCATCAATGACCGATATGTTGAAAATGTTGGTTCTTGATCGTCAAGGCATTGCTTGGTTGCCTGCTTATAGTATCAAAGAAGAGTTAAGACAAAAAAAAGTCGCAATCATTGGTGAACTAACATTGCGACTTTCTATTGAGTATTATGCTTATCGCTATCAAGCTAGGTTACATCCAGCAGGCGAAAAGGTATGGAGCATTTTGTGTGAAATAGAGTTCTAGTTTTCAGAATTTGGCGCTTTTTCTAAACAAATTGTAGGAACACATAAGATTAAGACGGACGCGCTGATAATTGAAGCAATTAGATCTAAAGGCCAGTGCATACCAAGCCAAATACGACTAAAACCAACGCCTACTCCCCAAGTAATGACGGCAGTGGTTAAAAGATAGTGCTTATGACGTAATAAAAATCCGCCCCAAAATAAGACACAGATTGCAGCAAATATAGTGTGTCCCGATGGAAATGAATAGTTAGTACTTGCTCGCCATTGTTCAATACGGGCTGGGCTCACTCTGTTTTCTGTATGGCTAATCAGTGCTTGTTTGCTGTCTTCATCTAATGAGTAAAAACGTTCAGTACTGTCAACAAGATCAACTTGTACTAAGGCTTGTGTATATGGACGAGGGATCTCTGTTATTGCTTTTACACCGCTTTTAAGCATAAAACTCAATACGAGAAGAATGCCAAACTGTAGATATAAAGAGAGTGTTTTTTTTATAGGTAATCGCTGAATAATAGGGATTGAACAGAGAATCGCTAAGGTAAGAATAAAGAGGTATTCACCTGCTGAACGACTCAACCATTTAAGAAGTTCATTTTCAAACGGCGGTAATGATGCGAATAAATCAGGAGCAGGGGTCAGTAGTAAAACCGTCCCCATAACTGAAATAAACAGAAAAAAAGCGATTAATTCGTAAATGCGATGTTTAGGAGAAAAAGAAAAAAACATAATTAATTATTTTATAAGGTAGTGAGTGAAATGAGTGTATCGTGATTAACATTTTTATAGTCAAAATAAAGTAAGGAAAAGCGTTAATTAGAGCGATTAATTATTTTATGGTTCAATACGATGACGTATTTACGCATTCTTAGGTAAAACTGATAGGTCGTTCAACGAATACAGATTCTCATTCTGAAGAGCTTTTTTTTGTATATAAATCATGCTCTAATTACCGTTCTATTATTATTTGGTATCAACATGGATTCAGTTATTCGTCGAGCGAAAGAAATCGATTTGTTTTGCTTAAATTCAATGATGTATCAGTTGCATGATGAGCATCATCAACAGTGCCCTGAATTATTTAAAACGGCTTCTGAGATAGAAGAAGAGAAAAGCATCTCTCGTTATTTGGATGACCCTGACTGCATAGTATATGTAGCAGAGTTTAACGGTGCAGTTATTGGATTTGTTACCGCGCATTTTTGTGAATTAGTTTCAACGGTAAGTAAGCCGGTGATGATGGCTACCATAGATGAGCTGTACGTAGAATCAACGTATCGCAGAAATGGCATTGCTGAAGAATTAATGGCACGAATTGAGCAAGAATTAAAGGATTATGGAGTAAAAGAACTCTTTGTTGAAGTTTGGAATTTTAATCAAAAGGCATTAGATTTTTATAACCAGCAAGGCTTAAAAGATCATATTCATTATTTACGTAAATCTTTAAAAGAGGATGAAATATGAAGCAGTTTTTTACTTTGATGTTATTTCTTTCAACATTGTTTTCAGCACTCTTTTCTATACCAGCAATAGCCGATGAAGCACCAAATTCAAAAGGCGCGGTATGCGTTGTTGATGATGGCTTTCGAGTAGTTTTGATTGAAGAGTTAATTACGGGGAAGTTATCATTACCGGGAGGGGGAATTGATAAGGGAGAAACGGCCAGAGAAGCCGCTGAGCGAGAAACATGGGAAGAAGCTGGCTTAGTTGTGACAGCAAAAGAAATCTTACACCAAGATGAAAAGGCAATAATTTATCGTTGTACCAGTGATTCCGATATTATTGTATTTGATTTAGAAACCAGTAATGGCTTTTATCGAATACCATCGTGGTTTGCTCCTCATTACGGTATTGAAACCGAAGCAGTTTACTTAACCGAACCTTATAAAATAAAACATGGGAAATATCGTTACCCAGAACAGTTGGAGTTACTTCAGAGTTGGCTTGCTAAACCGCTAGAGAGTGATAACAGAATTACCTGGGTTAATAATTTAGTTGATCAAGCATCAGATATACACCAAGTCGAATTAGAATTGTTAATGTCATTACGAGAAAGCATAGACAGCTTGCCTGCTTTAGCGAATATTAGCATTAAAATGTTTTTTATTATGATAAGTGAAACGAGTTCAGATACTTTTTTCTACTTCCTATTTATTGTTGCACTGGTGTATTTGGGGCGTGAAACTGCACTGACATTATTATTCGGTATCATTCTAAGCGTTGTTCTTACCGAATTAGCTAAACAAGGGCTAGCATTACCTCGACCGTTTGTTTATTTGCCGCAATTGCAGCTTACCCAAGCTAATGGATTTGGAATGCCAAGCATGAACGCCATGCTTTCTGTTGTCATTTATGGTGTGTTTTATCTTTCATTAAAGAGAAAACAATTATCGACGTTGATACTACATCGATATGCCTGTCTTTTTGTTGGATTGATAATTGTGCAGTCAATTTCACGAGTATGGTTAGGCGTTCACTTTTTAACAGACTCTATTGTAGGTATTGCACTGGGCGCGATGGTTATTGTCCATTTTTCGAGTTTACAGCGTAAGCATGGTGATTTGTTATATCGTGTGATAGCAGGTCTGCCATTTTGGTTAATTATGTCGTTCGTAACCAGTGGTATTGCCTTTATTATGCTGTATATGAATTATTTATATATGGCAGTGTTATCTTGGGCTGTAGTTTTAGCCATTTCGCTATCGAAAGCGCAGCCGATACTTAACATAAAAGATCGTTTATTGACTCTGTGTGCTTTGTTAGTTGTGATAATAGCTATACGTTTTAGTGCCGATTTATTATTAGGCACATTAGAAGCAAGTTCGGTTATTGTTTTAGTTATAAAATCAGTCGAAAACTTCGCGCAAATATTTATGCTCATCACGATGTCAGCTTGGTTGCCACGTTATTTAAATGATCGTAGAAAGGCTTGATAAGATTAGTGGTTGCCTTAGCTAACGAAGGCAACCACTATTAAGTCATAACAAAAGATGCGGATAGGTTTATTTAGAATGCTCTTCTAGCCATTCTAATGCGTCATTTTGTACAGAAATTCGTTGTGTTTTATACAGTTTTTCGCCAGTAAAATCTCGATATGTGTCAGCTTCAGGATAAGCCTTCGCTGCAGCTAAATTAAACCAAAAATACGCCTTTTCCATATCTTGTTTAACCTCAATACCTTTAAAATATAGAAAGCCAAGATTGCGCATTGAGGTCGCATTACCTAATTCAGCTGCTTGGACGTACAGCAATTCAGCTTGATTAGTATTTTGAACTAATCCTTTGCCTTGTAGATACAAGTCTGCAAGATTATTCATAGCATTACTGTTATTCATCTCAATTGCTTTATTGTACCAATTGGTAGCTGTCGTAAACTTATTCTGTGATTCATATACTTTACCAAGGTTATAGTAAGCCATTGAGCTTTCATTTTTGGCTGCTTTAGTAAAATATTGAATGGCTAAGTGCGTATTAACATCAGTACCAATACCTTTCGCGTACATCACACCTATTTTATTTTGTGCTTCAATTGACCCATTGTTTGCAGCGCTTGTTAACCAGGTAATCGCATCTTTATAGTTATCTTGGTTTAAATAGGCAGTGCCTTTTAAGTAATCTTGATGTGCTTCTGTATTAGCTAAAGCTAAGGAGGAGCATAATGACGCAGATAATAGGAGTGATTTTAATATTAATTTCATTACAGAACCAAAGAGTTAGCTAATATAGAATGATATGTTATCAATAAAATTAGAGGACAGCGAGAGATAATAAGGCAATGAATTGAATAAAATAATGTTTTTGAACGTAGAAGCTCTTTGAGAATAAGAGCTTCTATTTAAAGCTTACTGACTTTGCACTGCGATACGTGGAGGCAGTATATTAGATTTTCTGAACTCTTGCATAACGCGTAAAGTAATGTCTGTCTCAAATAATTTTTCTACCTTTATATCAACTACATAAGCCTTGCAGGTGAGTTGTATAGCCAAATAGTTATCAGTAATGGTTTGTTTAACTAAAACAACAACCGGTTTTGGTAAGTGTATATAACGACTAGAAGATGCCGCTTCTTGGATAATATCGCGCGCAGTATTAATGTCTTGATCCATACCAATATAGAAAGGGATAACCACTTGCATATCTAATGCACCATAGTTCCCACTTACAACAACATCATTTAAGAATTTATTATTCGGGATCGTAATAATGTCATCAGTTAAGGTTTGCATTCTTACTGAACGTAATCCGATAGTAATAATATCGCCATAGTGTCCTTCAAATGTGACTCTGTCACCGACTTGGAAAGGGCGATCAATCATAACGGTCAGGCCTGCAATAAAAGAAGCAGTAAGATCTTTTAAAGCGAAACCAACTGAAACCGCAATTGTACCGCCTATTAATGCCAGTACTCTTTCATCAACACGAAAACTGAGCATGAATACCGCCATACCAGTCGACATATAAATAAAGAATTGAAAGAAGGATTGTAATTTTTGCATCAACATACGGCGTTGAGCAAATTGACTACTGATCCCATCAACAATCGATTGAGTAAAGCGCAATAATAGCCAAGCGACAAATACAATAACGAATGAAAAAGCGACACCGCTCCAGCGAATTAAACTGGCAAACTGGTGTAAGTTATCGATAGATTGAGCTTCTTCAGCAAAGGTTGCGCTACCAAAGGTGAGCGTAATGAAAAATATAAATAATCTAAGCATATTATTTCACCAATAAGTGTTGACGATGTAAAACGTTTGTAATGTGGCGGAACCAATGATCAGAAATACGAGCCTTATCATCACTCCATTCAATATAGCCGCGGCTTTGAAAGTATCTAAGTGTACTGATGACTTCAGCCATACTTAATCGACTGCATTCACACAGATCTTCTGGAGAAGCAATTTCAAGCTGAACAATAGAGCGAAGAACGGCAAGCATCGGCTTAGGCATAGCTTCTAAGTCGTCTGAGTGCGGGGCTCTGAATAATCGAACTAAAACGGCATCAGTATCCTTATCCCTATGTAACGATAAACGGAAAAAGCGCAATGCGACAGTTGGGTTACCATCAGAGTAATCCCACAAAATACGATAAAATCCGTTTTTAGCTCGTTCTTCTTCTGTTAAATTTTCTTCATCCCATTGTCTTGGTAGCACTAAGCCATCAAAAGAAATTGAAGGTGTTTTTTCATTCGTTTCTGCTGTTTGTGTGGTGGTAATACGAGATTCGAGCAACTGACCAATTTGTTTTTCATCCCATTTAGGCATAAAGGTAACAAGATCAAATAATAGACGTTCGCCACGAGCGCGATCAATGAAACGCCAACTTGATTTTTCGATAGCTAATACAACGCGATGGCTTTTTCGAGCACGACGAAGTAGGTTGGTTAATTTCATTAAATCGGCTAAACCATTTACTTTCGGTTTGACTAGGCGCTGCGTATTATCAAAAGCCAATAGATAGCAAGTATCACTGTTACGTAAATGCTGAAGAATATCTCTTTCTGTTGATCCTTCAGATAACCCTAACTGTTTTGCGAATTCTGGTAATAAAGCAGAGTATCCATCATATGGGCAATTTAAGTAGAGAGGGTGTGCATTTTTTACTTTATTAAGTAAGCGTTTTAGTAAGGTAGTTGTACCTACACCTCGTTCGCCAGAAAGCACACATACTGCTGGACTATCAGTTAATAGGTAACGTGACAGGGCTGTCATTTCTTCTTTAGCATAATCTTCAATTAATACGGAATCTTCAGAGCCTGGAGATATGTAATCAAAAGCAGCGGTACCCTTAATTCGAACAAGATTAGACTGTTCACGAGACACTTCGGTTTGTTTAGCCACTTCTATTCTAAATAAATACGCTAAAGCATGGCTAAATGCAGCGTATTGAGATAACACACTAATAACGCTGTGTTGAATCGCTCGCCATGAAAGCCAAGCCGCAGCACATGCTGTAGCAATAATTGAGATTAAAAATGTTTCTTGGTTACGAGCTGCCCACTGTATTGATACAGGTAATGGATCAATATGATTAATTCTATTAAAAACAATCGTCCGCCATTGCTTTAGAGTATAAACCGTTAAAAGAACAAAGAATAAATAGACTAAAGAATTAATCCAAGCATAAATAGTACCTTGTCCCAGTGTTCTTGACGATATTTGTAAAATGACACCAGCAACAATAATCCCCCAAACGTAATGACGAATAGACGCTAGACGTAAGGTAATGATTTCTTTTTTATTATGCTTACTATTACGATAAATAAATTCAAGGATAAAACTTACCGCTATTGAGCCACCCAATACCCACCATGTAAATATTTCCAAAAATATTAGGTGCTGTAAGCTTGGTAGTGTTGAAATAATACGTAGCGTAACCGTAATGAGAAGTAACCAAGCTATCGCTTTATGTGCTCGAGTTAGGTACCAAATGCCTCGGATGAGTAAATTGGGTTTATTGGTTCCTTCAAGTTTTGATTTTTTGAAGTCTTTAATTAGACGATCACTATTTCTAAGCCACCAACTAAAGATAAAAAAGACACAAAGCACTTTAAAAATAACGCTAATGATAGGCACTGGAGATATTCTCAAATCACGCAATAAATTTTTAAAACTGCGGATTTGGTAATGAATGTAATATTCGATATTTAATTGAGTAATGGTTAATTCAGAATAAAATTGAGTTACTCCGTATGGGCCAAACCCAGTTAATTGATCTCTTGTAATTTGGTCTGTTAATTTTAGTAATTGTTGTTTGCTTAAATTTAATGAATTTAACGATTGATGATTTTGTTCAACCGTTAACCAATGTGCCTCATCCGTATTTTGTCTATAGTTTTTTAGTGCTGTTTTAAGTTCCTCAGCGTGTTTTTTTTGCTGAGAAATCGTTGTTGATAGTAGCCGCTTTACTTGCGCGTAATCATTACTAGAAAAAAAATGTTGTTCTGGTAGAGCTCTAATATCATTTTCAATTGTTTGAACTTGAGAGCTAATTTTTATTGGTTGCTCATCAGAAAGCCCCCAGCTTGCAAAGCTAAGGTGTGAGAAGATAAAAAGAGACACAAACAAATAGTAATGAGACGTTTTTTTCATATAAGCCATAATAATGAATGATTTGTTTATAACCTTAGCTAACTTTTGCTAAAAGAACAGTAACAAAGCTAGGAATTCTAAATAAAAAATACTCAAACTGTGTTGTTTTGTATGTTTGTGTGCGTTTTCATAAGAAATAGCAAGATAAAGCTAGATTTCTAAAAGGTATTCATTCTAATTGAGTGCGAAAATCATTAGAATAGGTTTATAAAAACGTGTTCCATTTTTCGATGATATTGATATGTATTGGTTCTTATTTTTTTGCAGTGTATTTTGCTTAATTGTCATGATATGGCATTTTCACTCTGTTGATAAAAAAAGGTTAACAAGAGCTCGACGTAAACAGCATGACTTGCATGTATCTACGCCAGCTACTTTTGATGATGAAGCAGATAGACAGGATAAAATAAATAGAGCGAATAGCGGGAATATTACAGCACAGTTGGCACTAGGGGCTGATTTAGAGCTTGTTGATCAAAACGGGGCGATAAAGTGGTACCTCAAAGCGGCTGAGAAAAATAGCCAACAAGCTTTTTATGCGTTAGTTCGACTTTATGATGTTAATTATGATGATCCTGAAGCCTGTGAAAAGTCTAAATATTGGGCTGCACGACTCGGTGACTCTAAAGGAAAACAAAGCTCTACTTTTATTTTAGGTAAACTTTATTTAGAAGGGGTCGGGTGCGAGAAAGATATAGAGTTAGGGTTAAAAACGATTACGACCTTAGCATTAAATGATCATCTTAAAGCTCAATTATTTCTTGCTCAATGGTATCAGAAGCAACAAGAAGGACACCCGGAAGGCTTCTACTGGATGTTACGAGCAGCTTATCAAGATGATCCTAAAGCAATGGTTACCGTTAGCTCTTGTTATTATCATGGAATAGGAATAAAGAAAGATATCTATAAAGCGATTTATTGGACAGAACGTGGTGGAGAGCTTAAAAGCCCTGAGTCACAATACCGTTCTGCTCAATATAACCAAAAATTGTCTTCTTCTCATAATGCAGTTGCTTACATCTGGGCTTATCTTTCTGTTGCGAATGGACATGAAGAAGCTCATAGTTTAAAGAATGATTTAGAGGCAAGCTTACCTCTGGAAAACTTATTAACGATTCAAAATGTAGCTCGTAAGCTGCATGTGTTAATGGATGAGAAACCAGTAAAGAAACACTCGGTAATTCGTTTACTTAACAAGTTTTATGTTAGAGAAAATTACTTACCGACAGAAGACATTAGTGATGAATGTGCAATGTATACTAGTTAGTGTGTTTTTGGTGTATGAGCGAACTCTAGAACAATAGATACAAAAATGCCAGCCTGTGAGGGCTGGCATTTTTTATGTTTATCGAATACTTATCGATTAATCATCACGCATAATACCAAGAATGCTTAGTAGGCTGATGAAGATATTGTAGATAGAAACATACAGCGTAATCGTTGCTGAAATGTAGCTTGTTTCACCGCCACGGATGATTGATTGTGTTGTTAATAGAATTGCACCTGTAGAGAACAGAATGAACATGCCACTCATTGCAAGGTGTAATAAAGGCATTTGTAGGAAGATATTTGCTACCATGCCAATTAGAAGAACAACAAAACCAGCCATTAACACGCCATTAAGGAATGATAAATCACGCTTAGTTGTTAATGCGTAAGCCGATGCAGCCATGAAAGAAAGGGCTGTGCCACCAAGTGCTGTTAAGATCACATCACCCATACCTGCACCAATGTACATGTTAAGGATTGGACCGATCGTGTAGCCTAGGAAGCCTGTAAATAAGAAAGTAAATACAAGACCCATGCTGTTGTTACGGTTCTTTTCTGTTAAGAACAATAGACCGTAGAAACCAACAAGCATAATGATAATACCTGGGCGAGGTAAGTTCAGTGCCATTGATACACCAGCAACAAGTGCTGACCATAACAGTGTCATTGATAGTAAAAAGTAAGTATTACGTAATACTTTATTTGTTTGTAGAGCCGACTCTTGAGTATGAGTTTGGCCGAACATTTGATTATTCATCGTATTCCCCTTGGAATGGACAGACATAAATATATAGACAGTTATGGCGCTTATAGTTCAAAAAATCAAGTTTGTTCGCGTTTTTGAACTGAATTAATTGAGCTGGAAACCATTTTACATCAGTGTATTAACTTAGCTTGCGTACTTTGTAAGCATCTGTAACAAGTGATAAATTAACCTAGATAGTGGTTATAAGTACTTTCGTGGTCTTATGTTGTTGAAGTTAACAAGTTTGTGAATACATACCTTCTTTTATGAAAGCAAGGTATAGTGCTCTCAGAGAATAAAAATTAAGGATAAGAGCAGTAATGAGATATTTTCCCATTTTTATGGATATTCAAAAGCGACCAGTATTAGTCATTGGTGGTGGGGAAGTGGCGTGTCGAAAGATAGATATGCTATTGCAAGCAGATGCAGATATTACCGTGGTGGCCCCTTCAATTAAATCTTACCTAATGAATTACGTTGAAGAAGATAAGATTCATTATATAAAAGGTTTTTATCATAGCGATTTACTTGCTAAACAATCATATGTTCAAGTGTGGGCAACGACAGACAACTCAGAGTTGAATCATCAAGTTTATCGTGATGCACATGACGCTCGTATTTTAGTCAATGTTGTCGATGATACACCGCATTGCGATTTCATTACGCCATCAATGGTAAATCGAGGACGTGTTCAAGTTGCAATATCTAGTGGTGGTTCGTCACCAGTCTTAATAAGAATGATACGTGAGCAAATGGAAACGCAGCTGTCCTCTAAGATTGCCATGTTAGCTGATTTTGGTGCTGATAAGAGAAATGTGATTAAGCAACACTTTATGACGGTTGACGAGCGCCGTAAGTTTTGGGAAACATTTTTACGATCTCCTGAAGTCGAAAAGTTAACAACACGAAATGAATTAGAGCAGTTATTTTCACAGTACTTATCATCGAATATCGAAACAAAGGCTGAACGAAATTGGATCGAATATCATCAAGAGACAGAAATGTTAACGTTAAAATCGTTACGTTTAATGCAGCAAGCAGAATGGGTGATTTGTTTTAATGATTGCCCTTCAGAGTTTGTGGAATTATGTCGTCGTGATGCAGAGCGTCTTTATGTCGATACAGAGCAAGAGATTGCAGAGTACTTACATCAAGCGGAAGTGGAAAATATACGAGTTACGATCTTATTAAAAAAGGGACATTTACTGCGAAATGCAACGTTACAAGCTTACTTATCAAGTGACATTTATGTGCCAACGCTTTAAGGAGGGCTAAATGCAATACTTGATGATAAAAGACGCCATAGAAGAGCAAATAGAAAGTGGAATGCTAAAATCTGGACATAAGTTGCCATCAGAGAGAGTGCTTGCAGAATCTTTCTCAACCACACGTATAACTCTGCGTGAGGCGCTCAATCATTTAGCTCTATCAGGTAAAGTATATAAAGAAGAGCGTCGTGGTTGGTTCGTTTCTACAGATACATTGAGCTTTAATCCTGTAACCGACACTGATTTTGCTAAGGTATGCCAAAAACAAAAATGGCATTACGCTGTAAGCAGTATAAGCGCACAAAGGGTATTAGCACCGAAAGAGATTGCAGAAACGTTACAGTTGCCGCCATTTTCATACGTAATAATGCAGACTAAATTGTGGACCATTGAAGGAAGAAAGGCCGCAGTTCAATATCAGTATGCACCTGAAAAACAGTTTTCAAACATAGCAATGATAGACGAAGATGCGAATCTTACTGAGTATTTAAAAGTGCATTATTTGTGCGAAAGTCAAAAGAATAGAGTGAAAGTCGAAGTGGCACCAGCGACTGAATTAGAGTCAAGTACGTTAAATATCAGTAGTGGTAGTATGCTAATGTCTATTACTCAAACAGCAATAAATAACCAAAATATCAGCTATTTATTGCAAGTACTTCGAATTTCCCATGATCTAGTCACAATTGAAATAGAGTAATAGTTTATTCATTAAAAAGGTGATATTTGTTTGATTTGATTAATAAGCTCTCCCTCGGTCAGAGGTTCAGAGTTTAGATCAAATTCAGCAGAGGCTCCGCCTTTTAACATATAAACCCTAGTTCCGCAGTGGTCATAGTGGTACCACTTTCCATCAATACATACATCGGTATAGCATTTAGGGTTTCTTAATAAAGTCATAATATCGCTCCCTGATACATTTATTTAACAAAGTTAAAGTATCGTGCAATCAAGGGCAGTTGTTTGATTTAAATCAAAGTGCTTTGATTTTATACTCAATATGTGACTAAAGTATTATCTTAAAAGCTTTGGAGCCTGGGTTCCAGCAACAGGGCGGTTAACTGAAATTGTTCTTCCTTTTTTAAGGCCTTTCTCATAATCAGCAGTAATATTCGCCATCGCTTCTTTTAGTTGTTGCTTAAACGTTTCACGGTCAATATTTTTAAATTCTTTATCGATGTAATCATTGATCTTGTTTGCTGATTCGTCATCGGGTGCAATTACGGGTAATTTTTCAAGAGCGCCTTCAATCCAACCAGCTAAAAATGAATTCACTCGTTTAGTGACTTCGAGTTGTCCTTTGCCAGAGCCTGCAAAACTATTTTTAAACTGGCCGGTTTGCTCATTCATTTCACGGTAAACAATATCGAAGGCAAAAGCCGCGAAAATAGCACGATCAGCAGAACCAATAAATTCGACTTTTTTTAGCCCTTTATGGTTTAGCAATACCGCTTCAACACCAAATCGGGTATTGATACCACGAATGATTTTTAAAATATTGCTGCCAACGTTACTCGGAAGTAGATGAGTACTTTGTGTTTTCCCCATCTTAATAAATTCAATGTCATCTTTTTCAAGGCCATACTTAAGCATAAGGCGATGCGCCATCTTAATGGCTTGAGCTGCTTCATTCACATTAGCTGAATTACCAAGTTCAAGACATTTAGCGATCTTTTTTAGAGCCTTTTGCTTTGTAGACGACATGATCTTACCTTTCTTTTTTCGGGGCGGTTATTTTACCTGTCTCTACGTGGATTTGGAAGATAATGATTACGAGTATACCAATTGAGGTTTGAGGTGGGTAATGATGGGGTAATTAAAGGATAGTAAGAAGTGTTCCCCACCTTCTTTAAAGACTAAAGAAGGTGGGTGTATTTATTTATCTGTACATTACTTTATAGCTTTTGATTTTATCATTTTTATGTTTATCAAATAAATATGTATAGTAATACTTTCTTAGGTAATGTTTCCCTGAATCACCTTTATAAGATAAGATCTTATAATTAGGTGAGATAGTCATAGATGATGTTATATATTGGAAATATGATGGCAGTGTAATTCCTGCTTCAACAACATTTTTTGGTACACAGAAGTTTCTTCCTAAAAAGTAAGCGTGTTCCCAAAAGCAAACTGCAGTATCATCTTTTTCTAAGAGAATTGATGAATACCTGTCATTATGATGCTTTCCAACATAGTTAGTATTCCTGTTATACGTTTTAGCCCATGTTTTATGTGTAAATGGTGTAAAATCAGATGATAAAGTAACTCGATAGCCATTACTAATAAGTAGTGATGAAACTATATTGTCAAATTCAAGTGGGAGGTTAATTACTTTATTTAAATCTTTCTCTTTAAAGCATAGCTTTTCTCCTTTCATGTTAACATGTTCAAATAAACACAGCAGATCTTTATTTGAATCGTTTATATCATCGATAATGTAAGTGTCAGAGCACTCACTTATGTAGGTCGGTTCTGAATGAATGAAGCCACCTATAGCACAAGCTTTTATTTCTGTTGTATTTTTAGATAAAGGGACACCAATTAAAACGGATGATATGGTATCGTAAGATATTGAATTGCTAAGAACTCTACCATCTTGGTCTAAATGTTCTTGGTATATAAAAGAACTGAATCCTTCTTCTATATTAAATAATGCAAATGATATTGGTTTGTCACCGGTAACAATATCTTCTGGATTATTAAAGTTAACAATCAATTCTGATTTGTTTTCTGTAGATGTATTGGTAATATGACTTCTTGTTATGTATTCAAAGTTTGAACAATAAATATCATTTAAACTTTTAGCACAAAACTTTACTTTATCTGTATTATGGTTGTCTTCAAATAAATAGGCTTTTTTTGATAAGACTTCATTATTTTCTGAGATCCAATAAATATCTAGGTATTCTCCATTTTCATTGAAATTAGTTGCTAGATTATCGTTAATGTAACCAAATAGTATTCTACTTTCATTTGAGTTAATACTGTCACTTACGATTTTTACGTTAAGTGTCTTTTGAGAAGTATCTGCAAAGGATTTAAATGAAAAAAAGGTTATTAATATTATTGTTGTGAATATTTTTAAAGCTGGCATATGAATCTCTTTTTTAATTTAGCAGGACACATAGTGCCCCGCTAACATATTTAAATGATAAAGTTATGGTTGTACAGGTGATGCGGCTTCTATTTTACAAATATAAAATCCTTGGTAAAATGCATTAGAGGTGATGTATTCATCTTCACTCCCTGAAATAGCTATAGTCGTTCCCCAGCCATAAGGAATATCAAATAAACCATCACTGCGATCTTCGTTCGTCCAATAGTTAGTTGTGCCAGGCCAGTCTTTTGTAAATGTGGCATCATCTTTACCAAATGCTAATAGTTCGGCATTGGTAAGATGTTTTGCCTTAGGTGAAACTGCAGCACAATATTTTTCGAGCAAGTTATCACCACTGGCTGGTGATACTCTAGGGGCTAAAGCAAATTTAGTTGTACCAACAGTTTCTAAAGCATAGCTATCATCTGATGGGAATAAAGCTTTAAATTGTGCTTCTGTTGGAGGAAGGATGAACTTACCGGAGTTTGTATCTTTATCTTTTACTACTCGAGAGTCACAGTTTGTAGAGTTCATCGTTGGTGTTTGACCCTTTGTCGATAGGGCAAAAGAACAGTAACTTATATAATTAATATTAGTAAGATTTAAACCAGTAATTACTTCAGTATAAGTCGCATCTTCTAATTTATTTGATGGACCAGTGTAAGATGATAACTCTATTGGACTAGTAAGAGCTACGCCAGTTTCGTTTTTAAGGAAAATATACATATTCTTAATGAATGGTATAACTGATGCATCAGCTTGAGCTGAACCAATATACTTAGTCTCTGTATTTAATGTTAATGAAGTATCTTCATCAAATATAACTTCATCGGAGACAATTTTATCATTAAGAGACCAATAATCCACTATAGATAATGGTGTTACACTTGAACGAGTTGAGCGAGCTGCAGGGCGAGTTATTGGTGTTTTATTTTTGTGTATATTTAAACTGTTTGAACATTCCATTGACTCGTTATTAACTAGGCATAAACGAATATCTTTATTAATATCAGTTTTGCTTGGTATGTATAATAAACCATTAGCAAGAATATTCTCACCTTCATCTAGCCAAATGTAATTATTTATCTCTCCCTCCTCATTATAGATGAAAGTGGGTTTTCCATTATATTTAGAAAAGATTGGGACTAGTGTTGGTGCTGTAATCATGCTCCCATCGAATGAGTGAATTTCTATGTTTGATGCAAAGCTTAACGTTGGTATTGATGCTAATAACCCACACGAAATTAATGTAACTTTTCTTTTTATAGAATATAATTTATCCATTTCTGACGCTCCTTAATAGTTATACTAAAAATATACTCATAGGCATTTAGTGCTATACGAGTATTATTTTTATAACATGATAAATAACCGGTTTAAATTGCAAGTTTTACTTAATTTTACATTACAATCAAAAGTATGAGGTTAAGCTCAAACTTTATTACCTTTATAGGTAATTTCGTAGTAATTAATTTATAACGTTGCTAGTGTCGTTTGGATAATAAATATGAAGTTTTAATAATAATTTTTAAATAGTTGGTGCTTTAATGAATAATAGTTCTCTTTTAAGTAAGAAGTTAAGTAGGAAAGAGTTAGGTCGGTGCATAAGAAATATCCGACATGAGCGAAAATATACACAAGCAGATTTAGCCGATTTAGTCGGAACTTCGTGTAGTCACATTAATAAAATTGAATCAGGAAGTTTAGATTTAAGGTTATCGACATTAGTTTCGATATGTAATGCATTGAATATAGAGGTATCAGATGTTATCCCTAAGTTTTAAATGCATTTATTATGTTATATTTGCAGTGTATTTACTTTCAATTAGTAATGCACATTCAATGAATATTAATAATTTATATTTTGGTGCTAGTTTAGGTTATTCTTTATTAAATAAAAGCTGCAGTAATAATTATTTAAAGTGTGATAATGATGATGTTGGTTTTAGTGTTTTTTCTAGTTACAAACTGAACTCTTATTATTATGTCGATGGTTCATTTAATAATTACGGAAATTATAGTGCCTCATATACCGGTTATGATATAGGAGTTGTTTTAAGTAGTTATGAACTTTCATTAAGAGATGACTATATTTTAAGTTTTGATGATTCTGGGTTTTATCTAAAGTATGGGATTGGTCGTTTTGAAATAGATTCTAGTTCAACACTTAAAAATAAAAATCATAGTGAATATTCACCATTAATAGCATTTGGATATAATTATGATTTGACTTCAAAAGTAAGGTTACAAGGTGAATATAAATATTCACATTCAATTAACAATAGTGATCTGCATTTTTTCTCGTTAGGTTTTTCATTTAATTTTAATGATGTTGAGAGTAATAAAGTAGCCGTGCATGTTAATGAACTTGAAGATATTAATAAAGGTTATAATGATGAGTTAAATGTTGAAAGTGAACGGTATGTTTTAAAAATAAAAATAGTTATTGATAAGTATGGGATTGGATCTTTTGAAATACCCGATGAAGATGTTTCATATTTTGATGATATTATTAATAACAAGGGCATTATAAAGAATATTATCATAAATGGGCATTCTAGTAGTACAGGAACAGATTTATATAATTATAAATTATCCTATAAACGGGCTCATTATGTCGTAAACTATTTAAGTAATAAAGGTATTGATATAAATAAAATAAAAATAGTACCTTGGGGAGATAAACATCCTTCTGCTGATAACAGTGTTGAAGAAGGCCGAGCTTTAAATAGAAGAGTTGAAATAATATATGAACAAAATAAATAAGATGTTAAATGCGATTGTTATTGTATTTTTGTTTCAGGCTTTGCTAGGTTGTAAGTATAATGATGATGGTATTCTAAAGAATGATAAAGGTATTGTATCGGGCAGGAGTAACGATTTAATTAGTATTTCTATTTCCGCTGAGGAAAGCCAGTTTTATAAGAACGGAACCTATACTATACCAATAGATTACCCTGTAAAATTTAAAGCAATAGCTTCTTATATCGATGGTAGTACAGAAGATATATCTTCAACTGTTAGTTGGGAATACTCAGGGTCTAATACTATTTCTTCAAGCTTATTAATGTCAGGGATTGTTCAAGGAAATCAAGCAGGGGAAACTGTAGAGTTAAAGGCCGCTATGAGAGAGGTTGATAGCGACATAGCCTCTATTCAAATAGAACTTCCAACTATAGTCAAACTTGAGGTATCGCATTATGATTTAACAACATTAAAATCTATGTCTATTTTGGACTATAGACAATTATTTGCTATAGCATATTATAATAATAAAGAAAAAAAAGTTATTGAAAATGACATTACGTGGTCGGTAAGCAACAATAATGTCAGTATATCAGATACTGGCTTAATGCATGGAGTATCTCCAGGTGTAACTGATATTACCGTAGAGAATTTTGATGGTATTGTTAGTCAGCCTTTAACTTTTGACATTTTTGATCCAACAACTTTATTTGTTAAGACATATTGTGCGACGGAATTTATTACTATTAATCACAATGGAATAAATAAGACATTCATGTGTCCTCAGTATGATGCATTTCATGGTGATTATTTTTATGAATTCGGTTCTAAAGGTTCTTATTTATCTATTACAAGTCTATATGGGTATGATGATGCTGTTAATTACTGCAATGCATTTAATGATGGTTACCGTTTACCAACCCTTGAAGAGTTGCAAGCGCTATTAGGGACCGTTTCAATTGATTATTCTAGTATTAATAAAAAATATGGTTTTTATTTCTATTATGGCTGGTCTGTCAGTTTACCATATTGGACTTCATCTCGGCCGGGACCATCGAGTAATAATTATTTTCTTTATATGAGGGATACTAGGTCATATTCTGTAGCGGCTAATGCTGATGACCTTGTGTATGTTACTTGTGTTAAATAATTAAACACTTAAGAGTGCTAATGGCCGAGTAATAGGTAATTATTCGGTCATTAGCTAGAATATTGATTTATTATTAAATCAAATACCTAATTCATCAAATAATGAATCATCAAAATCTTGAGAACTATCCTTTTTACTCTCTGATTTTTGATTACTTCCTGATTTATGCTGCTCAAAAAGATCATCAGCATTAAATTCTTCTTCTTCTTCAAACTCTTCAAGTTGAATAAATTCAGTTTTATCCATTGCTAGCTCAAGATAGAAGATATGATTATTTTCTGTAGTAAAAGTAACGCGACGGGCTTGAGGGCGATCTAAATTAGTATCAACTGATAAGATCACTTGCTTGTTTAGTGAAAGCATCTTTGGTTGGTTTTGTGAGATCGTCGTTTGCAATGTTTTGCGGATCTGGCCTGTAAAGTCACCAACGATTTGGTTCATTAATTCACCAAGAACATCTCCAACTTCATCTGAAGTGTGCAAAATAGCAAGTTCTTCATCTGGCATGCCCATATTACGCATATACTTTGTATACAATTCTAGTGCGGCATCTTTAGTAAAGTTTGTTATTACTAACCCAGAGAAGCCCCCATCAAAGAGAACAAAACACCCAAAGTCTGGCTTTAAACTCGTTTTAGTGATTTTTTGAACCATTGCTGAATAGTTCACTGAACTTTGAGTTGCTTTACTCAGTACGCCTGACATTGAGCGACAAAGTGTTAATAAAATATCATCAGTAGTGATTGTTTTGCTTTTTCTTATTGCAGGTTTCATAACGTTCTCTATAAAAGTGTTACGGCGATATGAATTACACAAGCAATAAATATGCCACAGAATCAAACCAGAACGGAGTAGTGTTACTGGTTTGCGCGGTGTATCTGCCTACTTATTTTTAAATGAGAAACAAGACTGATAGGCAAAAAGACAAATATTTAGCCGATATAGCATAGGTTAGATGTTTTATCCATTCGAGATGTTGTAAAGTGTGTATAGAATAACATAATGACGCTGAGGATCAGCGATTAAAGGAGCATGGAGCAATGTTACCAGTATTACCATTCCAATCTACTATTGACCCCAAAGTAGTTGGTTATTTAGAAGCATTAAAGAAAACCGATTTTAGTGGTGATATCGAAACAACCTATTCGAGTCGTTTAGCCGTATCAACCGACAACAGTGTTTATCAACAATTGCCACAGGCGGTATTGTTGCCAAGAACCACTAAAGACGTTGAGTACCTAACCAAATTAGCAAACCAAGAACAGTATAAAAGCATCACATTTTCTCCTCGTGGCGGTGGAACAGGCACAAATGGACAGTCATTAACAAAAGGCATTGTGGTCGATTTATCACGCCATATGAATAACGTTCTTGAGATCAATATTGAACAAGGCTGGGCGAAAGTTCAAACCGGTTTAATTAAAGATCAATTAAATGATGTACTTCGACCTCATGGTTTTTTCTTTTCACCTGATTTATCAACCAGTAACCGTGCAACCATTGGTGGGATGATTAATACCGATGCATCGGGGCAAGGTTCACTTAAATATGGAAAAACCTCCGATCACGTATTAGGAATTACAGCCGTTCTTGTTAATGGATCGTATTTAAATACAGAGCTCACTTATGATGAACAGCCAGAACCTATACAGTCTGTTTTAGATGTTACTGCTGGAGTTTGTCGCCAAAATCGTCAAAAAATAGAAGATAAGTTCCCTCCATTGAATCGTTTTTTAACGGGATACGATTTAAAAAACGCATTAAATACAGAAACCGATCAATTCGATATAACGCGAGTGTTATGTGGGGCAGAAGGGTCATTAGCCTTTTTAACCGAAGCGAAAGTCAATATCACGCCTATTCCAAAAGCCAGAACCTTAATCAATGTAAAATATGATACGTTTGATGCAGCATTACGAAATGCCCCATTTATGGTTGAAGCTAATGCGCTTTCTGTAGAAACCATCGATTCAAGAGTACTGAATTTTGCAAAGCAAGACATTGTTTGGCATAGCGTTAGTGATTTAATTGCTGATGTTCCAAACAAAGAAATGCTTGGCTTAAATATGGTGGAGTTTGCAGGAACAGAGCCAGAAGTGGTTGAACGACAAGTTTCGGAGCTTATTGAAAAGTTAGAACAACTTATTGAATCAGAAGCTGCCGGTATTATTGGTTATCAAATAACGCAAGATGTAGCTAGCATTGGTCGTATTTATACGATGCGAAAAAAAGCCGTGGGATTATTAGGTGCAACGAAAGGGGCAGCAAAGCCTGTTGCTTTTGCTGAAGATACCTGTGTGCCACCAGAGAACTTGGCTGATTTTATTCAAGAGTTTAGAGAGTTATTAGATTCACATCAGCTCAACTACGGTATGTTTGGCCACGTTGATGCTGGGGTACTGCATGTTCGTCCTGCGTTAGATATGTGCGATCCAAAACAAGAAGCATTAATGCATACCATTTCAGATCAAGTGGTTGCTTTAGTGTCAAAATACGGTGGTTTAATGTGGGGGGAGCACGGTAAAGGCTTCCGTTCAGAGTATGGACCTGAGTTTTTTGGTGAAGAGCTATTTCTAGAGTTACGTCGCGTGAAAAGTGTTTTTGACCCTCACAATAAAATGAATCCGGGAAAAATCTGTACGCCGTTAGACAGTAATGATGAATTAGTTAAAGTAAGTGATACAAAGCGTGGATATTATGACCGCCAAATTCCAATTGAAGTAAGAGATAGCTTTAATCAAGCGATGGAATGTAATGGTAATGGTTTGTGCTTTAATTATGAAACAAGCTCACCAATGTGCCCATCAATGAAAGTAACAGCAGATCGTCGTCACTCTCCAAAAGGGCGAGCAGGGCTTGTTCGTGAATGGTTGCGTCAATTATCAGAACAAGGAATTGATCCTGTTGAATTAGAGCGAGAACTTCTAACAAAGCGTCCCTCGATTAAGCAAATTATAGATCGTATTCGAAATCGTATAAATAAAGATAAAGAATACGATTATTCGCATGAAGTGCATGACGCAATGATGGGCTGTTTAGCTTGTAAAGCCTGCGCAAGCCAATGTCCAATTAAAGTGGATGTACCAAGTTTTCGTTCGCGTTTTTTAAATATCTATCACAGCCGTTATCAGCGACCAATGAAAGATTACATGGTGGCGAATATTGAAACTATGTTGCCGCTCATGGCTAAAGTACCCAAAGTGATTAATGGCATATTAAAACAATCTGCAACGAAAACGTTAACGAAAAAAATAGTAGGCTATGTTGATATGCCTTTACTGTCTGTTCCCACGTTAGCTGAACACTGTCAGAAGAAAGATATTTCTCCATTTAACCTAGAAAAACTGAAAGGTATTTCTGAAAAGGAACGTAAGAAGCATGTACTGATTGTTCAAGATCCGTTCACTAGTTATTATGACGCTGGTGTCGTGAGTGATTTTGTTGAACTCATTCAACGCCTAGGATTAAAGCCCGTATTGTTGCCATTTAAACCCAATGGCAAAGCACAGCATGTAAAAGGTTTTTTAAAACAGTTTACAACCACAGCTCAAACAACAAGTGAGTTTTTAAATCAAGTTTCTGAATTAAAAATATCAATGGTTGGCGTAGATCCTGCATTAGTTCTTTGCTATCGGGATGAATACAATGAAATTTTGGCGGATAACCGTGGTGATTTTACAGTTTTGACAGTGCATGAGTGGTTGTATCCTAAACTATCTTCTTTTGATAAAGCGACGGTGTTTGATACAAGGCCTTGGCAATTATTTGCCCATTGTACTGAAAAAACTAAAATGCCAAATGCTGAAAAGGAATGGGGAGAGATATTTACTCATTTTGGATTAACATTAAATACGGTCCCGGTAGGTTGTTGTGGTATGGCTGGTACTTATGGACATGAAGCGGATAAATTAGAGAGCTCAAAAGCAATTTATGATTTAAGTTGGAAAGGTAACTTAGCTAATTTAGATAAAGAGCGCTGTCTGATCACTGGGTACTCATGCCGAAGTCAAGTAAAGCGCTTTGAAGGAGAGCAATTGCAGCATCCTTTACAAGCGATATTGACGAATATTTAAATAGCTTAATTCTGCGTTATTTTGTGATAAAGTAGCGCAGAATTTCCGTGAGTTAGTTCACGTTATTTTGCATATATGTTGATTTATATGTAATTTAGTGTTTCTTTATATTTACGGGTTGGTATGTTGTTGGTGTTACTTTTGTTAGAGTTATATGATAAATGAGCAGTGCTGAGTTAATTAGACGCATTCCACAAATGAATGTGTTGGTTTTTACTGAAAAAAGAGAGCGTAGTACTCAGATCCGTCAGTTTTTTCAGAAAGCAGGCTTTAAGAGTGCTGATTCTTTTAATGTCAGTATGAGAGCTTCAGAATTACCTGTTTATGACTATTATTTTATTGAATACCATTATGCTGATCATGAAGTAATTTGTGAGATAGTTAACCACGCTCGTGAAAAAGCTAAGTTTGGTAAACGTCCTATTTTTATTATCGACATTGATAATGATGACTCACTAGTTGATGATATTAATGCAAGAGAGCTTTTTCCTGATTTTGTTGTTAATAGTCCAATTAATTTTGGTTATATAGATGATTTAATTAAAAAATCCTTTAATTTAACCTTGCTTATAGAAAAGTTGGTGGGCGAAGTCAAAGGATCTCAATCCGCTTTTATTCAGCGCGCACAGACTTATCCAGGAACATATAAAAATCGAATGTTACTCAATATGACTTTAGAAGAGTTGTATAAAGCGAAAGATTTTTTAACTTTTAAAAAAGTGTATCAGCGTCACGACAAAAGTGAAATAATGCCTCAGAATTTAATGGCGTATTGTCATGTGGTAGAAAAACCAAAAGCAATCCCTGTTCTTGAGCTTTTACTTCGTTCGAAAAAGTACTTATTCAAAGCAAACTTAATGCTTGCTGATATTTATACTGAAGCAAAACAGCTATCTAAAGTCCAAGCTTCTTTAGCAAAAGCTTTTGAATATAATCCAAAAAATGACAATGCTTTCTATTCTTATTTAAAATTTATCATTGAAAATAATGAACCCGCATTAGTACATAATATGGTAATGAAACGTTTTTATCATATAGGTATTAATCCTACGACATTAAATCGTATGATCATGGATATTGCAGACATTGTTTACAAGTCAAATATGACCTTAAATAAAGATCAGTATCGTCGTTATTTTGGGCAACTTATCATTACGCTAAAAAAACGTATAGCGATGGATAAGCGTGATGAACTACAGGGTTATATTAATATTTTTATTGCTCGTCAATTGTACAAACAAGGCAAGCGTTATAAAGCCAAAGCAATAGCGACGACTTGTTATCACCGCTTTTTATCTGAGCGAAAAGTAGCATCAGATGAGTTTCGTGTTGCTGCTTTTGGTGTATTAGCAATGTCAGGCGAAGTAAAGCTGTGTGTTGGTCTATATAAAATATTTGATCAAGCGAACCTAAAAAAGAATGCGCCTCAGTTGTTACAGCAAGGTATGACGCATTTTCAAAAATTAAACAAAGTTTACCAATGGCTAAGAGGACAAACGTCTTCAGATGGTAATAAAGCACAGTTGATTAAAATTGGTCAAACGTACCCTTATTCATCAGACTTAAACTACATGCTGCTTACTCTAACGCTAAAAGGTAAAAATTTGATGAAAGATCCTGAAAACATTAAACAATGTTTGACGGTGATTCATAGAATGGAAAGAACAAATAACACAGCAGGGTATGAAAACGTAATGTCATCCGTTGAACAAAATAAGAAAATCTTAATTGATGTTTTGTTGGGTGGTTCATAGATTTAGGTAAGTTTTTGCTCAATAGGTTTCATCCATCACAGAGATAGGAAAGAGTGATTTAGCTTTTTTCTAAAAATAGTCCACACTTAAGTTATCAAAACTGATTGATAGCACGTTAGGGGGCTATGATGGAAAATAAAAAAGTAAAACAATACATGAGCGCACGACCTCTTTATTTGACAGCGGATATGTCATTATCAGCGGCTTTGGATCAATTTATTACTTCGCAGCATATTGGCGGCCCTGTTGTAAATGAACAACGTGAAGTGATTGGCTTCATTTCAGAGCAGGATTTGATTAAGTCGCTAATTGGTGTAAGTTACCATTGCCAAGACACGCACGTTGTTGCAGATGTAATGAAAACAGAAGTACTTACGGTTACACCTGAAGATACGATTATTGATTTGGCGCAGACCATGACTGCAAATAAACCTAAAATTTACCCAGTGGTAGAGGAAGGTAAGTTAGTTGGGATAATCACTCGTCGAAATGTACTTCAGGCATTGAGTGAGTCAATTGGACATTGTTTCAAACATCCAGTGTAGATATTATCTCTATAATATTTTGATATAATTAAAAATTAAGACACTTCGGTGTCTTTTTTTATATGTGAGCAAACTTATCCTTGACCTTGGAGTTAACTCTAAGGTCTATAGTTAGTGTAGATAAACAAATTACCTAACAGAAAGGATTTCCTCATGTGTACTACTCATAAAACCACTCATAGCCAAGATCATAAGCATAACCCATCAAGCTCATGCTGTGCTGCACCAAAACTCACTTCGATAAAAGCAGAAAGCGCGGTAGTTGATTGCTGTAGCAGCGTTGATAAAGCAACAGATACGGACTCATGTTGTGGAAGTGATCCTGGAGAGTCGGACCCCCTAGTTGTCACCGCTAAAACATCGAATAACGGTTCGTTATCTCGCAGCTGGCTTATTGCTGATATGGATTGTCCAAGCTGTGCTGCTAAATTGAAAAAGGCCATTCTTGCCATCCCAGAAGTTATTGATGCAAAGGTAATCTTTGCGACAGAGAAACTGACCGTAAGAACAAATAGTGAAGCTGTATTTGCTCAGGTTATTAGCGTTGCTAAGACTACGGGATTTCCCTTGTCCGATATGGGTTCGAAAAGTACATCTGAGATCGAATCTCAGCCATTTTGGAAAAAAAATTTACTGCTATTAATCTTGGTTGCCTTTTTAGTTATTGCAACGGGTATTAATTTAGTCAATAAAGAGCTAGGAACTATCGCATTCACTGTTGCTGGCTTGTTTGGTTTAATTCCTATTGGCCGTAAAGCCATTCGTTTAGCAAAAAATGGTTCCCCATTCTCAATTGAAACGTTAATGACAGTAGCAGCTATTGGTGCTGTGTATTTAGGTGAAACGGTTGAAGCAGCAATGGTTATCTTATTGTTTATGTTAGGTGAACAATTAGAAGGCTACGCATCGGCGAAAGCAAGAAGTGGCGTGAAAGCATTAATGGATTTAGTGCCAGATACTGCATTGCGAATCAATAACGATGGTACAAAAGAAGAAGTAGCAGCATCAGAATTAAACGTAGGAGATAAAGTTCAAGTTTCTCCAGGCGATCGTTTAGCCGCAGATGCGATTTTACTTTCTGAATTCGCTTCTTTTGATGAAAGTGCTTTAACAGGTGAATCTGTACCTGTTGATAAGAAGGCAAACGATCCATTGATGGCAGGTTCTATTGTTAATGATCGTGTCATTGAAATTCAGATAACATCAGCTCAAGGTGAGAATGCAATTGATCGTATTCTTCATCTAATAGAAGAAGCAGAATCACGCAAAGCCCCATTAGAGCGTTTCCTGGATAAGTTCAGCCGTTGGTACACGCCAGCAATGATGTTGATGTCATTATTGGTCATCATTATTCCACCACTGATGTTTGGTCAATCATGGGATACCTGGATTTATCGAGGTTTAGCAATGCTATTGATTGCTTGTCCTTGTGCGCTAGTGATTTCTACGCCAGCAGCGATTACTTCTGGTTTAGCTACAGCGGCAAAACGTGGTGCATTAATTAAAGGGGGCGCTGCATTAGAAGAGCTTGGTCATATTCAAAACATCGCATTTGATAAGACGGGGACGCTAACCCAAGGTAAGCCAGTATTAACTGATATTCGTGTTTTAGTTGAAGCTGAAACTGAAGAAAGTATTTTATTTCAATCAGCAGCGGTTGAAATGGGCTCATCTCATCCATTAGCAAGAGCCGTAGTAATAAAAGCGCAAGAACAAGGGTTAACTGTTATTGAAGCCGATGAGCGTGAGACCGTTGTTGGGAAAGGCATTAAAGGAACTGTTAATGATCAATATATTGAACTGTATGCCCCGCAGCAGTTTGATGGTGAGGTTACTCCTGAAATCGAAAGTCAAATATCGTTCTTAGAGCAACAGGGTAAAACGGTTGTACTTGTGCTGATTAATAAGCAGATCTCTGGATTATTAGCGTGGCGTGATGAACTTCGTCCTGATGCTAAAATGGCTGTAGAAAAGTTAGTTAAATTAGGTATAAAACCAATCATGCTTACTGGTGATAACGAACGTGCAGCAAAAGCGATTGCTGAAGAGTTGAATATTGACTATAAAGCGGGTTTATTGCCATCAGACAAAGTGAAATACGTTGAGTTGTTAACTGCACAGGCAAAAACAGCAATGGTCGGTGATGGTATTAATGATGCACCAGCAATGAAGACTGCTTCTATTGGTATTGCAATGGGTGGAGGAACAGATGTTGCCCTTGAAACCGCAGATGCAGCATTAACTCATAACCGATTAGAAGAACTAGGGCCAATGGTTGCACTATCAAAAGCAACACTGAGTAACATTCATCAGAACATTACTCTAGCGCTTGGTTTGAAAGCCGTATTCTTAGTGACTAGTTTATTTGGTATTACTGGTTTATGGGTTGCTGTACTAGCTGACAGTGGTGCAACAGCCTTAGTTACCTTAAATGCACTTCGTTTATTACGCTTTAAAGAAAAGTAAATCTTCTTGCTGAAAAATAAAGAGAGATACCTCTAATAAAAGCGCTCATAGATTGAGCGCCTTTCATTTTTATGTGATGCCAATCGGTTTTCCTTGCAAGAGTGTATATTATCAACATTCCTTTCGGGATCTTAATCACACTAATGCAAGAGGTGTTTGGGTAAAGTAACTTCATCGAATCAATTATAACTAATTAAATTAACGCGACCCTACAATCGCAAGGAGCTAACCATGACAGCAGCAGTATTCCATTTAGGCGTAACACAGGCAGATCTTCAAGGTGCAGAAATGGCGATCATTCCTGGTGACCCAGCGCGTGTTCAAAAAATTGCAGAGCAAATGGAAAACCCTAAATTTCTAGCAAGCCACCGTGAATATACAGTGTACCTAGCTGAGCTAGATGGCAAGAAAATTGTAGTATGTTCAACGGGTATTGGTGGCCCATCGACTTCAATTGCTGTTGAAGAGCTAGCGCAATTGGGTGTTCGTACTTTCCTACGTGTAGGTACAACAGGCGCAATTCAACCTCATGTAAATGTAGGTGATATGATTGTGACTACAGGTTCTGTTCGTTTAGATGGCGCTAGTCTTCACTTTGCTCCAATGGAATTTCCTGCAGTTGCTGACTTTGATGTTGCAACGGCAATGCGTAAAGCGGTTGTTGATCAAGGTGCAGCGGTTCACACAGGTGTGACAGCATCAAGTGATACTTTCTACCCAGGTCAAGAACGTTACGATACGTTCTCTGGTCGTGTTGTTAAGCGTTTCCAGGGTTCTATGCAAGAGTGGCAAGACATGGGCGTACTGAACTTTGAAATGGAATCAGCAACATTATTAACAATGTGTGCAAGCTCTGGTTTACGTGCTGGTTGTGTTGCGGGTGTAATTATTAACCGTACACAAAAAGAGATCCCAGATCACGCAACACTAAAAGAAACTGAAGCACGTTCAATTAAAGTTGTGATTGAAGCTGCTCGTAATCTTCTATAATAGAAGAACATAAAAAGCTACTAAGATGCCGTTGGTTCAAATGAATCAGCGGCATTTTTGTATCGAGAGTACACGTAGAAAATAAAAAAGACCAAATCATCGGTCTTTTTATAGTTAAATTAGTTTAGCTCAATAATCAATGACCACCAGCGGCTAAGAACCAATTGAGAAGATGCTTTTTAAGATCTCCTAACTCATCTGGACCAATAATCGCTAAGCCTAAATCTTGCGCTCGCATAATGTCGTTATTACGTAGAGGGCGGAAGCTCACCAACATAGCTCGTGCTTGTAAGCCACCTAGAAGGTCACGTAACGACTCTAATTTATAGAGAGTGTCATCGCCATCATCACGCATGCCTTTGGTCTTACATTCAATAATATGCAGCTTATTGTTCACGATACTAACCACATCTAGCTCGTTACGAACGTCTTTATCACCAATTTCACGGTGAACTTGAACATTCAAAGAGTGATCTTGAAGTGTTGGTAAATATTGCTGAATATCGACCACAGTATTATGAACTAATATCTCTAACCATTCACCGTTAGCTAAACGTCGAGCTTCTTCGCAATCAAACGTTAAGGTGCCGTTTTCATAGGTAGCTAAACCCGTTTCAACAAGATCAGTCAGTAGCATATTAAGTTCTTTATAACTCTGCTGCTTCTCTGTCACCTCAACATCAAGGCGTTGTTCTTTACGACAAGTCGTTGCTAAGTAGTTCAATGTAGCAAGACCAGGGCCTAATTCTAGTGCATTACTTGCCCAACGCTGACAAAGCTCACGCAGACGTTTATCAATGCTCTCTGGAAGTTCAGATTCAGAAAACTCACAGCGTGCGCCAAAGATAGCAAGGTAATCACTTAAACGGATATTATCAGCTACGTGTTTTTGTTTGCGACCATCAGGGTAAAGCCAGCATAATTTATCGCTGAATGGTTCGACAACAAAAATTGGCCAATGATAAGAGCGGAACACTTCATAGGCAGAAAGAAGACGATGTCGAAGGCCACAGCTTGCATTTAATTTAATGTCGCTAAAATGATGTTTCATTTCGGCGGCTAATGCTTGCAAAGATTCTTTAATTAAATGAGTGTCTACAATATTTGGGATTTCATAAAAATCAGAAGTAATTCCCTTATATTGAAGTATGGTTTCTAAGCGATGAAACATATCTTTCTGTGTCTCGTCGCCAATAAAAATCATATGCTCGCCTTTTACGGAGAGATCAAGGAGAGGGGTTACAAGACGGACGGGGTCTTGATCTAATATGCCAACATGCGTGATCATGAAATAATCCTTGTAATGGTGATTACACATAATGAAGCAGAAGGCATGCGTAACCGAATAATTATAATTTTAAGTACATACTAGTTTATAGAATTAGTATGGTTTTTCTATTCAATACTATTGTAATGAGGGGCTTAATGATAAAAATCAACCCATTGTTAAATATTCTTATTTGGGCTTAATAAAAAAAGACGATAGAATAGAGCCACATGCCTTAAATACAGAATGAACTATGAGCTATTTACCTTTAGATGAATACAATCGCAAATGGATTTTTACTCATCAATCAATGCCAGTTGATGATGAATTATTGTCATTAATTAAGCCATTCACTCAAGCAAAATCTGCTCAAGTTTGGAATGATTTTATTAGTGCGAACAGTCCAACGGCAGATCATTTTGGTTCGAAAGAATGGCCAATGAAACAAAGCTCATGGAGCAATGAGATTGATTGGCAGCATCGCTGGGATAGTGATAATGAAGCATTGCCAGATGAAGTATTAGAGTTTATTGATTGGGCTGACGATGTAACGGTTTATTTTTGTTATGAGAAATACAATCTGATTGAAACCTCTTGGGGCACATTTAAGAAAACATGGAAAAACTTTTTATTTTACGATGACTTACCAATACTTATCGGAAAGAAGAAAGCACAAGCATTGTGGTTTAATTCGAAAGGTAAAGTGAAGTTAGGCTCAAGAAGTTAATTACGATTAGCGATAAAATTAAAAAAGGCTCAGAGTCATTAACTTTGAGCCTTTTTGTTTAATATCGCTGATAGTTTAAGAAGGAGTTCTTGTAATCACGTACTCTGGCGCGTGTATTTCAAGATAATGTGAAAAACTATCTAGCTCTGCTTTTAAATCTTCAGTGCTTGCTCTATTTAAATGGATGATAAAACGTTGAAACTCATTGATATCCAATATCTGTTTATTATACATAATCCATTCAATAACTAGCTCTTGAGGGGCAGGAATTATTTCACTAAACCTCTTGGCTGCATTGCGTAATTCTCGAGTACCGAAGCGAAACCAACCAACAAAATAAAGTAACACCATACTCGCTAAAATAACGATATGGAACATTAAGGTTACCTAAAAATTGTGATGAATTCAGTATACTCAATCCATCACTTTTTTGAAGACAATTTTAGTTAGTTTGCGAAGCTTTGACAAAAAAGAAGCAAAAAGCGTCATTTGTTTTATTTCTGTCATGCCAACAGTTTAATTAATTAAACGTAACCCAGCTGGTAGAGCGTCACCGAAAAGTCGTTTAGAGTCCGCTTCGCTTAATGCTTGCTGACTAGAGACGAGATCTATCCAACTTTGTGGAGAGCGACTCTTCTTCAGTTTATCAATAATACTTTCACGTAGTTCATCTGAGACATCTAAGGTTCTATCACCAGTCAATCGTGCCATCATAACTGCGGCAAAACCTGCCATTGGTTGTATTTTCCAATCTTGAGCTAATAGTGTTGGTAACCATTGAGCCACTTGGGTTGCTGGTATTAAATTATGCTGACTACCATAGAATGGAGAGCGAGAACAAATACGTCCTAACGCCCACCAATGGACTTGCGGTTGGTTGTCATTTTTTGCATGGCCTAATACCCAAGAGGCAATCAGTGTCTTATCTTCAACATCCAGATGCTCAAGTGCAGCAGCTAGACGAACCATAGCTTCATAACTTTTGTTACTGGCCTCTTCTAATGTTTTTGGATTACGCAAAGAGCCCGGGTGTAGGTATTTTGCCATATCAGCCAAAATGGTTTCTTGCTGCTCTTGGCTTAAACCACCAGAGATACGACGCCAGAATGTCCACCAGTCGTTCCAAGATTGTTTCGACTCGAATTGAATGCCTTGTTGATAGGTTTCCCATGCTTGAGATATCTTCCATTCATCGGCAGGGTAGCCAAAACCAGGACGCAGAGCAAAACCTGTCATTTTTAACCAGTTTTGTTCATGTTTATCAGAACGGCGGCGACGTTTTTTACTGTCAAGTAATGCGGTTGCTAGTTCCCGTGAGGTAATTAAATCCCATGATTCACGTTTACCTATCAGCTTCTCTATGTTTTTAGAAAAGGCTTTAATGGCATTTGGGTTTTGTTTGCTGCCGCCATAAGCCTCTTTAATACTTGCTATAGCATTCGGTAGACGAGGAGGAAGGCTAATTTGATCCGCAAGGTTAGCACTTTTATTGGAGGCTTGATTACGTACTTCAAATTCGACTAACCAACGCTGTGAATCGTCCTCAACAGAAACACATTCAATCTTAATGGTGCCGACTTCTGTGAATTGACAGGCTAGGGTTACTTCAACGCGATCTTTTTGGTTTGCGTGTAGATCATCTTTTGATTTACTTGATTCAAGTGTTACGACATAAGGCGGTAAGCTAACAAAACTTGGATCGGCTAACTCAGTGATCATACCTGAGGTAGCAAGCTGATCTTTTGTTGTTGAAAGCAAATTAAAACGAACAGGTTCGCCCAATGTTAGTGAGAAACGGCGGCTTGTCATGCGAATTTCTTCACCTTCGTCGCTGCCTTTTGCCAATAAACATAAACCTTGTGGCTGTTTATTTTTCTCTTCTAACTGTAAATAGAATGAACGCGCAGAGCCACCACCGATTTTTAATTGTGCACCATGACGTGCTTTACCATAAGCAACGGCACCATAAGCAACGGCCAAGTCAGGGTGGGGGTTAGATAATTGAGTGACAGTGTCACCTTTCCAGTTGTTCATCAATTCAAGTGAACGTTCAGCAAGGAGAGGGCTATTAAATACGCCACCGTTTAATAATAGGCCAACAGGAATAGCACGATCTTGATGAGCAGCTAAATCATTATCATCCCAACCGAGTGCTTTTGCTGACACTTCTTTATGATTATCCAAGAACTGAGCTAAGTGCTTACTGATAGCAGGATCAGAAGCGTAAGGTAAGCCAAATTCAACAACAGCGGTTTGACGTTGATTTGGACGGTCATTAAAGTCAGTCAGTGGTAAGAATCCATCAAGCGCAATTTGATGAACTTCTTCTTTGGTTAACTCAACTTTACGACTGCCACCTAATAATTTAGAGCCAGACCCTAATAGAGTGATATGGCCAGATTCTGGTGCATTAGCTGACAGTAAACGTTCTTTGGTTTTACGCGTTTGTTGAATAAGTTTAGTTAACGCGGCTGCCGTCATTTTCTTACCGCTGTCTAAGCGTTGCTCAGCTAAATGCGCTAAGGCTAAATCAATGTTGTCACCACCTAACATTAGGTGATCACCCACGCCAATACGATCAAGTGCCAATTCGTCTTTATTAAAACGCGCTTGGATTAAACTTAAATCGGTAGTGCCGCCGCCTACATCGCACACCACCATTAACGGAATGTTCTTTAGAATGTCTTTTGCAGTGTCTTGATGATGGTGATACCAGTCATAACAAACGGCTTGTGGTTCTTCCAATAGAATGATCTTATCAAGACCTGCCAGTTTTGCGGCTTGTATAGTAAATGAACGAGCACTCTCATCAAACGAAGCAGGAACAGTAACAACCACTTCTTGAAGTTCCATTGGCGCATCAGGGTGGTGGTAATTCCAAGATTGACGAACGTGGTTTAAATAACTCGCACTGGCAACAATAGGAGAGACTTTCTCAACATCTTCTGCGCCTGCCCAAGGCAGAATATCTGAGGTACGATCGACTTTAGTGTGGGATAACCAACTCTTAGCACTGACTACTTGGCGACCTTCTACTTTTGACCCTAATTCACGGGCCCATTCACCAATGATTGCGTTTTTTATTTCACCATCAATCGCTTTTACATTCCAAGGCAGTGTTAGGTCATTTTCAGTGATTTGGCTTTGTGAAGCATGGTAACGAAATGATGGAAGTAGGGGTTTACGAGCAACTTCACCTGGTCCAATTAATTGGTCGATATTGAAGATTTCAATTGGGCTAGTTTCAATACCAAGAGAAATATCAGTATAAGCCACAACAGTGTGAGTAGTACCAAGATCAATACCAATTAAATAACGATTAGAAGAACTCATAGAAACTCCATTGAAGCTGCAATAAAAGAGAAAGCGGCAGCGATAAAATATAGGGGCATATAGTAAAAGAGTTCAGCCTCCATAACGGTGACTGAACTCTTAAGATGCGCAACTAGCGAAGAATAATATCCAGATTACGCTTCACGAACATCAAACTCAACGTGCCATTTCTCACCGCTATCAGCAGCAATGGCTTCAAGATAAAGAGTACCAAGTTCTGTCACTTTAGACGCTAAACGAACAGGAACAACCTCACCTGCTGTGCGGCCTTCAGTAACTGGAAGCGTGACTTGAATAGCTGGAAGTTCTTCTAGCTCTTCTGGCATCCAGAAATCTAAATGAGTACCGGCTTGATCATCGCGACGAGTCGTTGAACCGTAGAATTTAAACTGTACTGGCTGACCAATTACCAAACCAAATTGTTGGCTAGGAACATCAGCATGAGAGCCTTCTTCCATGCCAAATGGAGCAACACACAGCGCTTCCATTGGTGGTTCCATTCCTGGAATCGCAGGCATAGAGCTTTCGATACCAACATAGTAGCTTGATGCGATACCACCACGGATACGAACACCGTTACCGGTACGAACAGAGCCGTAGTAAGAAGCACCAGCCGCAACAGCTAAATCAAGGTCAAGACCTTCAAGCAGTTTTGCGTCTTCCGCTTCGCCATCGATTAACCACTGATTAATAATGCTAAGTAGACGCTCTGCAAGTAGGTTTGATTTTAGAACACCACCATTTAAAAGAATGGCCGTTGGTTTAATAAAATCGGATTCGTTTTGCTGACCAAATACTTCATCAGTTGCTGCTTGTTGACGAGTTAGGAAGCTAGCAAGGTGACGAGTTACCGCTGCATCTTGTGCATAAGGAAGACCCATTTGAGTTAATGCACCACGTGCAGATTGAACTGGGTGCTCAGTCACAGGAACAACAGGGAAGAAGCCTTCAACCAAAGTTTGTTGTACTTCTTCTTGAGTTAATTCCGTTTGCAGCGTGCCGCCTAACAATTTAGACCCACGGCTAGGAACCACAATTGGAACTGCACGTAACTCTGAATCATTAAGAAGGGCTTCTTTAGCATCACGACAAGCGTGAGTCATTACTTGAATTTGCCAAGGTTGCAGTTGTTTACCTTCTTGCGCTAGCTTCATTTTTAAACGATAAGCTAGGGCTAAATCCATGTTGTCGCCACCAAGAAGAATATGATCACCTACCGCAACACGGTTTAGGCTTAAATTACCTTCTTCTTCAGTAACAGCAACTAATGATAAATCCGTTGTACCGCCACCGATATCAACCACTAAAATAACATCGCCAACCGATACTTGGTCACGCCATGAATCATCGTTATTTTTGATCCAGCTGTATACTGCCGCCTGTGGTTCTTCTAATAACGTAAGATTACGAAAGCCAAGATTATTTGCAGCTTCTGCTGTTAAATCACGCGCAGCAGGGTCAAATGATGCAGGAACGGTAATCGTAATGTCTTGTTCATTTAGAGGATGTTCAGGGTTTTGAAAATCCCATGCGTTTTGTAAATGCTCTAAATAACGCTTAGTCACTTCAAGAGGTGACGCTTTGATCACTTCTTCTGGACTATTTAGCGGTAAGAATGCTTCACGACGGTTTACGCCACCATGACACAACCAACTTTTTGCACTTGCAATTAAGCGAATTGGCGTTTTGCTGCCAAGGTTACGAGCAATGCTACCAACAATTGCGTTTGGTTTGGTTGTCCAAGGAAGGCTTGTATCACCTTCTAATAGTTCAGCTTCATGTGCTTGATACATGAAAGAAGGCAGCTGCGATTTTTCTTCAACTTGACCTGGTGCGGTTAGTTGAGGGATTGGCATTACTTGAACGCTTGCGTCTTCATCATGTAAATCTACATAAGAAAGAACACAGTGAGTTGTACCTAAATCGATACCAATGCTGTATTTAGCTTGTTCCATTACAGTTCAACCTCTGCTGGAGCAACGATTGTTGCGTCATAACCTTCAGCCAGCTTTGGTAGCTTCACTTCCGCAACTTTCCAACCACGGTGAATTAATGTGCCATTAAATGGAGCTTCACCTACTACATTACCCGTTAGACGAATTTCCGATGGGTTAAAACCAGCAGGAATAGATAAACGAGATTCTTCTTCTTCAGTACGAACTGGAGTAAGAGTGAAGTAGTCTGATAATACTTTTTGGCCGCCTTCATGAATAACACGAGCTGCTGCACCAACTTCGGCATCAGCAAAACCTTTAAGATCTTCTTGCATAAAGTCGATAAAACGTGCTTCTTTTTGTAATAAAGCCAATAGTTGTAAAGCAGATTCAGGCGTTGATGCTTTTACTTTTGGCTCAACTTCGATGATTTTCTCAATGATCTTTTCAACTTCAACGACTTTTTCGATTTCGACGATTTTTTCTACAGGTTTCTCAACTTCGACGATTTTTTCGACTTCAACTGTTTTTTCGATCTCTAGCGCTTTACCTTTCTTCGTTATGTACAATAATGCAAATAGAGCAGATGTACCGAACAGGACAATGTGTCCTAAATCAAAGGTAGAAGGAATAGCATTCAAGTCAAAATTCATAATTCATTCTCTATATTCTAGGGTGCTTAGCACCAAACGTTTCTAACTAAATTGTGGCTAATAGTAGCATATTCAAGGGATAAGAGATAAAAAGAAGGGCAATCAAAGCGACTAATATATGCTGAATGATGTAATTTTGAACAGAATGAATCAAATCTGAGTAATAAAAATTAAATATGGGCTTTTGGTTTCGAAAAATTCAAAATTTTATTAGAATTAAAGGGTTATCAACCGTTGGAGAGCAGAGTGTTTAAGAGTAATTACTTTTATGTAATGACCAGTTTTTTGTTAGCTCTATCTCTAGGTCTATTAAGTATGAGGTTCGTTTATCTATCTGATTTGGATAATAATCAAAAGAATTTCTATAAAGAAGCAGATAGACAGTCAGCGCTGCTTTCGATGTTAATAGATAAAGATATTGATTTTATAGGTGCAGGGGCAAACTTCTATCAAGTGGGCAGTAAAAAGGATTGGTCTCAGTTTCCTTTGTTTGCGGATTCATTATTGCATCGTTCTAATAGTCTGATTTCACTTCAATGGATGGAGAAAGTGGAAGAAAAAGATATTGATGATCATTTTAAACAAATACATAAAAATTATCCCTTAGCTCGATTATATACCGTCCCAAAAGATCAACCTAAAATCTATGGCTATGTGATGAAAAATCATGAGCCCATTTATATCGCAACCGATATTTACCCAAGAGATGAGAAAAACACACCTTTAATTGGATTTTATTCATCAAGAGAGCGTTTTAATCTCGTCGTTGAAGAGTTTTTAACAACGGGTCGACCAAGTGTTTCAGATAAAATTCGCTTACTGCAAGATAGTCTTGATCAGAGCGCTCAAAAAACAGGCATGCTAGTTTATCACCCAGTATTTACTTCAGATAAAACATCGTTAAAAGGGGTAATGGTTGGTGTCGTAAGAATTACCAGTTATTTTGACCGCTTGGTTAATTCTACCTCATTAGGTGAGGAATTGGTTGTACGTATTATTGATACAGGGTTTGATGCTGGCGATGACCCAATTATGTACCAAAGCAGTACATGGAATAGTTTCAAAGGGTTGGATTATACAACCAGTGTTAAAATTGAAAATCGACTCTGGAAAATTGAATATAAAATAGATAATAAATTAACTGAATATCAAAGACTCACGTTGATCTGGTTGTTTTTTGGTATCTTAACGATTTCAATGCTTATTGCGACACTAACCTCTGTGGTTACTCGAGATAAACAAAGAATTGAAAATTTACTTGAGATTAGAACCAAAGAATTACGCTATATGGCAATGCATGATGACCTTACTGGTCTATTAAATCGTCGAGCCATACGTGATGTGATTAGTCGTTATATTGAAACAGAAAAACCGTTTGCTTTATTGTGTTTTGATATCGATAAATTTAAACAAATCAATGATACCTATGGTCATCCTGAAGGTGATCAAGTTTTACGACATATTGGTCATTTAATGTCTGAAACGTTAGGAAATAATGCTTACGTCTCACGCCTTGGCGGGGATGAGTTTTCTATTGTGCTGAAGTTGAACAGCCTCGATGAATTAACGTTAATGTCAGAACAAATTCACAAGCTTGTCGCTACGTCTCCAACTGTGTTTAATGATTTAGAAATTGACCAGACAATTAGTCTTGGCGCGGTTCTTTGGCAAGGTGAAACTCTTGAAGAGTTATTGAAAGCTGCTGATCAAGCGTTATATCAAAGTAAAGCTATGGGGCGTAATCAAGTGACTATTCGCGGCTGAATTTTCAGCAATCGATTTTTATAGTATCGCGCTTATCATTTTGTTTAGGTAGAATAGCGCCTCCGTTTTATTTGAGTACCAAGGATCTCCATGAACTTTAATCGTATCGTCTGTTTTGACTTAGAAATGTGCTGTTGGAATGTTGATGGCAAAGGAACAACAGGGGAGATCATTGAAGTAGGATTAGCGGAGATCGACTTAATTAAAGGTGAAGTTGTTAAACGTGCTCAATATTATGTGAAGCCAGAAAAAGACGAAATATCTAAGTTTTGTGTTGAGTTAACAGGGATCTCTCCTCGAAAAATAGAAAAACAGGGTAGACCATTAGCTGACGTATTGAAGTCTATGATTAAGAATTTCGGTGGAACCAATAAAATTTATGCAGCATGGGGACACGATGAGCAAATTCTTGATGCTGAATGTAGAGCAAAAGGCATAGAAGTTCCATTCAGTGAATTCTTAAATCTGGCAACCATTTATCGTATTAAATCACGTAAGAAAAATGAGCGAATGGGCCAAAGAAAGGCGATGGAAGAGTTAGATATTGAATGGGAAGGCAGACAGCATTCTGGTTATGTTGATGCATATAACCTTGCGCAATTAGCATTGAAAATATTATAGATTGTAATAGGTTATTTAATAGATACATTAAAAAAGGAGCTGATTAGCTCCTTTTTTTGTTCGATTCAATCGAACTTATTTATTATCACGTTTGTATAACTCAACAAATGAACGCTGATAAGCAGTTGCGATTTTAGTTATGATTTTCTTAGCCATAGCAGCGTCACCTTTTAACTTGATTATTAGAACGAGGTATTTCGTCTCTGTATGGCGCGCATTATAGATAAATTTTTTATTATTTCTAGCAAGTAAAATTGTTTTTTAAGATTAGTTTTTCTAATGTAATCTTCGTCATATTTAACATGAATACAAATGGAATATTCATTAGGTTTAAACCATAAAAAAGGAAGCCATTTTGGCTTCCTTTATTGTCGCTAGAGTATATGTTTTTGTTTACGCTTGCGCACTTTCTACTTGTTCATCAGTACTTTTTTCACCAAGAACTCGACTTGTAATTGTACCCGCTGTCATTGCGCCACTTACATTAAGAGCAGTACGTGCCATATCAATTAACGGTTCGATAGAAATAAGTAGGGCAGCAATCGTAACAGGTAAGCCCATTGCAGGAAGAACGATTAATGCTGCAAATGTAGCCCCCCCGCCAACACCAGCAATACCAAACGAGCTTACCGTGATAATGGCAACTAAAGACAGAATAAAGTGAGCATCAATTGGGATCCCCATTGTTGGAGCAACCATTACCGCTAGCATTGCAGGGTAGATACCCGCACACCCATTTTGACCAATAGTAGCACCAAATGTGGCAGATAAATTCGCAATTGCAGGTGGAACGCGCAGTTTTGTGATTTGAGCTTCAACATTTAGTGGGATTGTTGCTGCTGAGCTACGAGAGCTGAATGCAAACGTCAATACCGGCCAAATTTTCTTGAAGTAATCAACAGGGTTTACACCAACAAACGAAACCAATAAACCGTGAACAACAAACATCAATAAAATAGCAATGTAAGAGGCAACAATGAAACCAAGTAGATTTAAGATATCGGCAGCATTGGATGTAGCAACAACTTTAGTTAGTAGCGCCAAGATGCCATAAGGGGTTAGTGCCATTATCATTTTAACTAAACGCATAACAATTGATTGAGCTACGTCTACAAAAGTATTAATTGGACCTGCTAGTTCTCCTTTCTCTTGACTCACTTTACGTGCAGCGATGCCTGCAAGAATTGCAAAGATAACCACAGCAATAATAGAGGTTGAGCGAGTACCCGTTAAATCAGCAAATGGATTTGTAGGGATAAAGCTAATTAGCATTTGAGGAATTGTCAGGTCACTAACACTACCAATGCGAGACTCTAATACCGCAACTCGAGCCGTTTCACGAGCGCCTTCAGTTAAGCCTTCCGCAGTTAAACCAAAAGTGTGAGTTACTGCAATACCAATTAAGGCAGAGATCATTGTTGTGACTAAAAGTACACTAATAGTAACGCCGCTAATTTTTCCTAAAGAGCCTGATTTATCGAGTTTAACAACCGCAGAGAACATAGAGACTAATACTAATGGCATGATAACCATTTTTAGTAATCCAACATAACCGCTACCAACAATATTCACCCAATCAAGAGTAGTCTTGATTACGGTACTGCCTTCTCCATGAATGACATGAAGACCTAAACCATAAAGGCTACCAGCAATTAAGCCGATAAGAACAAGGCGAGACAGCGTATATTCTTTACGTTGTTGGATATTAAGAAAGAAAATGAGCCCGATAAATACGGCTAAATTAATAATGACGGCTAATGACATACTGCTTTTCCTTGTTATTTACGCGCTCGTTATTTTTTCATTTTGAAACAAGCCCTTTGTATTTTTAACCATAATAACGGTAAGGCTTTCGGTAAGGTAATTGATAAAAGTTATCTTATATAACCAAATGGAATATGCTTTGTATTTTCGGTTATAGATAAAGCAATAAGCTGATAAAATGAGTATTTGTAGAACAGAATAGGGGGATGAGGTACCATTTCTGAATAATAAAAAGTGAGTGGAAGGAAAAGTAAATGGAACATGAATTCTGGGAAAGTAAGTGGGCTAGTAATGTAATTGGTTTTCACCTATCAGATACAAACCCAATTTTGACTCAATATTGGTCAGCGTTAAAGCCGCAACGTAGTGATACGGTATTTGTTCCTTTATGTGGTAAATCGATGGATCTCGATTGGCTTGCTGAAAAACATAATTCAGTCACGGGTGTTGAGCTAAGTAAAATAGCCGTACGTGCTTTTTTTGCTGAGCGCTTGTATACACCAACCGTTACCGCATTAACTAGCACTCTTGAGTTATATGAATTTGATGAGCTAACCATTTATTCTGGTGATTATTTTACCGCGCCAATTGACGCTACAGATCTGATTTATGATCGCGCAGCATTAGTCGCACTCCCTAAAGAGATGCGTGAAGAATATGTACAAGTATTACGTTCTCGCTTAAAAGAAGGCGGACGCATCTTATTGGTAACGTTAGATTATGACCAAACTGAAATGGCAGGGCCTCCATTCTCTGTGCCAGAGGATGAAGTACGTTCACTATTTTCAGGTATGACAGTGACTCGATTGCAGCGTGATGAAGCTGATGCAAACCATCCTAAAATCAAAAAAGGATTATCACGCTTTGCGGAAGAAGTGTGGTTGATTGAGAGTGAATAAATAGTCAGAATACGAAAGGTGGCTATATAAAATTGGTCACCTTTTGTTTATTTATAATATAGAAAGTAAATGAAATTAACGTTGCTCTAAAGGATAAGAGCGGTAACTCCACATTCCATAAACACGTAATGCATCACGATAAATACCTAATAACTCACCATCCGTTGGGATTTTTAATTCTTCGAGTGGGCGATCGTTAGCGGCATACGTATCAAATGTGATCCCTTTAGGACCAGTCTGCCAACTAGCGACTTCAAATAATGCTTGTCCACGGCGAACATGGCTTGCTGAACTAATAATGGTAGCGTGGTCAATATCATGGCGAGCTAATGCATAGCTGCTATATAGTGCGTTTTCTACCGTACTTCTTGCGTAGTTATCTTCAATAATACGCGATTTATTAATCCCATTTTTCACTAACCAATCGGCCATTAACTTACCTTCGGTTTTATGGTTTTTAGGTACGCCGCCAGTTACGACGATGTAAGTGTTAGGGTTCTGTTTCGCCATCGTCAATGTTGCATTAAGTCGATCAATTAAGATGTCGTTCATGCTGCCATCTGGGTTTAAAGCATAACCTAGGGTGATGATTGCGTTATTACCTTTGGTTGGTTTTTTGATTGTATTGCTTAATGGAGTATCAACGATTCTATCAATGGCCGACATGATTTTTTTCAAATCTGCAACGCGACCTTTGTTTAATTGCTCTAGGGCATTTAAATGTTTGGTTACTTCGCTTTTGTTGCCTTTAAAGTTTTGCCAAATAACAAGATATGAATGGGCGTCTACATCATCAGGAGCAACATCTAAAATTTGAGTAAATAGTTCAATCGCTCGGTCTACATTGCTGTTATAAATTTGAGCATTCGCGGCAGAAAACAATAAATCGACACGATACGGTTCAAGTTTATAAGCATCAAGTAAATTGTTAGTGATTATCTCCATGTTGCTTGGCATTATAGCCGTAAACCCAGCATGAGAGATACGAGCCGGATTTTTAAAGATTTGGTAAGCATCATTAAGTAATTGGTCAACAACCTGACGTTGAGAGGTCATCTCTGTGTAATTAATCTGTGGTTGAACCGTATCTAATGCAGCAACGCTTGGTGCCGAGTAGAAAGAACTAGAAAGGATAGCCGCCAAAGAAAGGGTTAAGAGTGTGCGTTTCATAATGATTCCAAAGTTAGCAACAAGAAGAAGTCATCCTACGACTTGATAAAATGGTGTGCTGTGAGCGCAATCGTATTTATTTTTATTTATCAGACTCAAATGTTAATTGTATGAACTAGCGTCACAAGCAATAAGAAATCCAGCCAAAATTAAATCAATTACTCTCTAACTTTTACTTAATTAATTTTGATAATTCCTCAACTTGTAAGGTTAGTCACAGAAACAATTCTCCTTGGGCATCACAATGCGCTTGCTTTCGAACGAGTGTTTAATTTGTTCGTTCAAGCTTTTATCTCCCATCGCAAATATCATAATGGAGTTAACTATGTTTGGTATATTTAAACCCCAAGCACATATAAAACGCCGAGCTCCGGCCGGTATTTTATTTATGGCTCTTGTAACTATTGCGGTGTTGGTCTACTGGTTTAACCCTGCAGGTAATCCAACGATTGATATGATTGCTTTGGTTGGGATGGTGGCTTCATGATTTTAGTGGCTTCTTGTATTTTGTCTATTATATGTTTGCTTTATGCTCTCATAGGTGAAAAGGCACATCATAAAGTAAAAGAGAAAATTGCAATGTAATTAGAAAATATAAAAAGGGCTGTAATAATTACAGCCCTTTAGTCTTTTCGTTTAAGAGGTAAACGTTATAGATAAAGCTTCACAAGGTCACTTGCTTCTACTTCTTTACCTTCAAGTTGTTGGTTCCAGTTTGTACCAACTAAAACACCATCTTCAGATAATGTTACTAGCCAATCTTCAGCGAAGATATCTAGTGGAATTTCTGTTACTTCAAAATCAGCCCACTCTTCAACGTTATGAAATTCAGCGTCTGCTTTGTTAGACCAGAATGGCATTACTTCAGAGTTTTCGAATTCAGTAGACTCAACAGAGATCCAACCTTCTTCGTTATAAAGACTCCAAACTAGCTGTGTTTCTTTCGTTTCTGCAATGAAAAGATCTAGGTTTGCTTGAATATCTGACGTTAATTTGCTCATGATGATGTCTCGATTAAAATAAACACTGTAAATAATAAAGGAATATGAGATTTTTGATACTTAAATTTGACAAAAACTATGCTATAAAACGGGCAGGTAATAAATTTATAACAACAAATTAACTCTAGTGATTTTGTCTTTCTAAGAAATAGTATCCTATGATTAAGGTACTAAAGTGAAATTAATTTGTTGATGCGGTTAAATGGATTTTAGGTGGTTACATGAAAGAGACGCTTATACCTTCTCAAGTAGAGATTAAAACAATTGAAGGCGATGCTTATTCGTTAAATAAATCAGGGGTTCCAACAAAAGTTAATGTTGGACAAAATCTTGAGAAAGACTCGGTCTTGTTTACTGACTATGAGGCGAAAGTTACTGTGCAAATACATGGTAAACTGGTCACGATTGACAAAAATTGCATGAGCTGTCTCGATGAAACGAAACCTGAAGACCCCCTTCAAATACAACCCATTGATGGAAAGGTTGAACTCGATCCTACACAACCTACAGATGGTTTAGATATTGCCGCAATTCAGGCGGCAATTTTAGCAGGGGAAGATCCGACTGAAATCTTAGAAGCGACGGCGGCTGGTGAAGGTGGTGGTTCTGCAAACAATGGTTTTGTTGTTATTGAGTATGGCTATTATTCAGATATCGCAACAACCAATTTCACTACTTCAAATGCCTTTTCTTATGATAATCAAGAATACATTGATAATTTAAGTGGTGGCGATGCGAGCAATCCACCTGCAACTCCAATCATTAGTCCTAATAATTCGGGCCTTACTAAAGAAGATGAAGTTTTAGACTCTTCTGGTCAACTTGCAGTAACGAATCCTCAAAGTAATCTTTCTTATACTTGGTCAATTACAGGCAGCCCAACAAGTGAGTTTGGTACGCTTTCTCTAAATCCAACCACTGGTCAGTGGGAATACACGCTCAATAATAGTGCTTTATCAGTTCAGTCATTAGCTAACGGTCAAATTATTACTGATGTGTTTGAAGTATCCGTTTCTGCTGGTGGAAACCTAACATCAACCCAACAAGTTACAGTAACCATTGTTGGTACCAATGACGATCCTATTATTTCTGGCATTGCGATTGGAGAGTTAACTGAAGGTGATGTTGATGATGCAGATCCAACAGTGAGTGAAACATTGACCGTTGCTGATGTAGATACACTTGATACTCATACTTGGACTATTTTAGAAGGTGGTAATGCAACGTATGGTGTATTAACTATCAATAATGGCGTTTGGGAATATACACTAGATAATTCTCGTGATCAGACTCAAGCGCTTGGTGTGGGCGACTCGGTAACTGAAACATTTACCATTCAAGTTGATGATGGTAATGGTGGTATTACTCAACAAGAAGTTATTATTACAATTAATGGTACTAATGATGAGCCTGTGATTAGCGGCACGAGTACAGGTCGCGTTGTTGAAGACTTAATCGCTTCTGCTGATGGACAATTAACAGCAATCGATGCTGATGCTGGTGATTCGGTATCATGGTCGGTAGCTGACGGTGCTGGCCTTTATGGTGCATTAACTGTCGATGCAACGGGTAAGTGGACTTACACCTTAGATAATAGCTTGGATGTGACTCAAGCTATTTCTAATGGCGAAGTGAAAACCGAAACGTTTGAGATCGTTGCCGATGATGGCAACGGCGGTACCGTAACACATACCGTTACTGTTGAAGTGACTGGCACCAATGACATTCCAGAAATTACAGACACATCCGTGATTGTGGGGGCGGTAGAGCACCGAGCAACAGAAAGTGCGACCGGCGATTTAGCTCTAGAAGATGTCGATACATTAGACACGCACACGTGGACTGTGGAAGCGAACAGTAATGACGAGTTGGGTACGTTCAGCGTTGATGCGAATGGTAAGTGGACATTTGATTTAAACACCGCGTCAGCGAGTGTGATTGCGTTGGGCGTTGGCGAGACGATGGACATCGTCTATGTGGTTCAAGTTGAAGACAACCACGGTGGCATCGATACACAAGAAGTCACTATTACGGTCACAGGCTCAAACGATGGCCAAACCATCAGCGGCACCGATACAGGTGCGGTTGTTGAAGACAGCGTAGGGGTTGCAGAAGGTCAATTAGAAGCAACCGATGCAGATACCACCGATACGCATGCGTGGTCAGTGACTGATGGTGTAGGCACATATGGCGCATTAACCGTTGATGCAACAGGTAAGTGGACTTACACCTTAGATAATGGCTTAGATGTGACTCAAGCTATTTCTAATGGCGAAGTGAAAACAGAAACGTTTGAGATCGTTGCCGATGATGGCAACGGCGGTACCGTAACACATACCGTTACTGTTGAAGTGACTGGCACCAATGACATTCCAGAAATTACAGACACATCCGTGATTGTGGGGGCGGTAGAGCACCGAGCAACAGAAAGTGCGACCGGCGATTTAGCTCTAGAAGATGTCGATACATTAGACACGCACACGTGGACTGTGGAAGCGAACAGTAATGATGAATTGGGTACGTTCAGCGTTGATGCGAATGGTAAGTGGACATTTGATTTAAACACCGCGTCAGCGAGTGTGATTGCGTTGGGCGTTGGCGAGACGATGGATATCGTCTATGTGGTTCAAGTTGAAGACAACCACGGTGGCATCGATACACAAGAAGTCACTATTACGGTTACAGGCTCAAACGATGGCCCAACCATCAGTGGTACGGATACTGGTGCGGTTGTTGAAGACAGCGTAGGGGTTGCAGAAGGTCAATTAGAAGCAACCGATGCAGATACCACCGATACGCATGCGTGGTCAGTGACTGATGGTGCAGGCACATATGGCGCATTAACCGTTGATGCAACAGGTAAGTGGACTTACACCTTAGATAATGGCTTAGATGTGACTCAAGCTATTTCTAATGGCGAAGTGAAAACCGAAACCTTTGAGATCGTTGCCGATGATGGCAATGGCGGTACCGTAACACATACCGTTACTGTTGAAGTGACTGGCACCAATGATCTTCCGAGTGTTGCAGGATCATCAGTAACCTCTGGATATATAACCGAAGAGACTGTTCTGAGTGCAAGCGGCGATCTGTTTGTTGATGATGTCGATACACTAGATTCACACACTTGGACACTGCTTTCTTCAAATACAGATCCTTATGGTTCTATTGTTGTTTCGACTAATGCTGACGGTTCAGGCAAATGGGAATACACCCTGAATAATACCGCTTCACAAGTTCAAGCGTTGGCTAATGGTGAGACTCATACTGTTGAATATCAAATTCAAGTCGATGATGGCCAAGGTGGTTTAACCACCGAAACAGTTTCTATTGAAATAACAGGCACTAATGATGACCCCGTGGTATCTGGTCAAGCCACAGGCTTAGTAAAAGAAGATACGGCAACCCAAACTGAAGCAGAAGGTCAATTGACCGTTGAAGATGTCGACTTAATCGATGTTCACGCTTGGAGTGTAGACAGTAATAGCGGTACTTATGGTTCGATTGCGATTGATCCTGTCACCGGTAAATGGGTTTACACCATAGACAACACATTATCTGCTACTCAAGAATTGATTGAAGGCCAAAGTGTAGAAGATAAGTTCACGGTAACGGTTAATGATAACCAAGGTGGAACCGACACAATTGAAATCGTCATTACTGTGGTTGGTACAAATGGTGTTCCTGTAATTGGTGGCGATACGGTTGGAGAAGTGACAGAGGACATCACACTTACAACAACAGGTACGTTAACTGCAACAGATGAAGACGCTACAAGTTCATTTAATTGGAATATCGTTGGTTCAGATACGGGTACTTACGGTAAGTTTACGCTTGATGCAGCTACTGGAGTTTGGTTATACACCTTAGATAATGATGCAGCTCAATCGCTTGGTGCTGGTGATGATCCGATAAAGGAATACTATACTGTAGAATTAAGTGATGGTGCTGGTGGTGTCATTACAGAAACGATTGAAATTACTATTAACGGAACCAATGATTTACCTGAATTATCGGGTCAAGCTACAGGAGCAGTAAAAGAAGATTCAATTGAAACCACAGAAGGCCAATTAATTGTTGATGATGTTGATTTAAGTGACACTCATACATGGGATGTTCAACCAGCCAGTGGAACCTATGGCTCTATTACTGTTGATGCAAACGGTAAATGGGTTTACACCATAAATAATGCATTAGATGCTACGCAAAAATTGGCTGAGGGAGAGGCGGGTGAAGATAAGTTCATTGTCACGGTTGATGATGGGCAAGGTGGAACGGCTCAAAAAGAAATCGTTATTTCGCTAGAAGGAACTAACGATTTACCTACCGTTGTAGATAGTAATGATACCGGTACTGTCATAGAGGACGGAGTTCAAACGATTTCAGATACCTTAATAGTTAATGATGTAGATGATTCAGATATTCATAATTGGTTTGTTATCGGTGCAGATGAGTCTAAATTAGGTAATTTCTCTATTGATGCAACTACTGGTAAATGGACTTATGTTCTTAAAAATGATGAAGCTCAGCTACTGGCAAAAGATGAAACGGTTGTTGAAAGTTTTGTTGTAGTCGTTGGTGATGGAAATAACGGTTATGCTCAGCATACTGTTGAAGTTACCATCATAGGCACTAATGATAGACCCGAGATTACAGGTAGAACAACAGGTACGGCAGTCGAAGACATTATACCGACAGCAACGGGCGCATTAACTGCAGTTGATGTTGATTTTACAGATACCCATACTTGGCTTGTCGAGGGGGGTGGTGTCGGTAAATACGGAACCATGACGGTAGACGCTGATGGGAACTGGATTTATGCATTAGACCCATCAAATCCTGATACTCAAGCATTAGCTGAGAACCAACAAGAATTTGAAACATTTACCATAGCGGTTGATGATGGCAATGGTGGAACTAACGCCATCATGATCACTGTTGAAGTTTTAGGTACCAACGATGCTCCCGTTATTGGCGGTAAAACAACAAAAACGATTACTGAAGATGGTAATAAAGAGTCAGTTTCTGGGCAATTAACTGATGGTGATGTTGATACGACAGATACCCATGAATGGACATTATTAACCGATTCACAAGGTTTATATGGTTCATTGTCATTAGATACTAATGGTAAGTGGACATACACTATAGATAATTCTCTTGCAGCAACTCAAGGCTTGCTTTCTGGTCAAACCGAAAAAGAAAAATTTATTATTCAAGTCGAAGATCAATATGGTGCAATTGATACCGTTGAAGTGACAGTAAAAGTAAAAGGGACAAATGACACCCCTGAGCTATCTGGTGAGTTAACTGGAATTATAGAAGAAGATTCTGTGATTACTGAGATTGATGGGCAACTGTATCCAGATGATCAAGATATTGGTGATACTCATACATGGTCGTTAGATTCAAGTACAGGTTCGTACGGAACATTGACATTAGATGCTAATGGTAAATGGGTTTATGTTCTTGATAATGATAAAAGTTCAGTGCAGTCATTATCTGAAGGGGAAAGAGTTCAGGATACCTTTACGGTAACCGTTACTGATGGGTTTGGTTCTTCAACCTCAAAAGAAATTATTATCGATGTTATTGGTGATAATGATAAACCATCGATCGCGGGTGCAACAACGGGCAGTACAATTGAGGGCACAGCTGGAAAAGATGTTGCAACCGGTGAGTTAACCGCTGTGGATATCGATAGTTTAGATGATCATACATGGTCAATCCTTACACCTGAGGGTGTTTACGGTGCGTTAAGTATTGATCCGAACACTGGAATGTGGACATACCAACTAGATAATTCAAGACCTGCAACAATCGGGATCTCTTCAGGACAAATCGTTCAAGATAAGTTTGTCGTTGAAGTGGACGATGGAAATGGCGGCACCAATCAAATTGAAGTGATTATTGATATAGCAGGAACAAACAGTTCTCCAGGCATTATCGGTGATCTTACCGGTGAAATAAAAGAAGATGCAACGCCAAATGAAATATCAGGTGATTTACAGTCTGGCGATCTAGATTCTATGGATACATTAGATTGGGAGATAATTGGTTCTGCTGGACAATATGGAACGTTTACTCTTGATGATAATGGGCATTGGACCTACGTTCTTAATAATAATAACAGCACGGTTAATGGCTTAAAAGAAGGTGCGGAACTTGTTGACACCATTACCGTAAAAGTAACGGATTCATTTGGGGAAGTATCTGAGAAAGAAGTTGAAATAACGATTGAAGGGACAAATGATGCTCCATCACTGAGTGGCGCATTAACAGGAACAGTAATAGAAGATCAAACGACAACAATTGAAGGTCAATTAAATAGCTCTGATCCGGATGTAGGCGATATCCATGCGTGGAATTTGCTAAATGGTGTTGGTCAATATGGTTCGCTAACGATGAACTCTAGTGGACGTTGGACATACACCTTGATGAATTCTCTTGCTGCGATTCAAGCTCTTGGTCCAAATGATACTTTTACCGAAACATTTACTGTCACGGTAACTGACTCAATGGGATTAGAATCTACGGACGATATTGTTATCACCATTCAAGGCACTAATGATCTACCGGAGATCACCGGAGGCTTAGCGGGTGAATACATAGAAGATGTTTCCTCGGATATTGTTTCTGGTCAATTAATCGCCACAGATGTTGATGCTGGAGATACAACTAACTTTGAAGACCGAACTTATGTTGGTAACTACGGAACGTTTTATTTAGAAGCTGATGGTTCGTGGCGCTATGAGATCAATAAAGACTCAGCCGCTATTCAATCATTAAATGAAGGTGAAAAGATTTCTGAGACGTTCACTGCTGTTGTCCATGATTCTAACGGTGGATTTACGAGTGAACAGATAGATTTCACCATTATAGGTACTAATGATTTACCTGTTGTGTCAGGTGATAATTCAGCAACCGTGATTGAAGATGCTCAAGACTTTCTTCCTGATGGTGAGACGTTTAATGGTCAATTTACTAAAGTTACAGGTAATGTGATTGCTGATGATATTGATTTAGGTGACGACGTTGTCAGTTGGCAAGTAAGTAATGGCAGCGGTGTTTATGGGATCTTTACCATTGATGCCAACGGTCAATGGACTTACTTATTAGATAACACTGATCCAGATACGAATGCATTGAATTTTGGTGATATAAAAACGGAAACATTCCAGGTTACGGCAACAGATAAACATGGTGGCGTCTCTGAACCGTTCGACGTAACAATTACGATCGAAGGCAACACAGATCCAGGCGGCGGCGGTGGTGGCTCTTATGATGAAACGATTAATATTGATTCAATAGAAGAAGGTGTTGATGGCGATGGAGATGTAATCGGCGGTGGTAGTTCCGGCACGATAGATCTTCCTAGTGGCTGTGAAATTATCAGTGTCGATGGAACCTCCTCGGTTGATGGTGGATTATTTGGTTCATTAACCGTAGATAACAATGGTGATTGGGTTTATAACGTTGCTGATGATAAATCGTATGTAGATTCATTATGTGAAGGCCAAGAAGTTACAGAGAAGTGGGTTGTTACTGTTCAAGTTAGTTGTGTTGAACCTGATGGAACTATTGTAACTAAAACAGAAAAGGTCTTAGTTAATGTCACAATTACAGGTTCTAATGATATCCCTGTGATTATTGCTGACACACCAACAGGTGAGTTAGGAGAGGTGGTTGAAGATAGTATCCTTGAAGTTTCTGGTCAGTTAGAAGTCGTTGATCCTGATACATGTGATAGTCATACATGGTATTTAGTTGATGTCGACGGAAATAAGATTGGAGCTTTAGACTCAAGTGGTGAAAACATAGTAATCCAAGGTACTTATGGAGAGCTAACACTGAATCAAGCAACAGGCGACTGGACGTATGTACTTGATAATGATAACCCACTAGTACAAGCCTTAACGCCAGATCAAATTGAAAAAGAGTATGTACGTGTTGTAGTTGAAGACGATAAAGGTGCAGTTAGTGCAGATTCAACAATAAATATTAATGTAATTGGTGTAGCGGATGACGTTCCTGCGGTTGCTATTATTGAAGATATTGATTTCAAAGAAGATGGAAGCCCATTAACTCAAACTGGGGTGTTAGATGATGTTGCAGGTTTAACACCAGATCTCACTTGGAACCTTGTTACAGGTGATGGTTCATATGGACATTTAACGTTAGATAGCAACGGTAATTGGACCTATGTTTTAGACAATGATTCGTTAGCTGTTCAACAGCTAAATGAAGGCGAAAAGGTTACTGATACCTTTAGCGTTACCGTTGTCGATAAGTTTGGTAAAACGGTTGTTGATGAAAATGGCGACCCGGTAGAAATGATCTTCAAAGTGGAGGTTACAGGCACAAATGATGCGCCAGAGATATCAGGCCAGTTGAATGGAACTATCTCTAATATAGATTCCGATAGCAAAATATCAGGAAACCTTAATGATGGTGATGTAGATACCGGTGATACTCACACTTGGAGTGTAACTGATAACCAAGGTGATTATGGGCGTCTTGTATTAATTAATGGGAAATGGACATATACCTTAGACACCAGTTTAGATGCTGTCAAAGTGTTAGGTGTCGGAGAAACATTAACGGATACTTTTGAAGTGACAGTTAAGGATGCCGCTGGTGAAATGTCTACAGAAACCGTGACAGTAACCATTGACGGGTCGAATTTACCGCCAGAAATAGCTCAAGATGATCAAATTATCATGGAGCTAAAAGAAGATGGAACAATAACCGATTCTAAAACCTTAATCGTAACTGATCCAAATGGTGACGATGTTACTTTTGATGCGAAAACATTAACGGGTACTTACGGTACTTTTACCGTTGATGCTAATGGTGTTTGGACTTACACCTTAGACAATGATGCTGCACATATTCAGGGGCTTAATGAAGGAGAGGTTGTTTCTGAAGTATTTACCGTATTCGCAGTAGATGTTCATGGCGCAAAAACATCTCAACAAGTGACGGTTAATATTACCGGCACAAACGATATCCCTAAAATTTCGGGCATGGACACAGGTTCAGTTGAAGAGGCTGACGGCAGTTCTACTTCTGGAAACTTCGTAACATCAGATGTTGATGTGGGTGATATTGTTACGGCATCTGCTGGAACTCAAGGTTCTTATGGTAGTGTTTCTGTTGATAACGCAACAGGTAAATGGACTTATACGGTTGATGGCACAAATCCAACGGTAGACAGCTTATCAAAAGGTGAGACCCTTACTGACACCATCACTATAATTGCCACCGATAAACTTGGTGCTAGCTCTGAAATGACCATTACCATTACCATTAATGGTGAAAATGATGCGCCAAATCTAGTCGTAACGACACCACCTGAATTAACTGAAGATGTTGGAGCAACAACGCCAGCAACTATTGAAGTAACAGGTAATTGGGATAATGGTGATCCAGACACACTAGATACACACTCATGGCAAGTGTTGAGCGGTGATGCTTTAGGTACATTAACCTTTGAACCAAATGGTGATTATAAATTCGTTGTTGATAATACCGCGTTAGAGATCCAGCAGTTAGGTGTCGGTGAAAAACTAGAATTAACTTATACGGTTAAAGTTACTGATGAACATGGCTTAAGCAGTACGCAAGATATTACCTTTACTGTTAATGGGACAAATGACGATCCTGAAGTGATTAATACTAGTGTTCTCTCTGTTGATATTGAAGAAGATGGTACTTTGACTCAATCTGGACAATTAGATATTACGGATATTGATATTTCAGATACAACGTTTGAGTTTGATGTCATTACTTCTCCAGCAAATGCTTATGGGGCGGTGACTGTTGATGCAAATGGTAAATGGACTTACGTATTAGATAACGATAAAGCACAAGATATCGGTGATGAAACCATAACAGAAACGTACACTATTCAAATCGATGATGGGAATGGCGGTGTAATTACACAAGACGTTACCGTGAATATTACTGGTACAGATGATGATCCGATTATCAATACAGACATAACTCAAGTAACGGAAGGCACTGTTGTGGAAGATGGAACCTTGACTGCAACAGGTCAAGTTTCTTATGTGGATCCTGAAGGGGATCTAATCAATTACAATGTGATTAATCCACCGACTTCACCTTATGGAACCTTTGCTGTAGATGAAAATGGCGTATGGACGTATGAGTTAGATAATACGTTAGCTCAAGAGATTGGCGCTGCAGGGACTCAAGAAACGTATACTATTGAAGTAACCGATCAAACTGGTGGAACAATACAGCAAGTCATCACTATCAATATAACAGGTGAAAATGATGCACCAACGATTAATGCATCGAGCGTAATCATTGGAAGTGTTGAAGAAGATGGTACCGCAACGGCTATTGGTCAATTAGATGTGTCAGATATTGATTTAACTGATACCAGTTTTTCTTACACGGTTATATCGGGTCCAAATACAGCGACAACACCAGGTAATATTGTAGGTCTATATGGTGCTTTAACCGTTGATGGTAATGGTGAGTGGACCTATTTACTTGATAACGATAAAGCACAAGTGCTAGGTGATACGATTGCAAAAGAAATATTCACAATCGAAATTTCAGATGGTAATGGTGGAACGGTAACTCAAGATATTACCGTTAGTGTGACTGGTCATGATGATCAACCTATTGTTGATGCCGGAGCAACGCAAGAAACGACAGGAACGGTTGTCGAGGATGGCGAATTGCATGTTGAAGGTACAATTAAATATCTAGACCCTGAGGGGACGGATGTTGGTTATAGTGTTTCAACTTCATCTGTACCTACCTATGGAACATTTAGTGTTAATCCAACATCAGGAAAATGGGAATACGACTTAGACAATACATTAGCACAAGCCATTGGTGCTGATGGGGCACAAGAGTCTTTAATTATTGATGTAACTGATGCAACAGGTCAGGTAACCCAGCAAGTAATAACCATTAATATTACCGGTGAAAATGACTTACCAGTAATTACTGGAACCAGTACTGCAGATGTAAAAGAAGGCGTTGTTGAAACGGTTACAGGCCAATTAAATGCAACCGACATAGAGAGTGATCCAATCACATGGCAAATTGCCTCTACCTCATCAGCAACAGGTACTTATGGAACGTTAAATATAAATGCTGCTGGGCTATGGACATATGTATTGCTTGAAGACAGCACATTGGCACTAGCTGCTGATACGACAGATGAGTTTATCGTAGAAGCATCGGATGGAAAAGGTGGGATTACCCAACAAGTCATCACTGTTGCCGTCGCTGTTCCTAATGTGATTCAAGGTGTATCGGGCTCAGATATTTTAACAGGGACTACCAATGATGAATTCTTATTTGGTAATCCATTAGACTTATCTGATGTAGGCACCGCAGATACATTTGCTTGGACTAATGCATCTATTGGTGGTGATTTAGCAAGAGATGTAATTAAAGATTTTGACCTTAATAGTGACAAAATTGATTTAAGTGATATTGCTGATATTACAACGGTATGGGATCTCTCTTTATTAGCCTCTCAAATTCAGATTACAGAAGTTGATGGTAATACAGAGATATACATAAATGAAAGTGGCAATACGGTTCAAACGATTGTAGTGGATGGTATTACTTTAGATGAATTAGCAGGAGAGCCAACAGGCTCAATGACAGATGAAGAAAAACTTAACGCTCTGACAAATTCAGGTCATCTAGTCGTCTCTGATAACTATGGTAACGATGCAGACAATGTATTATACGCTTCAGGTCAAAATGATATTTTAACTGGTGGTGGCGGTAACGATATATTCTATTTCGCAGATGAAATTGCAGGCAGTTCGGTTTCGCCTGCTCAAACATCGATTGCTGATTTTGCCGTTGAAGGAGTAGCTGCTAATAATGAAGCTGATATTCTCGATTTAGCAGAGTTACTTCCTGATTCAATTCAAGCAAACTCAACAATGGATGATATGTTGCAGCACATTAATGTAAATATTGATGATGGTAATTCGCAAACCGTATTATCGGTGACTGATGATCTAGGAAATCAAACCGACATAACCTTACAAGGTGTTGATAGCACAACACTTGGAATTTCTGATTTAGGCTCAATGAGTGATCAAGATATTTTGAGTACGATCTATAATGATTTCAACATGTTTAAAGTAGATTGATAGCGTTTAGTTGATGTAAATAAAAAGGCGAGAAGGGGTTACCTATCTCGCCTTTTTTAATCAATAATGTTCTTAGTTGCTTGAATTATACCAATCACAGTAAGTAAGTGATCAGAAATAACGCAGGAAAAATGCTTGAGAACAAGGCGAAATTTTATGATAAGTAGTTATTCTACAATCAAAAATTTTAACGTAGTTATCGAGCATTTTAACCAGTTAGGATGATCAGTTATTTACTACGATTGGTATTATATGTCGTTACAGAGCAATTACACCACGCGACAAGCAAAACCTTTAAGGTAGAAACCTTCAGGGTAAGCTGAATCAAGAGGGTGATCCGCTGCTTGCTCAAAACGTTCAACAAATTGTACCGTGCGGTGTGCATCTAGTGCCGCATCGGCAATGATTTTTTGGAATAAGCCAGCATCCATTAAACCAGAACAAGAATATGTTAGTAACGTGCCACCTGGATTAAGAATTTGCATTGCAAGCATATTGATGTCTTTATAGCCACGACATGCACCAGTTAGCTGGTTTTTAGATTCAGCGAATTTTGGTGGGTCCATGATAACAACATCAAATTTAGTGCCGTTATCACGGTATTCACGTAATAGCTTAAATACGTCAGCGTTTAAGAATTCAGCTTTAGATAAATCAAAACCATTAATTTCAGTGTTGTTCTTCGCATTATCAAGCGCTAGTTGAGAAACATCCGCATTAATAACGTGTTTAGCGCCACCTTTAAGCGAATACAAACCAAAACCACCCGTGTAAGAGAAACAGTTAAGTACTGTTTTGTCTTTTACGTATTTGCATGAACGCTCACGGCTATCACGTTGATCAAGATAGAAGCCTGTTTTGTGGCCATTGACGATATCAACGCTAATTTTAACGCCATTCTCTTCAATGATTACAGACTCTGGTGGCTCTTCACCGTGTAGAACGCCAGTACGTTGTTTTAGACCTTCTTTTTTACGAACAGAAACATCAGAACGCTCATAAATATTGCAATCAGGGTAGCTCTCGATTAACGCTTCAACTAATAAATCTTTAGTCGCTTCAGCACCAGCACTCAAAAGCTGACACACAAAGTAATTTTGGTAACGATCAATTGTAATGCCTGGTAAACCATCAGATTCAGCAGCGATTAGACGATAGCCAGTCAGACCTTCACGCTCAGCAAGAACATCACGTAAGCCTTGTGCTTGATTTAAACGACGAACAAAGAAATCTTTATCAATCGCTTCATTTTTATCAAATGTCCAAACACGAGCACGAATTTGAGATTGTGGAGAAAATGCACCACGAGCCAGCCATTCACCGCTGTTTGAATAGATCTCAACTGTTTCACCTAGCTCTGCTTTCCCATCAATGCGGTCAATACCGCGAGAGAAGATCCAAGGGTGACGACGACGTAATGATTTATCACGTCCTTTTGCTAAATAAATTGAAACAGTCATGTTTGATGCTCGATTACGAAAAATAGAAGGCTATTCTCTGTGAACTATCTCATAAAAGCAATGAATAATAAGAGAGGGTATGGAAAGTATACTGAAAAGAAGAGATTGAATTGGCAGAAAAATGGAGAGGGGGTTAACCTCTCCATGCTAAGTAAATTATTTGTGATTAATTAACTGTAAAAAGCTCAAGCTGAGAGCGTTGCTTCTCAGCCAACTCAGATAAGAAGTTCGACGCTTTACTCGACTCCTCAATTCCCGTTACATTTTGATTAATAATATCTTTGATACCAACAACAGTACCGCTGATCTCTTCAACCGCATTAGATTGTTGTAATGCTGCCGATGCCATTTCAGTCGAGTTACTATAAATAGACTGAATTGCAGTATTAATATCAGTTAAGTGTTCATAAGATTGAATTGAAGTTTCACGAGTTACCGTAATGGTATCCAAGCATAGGTCTACTTTTTCACTCGCATCGACGGAATGCGCTTGCAGTTCCGAAATGATTTTCTGAATATGAACGGTAGATTGCTGTGTTTTACCTGCTAGGTTTCTTACTTCATCAGCAACAACAGCAAAGCCACGGCCCATCTCGCCAGCACGTGCCGCTTCGATTGCCGCATTTAATGCTAATAAATTGGTTTGCTCTGAAATATTATTAATTACAGTAGCAACTTCTTCAATGCTTACACAGTGAGTTCGTAAATTCTCAACAACCAGAGCAGTCTCTGTTAATTGCTCGGTTAAATCATCCGCACGGCTCTTGTTTTGCTCTGCAATTTCTTGGCCTAATTGACATAGTGACGCCGCGTCAGTTGCTCGCACTTCAGTGTTTTTAGCAGAACTTGCCACTAAGTTTGAAGAGGCAGACAGCTCTGTTACTGCAGCCGCAATCTGTTCAATTTGAGCGCTTTGCTCTTCAGCATTACTCGAACTTTGTGTCATAACACAAGCCAGCTCAGTGGAAGAGGAAGCAACATCGTTACTTTGCTCTCTTACCGCGCTGACCATTTTAGCCATATTACTAATTGATGAATCTAAATTCATAGCAAGCACAGCTAATTCATTACTACCAGATAAATGGGTTGGAGTGGCTAAATGCTGCTGAGCCATCGCTGAAATGGTTGCTGATATACGACTAAGTACACTATTAAGGCTACGAGCTAGCAAGAAGGCAATAATTGATGAGAGTAAAGCCGCACCAAACCATGACCAAATCTGAGTATGTTGCACGTTTTGGCTTGCATTTAATGATTGTTGGTTTAAGTTTTGAGTATGCTTAATTTGTCGTAAACCAGTGGCAGAGATGATCTTAGTCGCATCACCTACAATAGCGCTGCGCAGTTTTGATTCATTCTTTGTTTTGGTAATTGTATCAATAGCTAGATAATATAAATTTTCATATTGACTAAAAGTTTGAGTTTTAAAATTATTGATTGCTTCAATATGATTATATTTGGTTAAAAAAGCATTAATACTTGCTAAATGTTTATCTGCTACCGTTTGCTCTGCTAAGTTTCGACCACCTACAATTCTACTTAAAGCATCATAGAATTTTTCGATATCGGTAGAAAACGAAAGGCTTAGAGTATCCCATTCTGGTTCAGCGTTTCCGTAAATACGGCTTGTTGAAGTAAGTGTGTTAATTAATGGTTGCCAGAATTCTGGTGTGTCTAGGTAGGCTTGATGTAGTGTAATTAATAGATCAATGGATATATTTAAACTACTTTCATAATCGGAAAATAATGTTTGAAGTCGTTGAAGATCGGCTCTTCCATCTTGAGATAACATCTTTGATGTAAGAATTGAGGTTTCAATATGCTGTTCTGCAGTTACGAAAGCATCATGCAAGCCTATCTGGGCTTTAAGCATTTCATCACCCGCTTCAGACATAGTATCTCGGTTATGTACGCGGATTTCTTGCCAGTAAAATCGTAATTGCTCTATTTCGGAACTTAATGTTGCTCGTTGTCCTGTTTGTATAATGTTATTTTCTACTATCGTATTGCGTGAGTTAATGAGAAAAGCAACAATAGCGAAAAGTACTAACGATACGATAACAGGAATTGATAATAAGGTAAGTAATGGTTTGTTGAGCGATGTTTTTATTAAAAATGATTGGTTCACGTGGTCTCTCCTGATTATATGCTGATCTTTATTTGTTTTTCACATAATCAAAAATATTGTCTATATAGCCATCGGATTGTACAGATAGCAAGCATTTCACTCTGAAATAACTTGGCTGTGAATTTATAGTAAATAAAAAAATTAAATGTGATCTATATCTGATTTTTTTTGCGAGTTTTCCTTGTATTTGTAACGAAATGTACAATATCGTCAAAAAAAAGTTGACACTTTTGTTTTGGTTAGTTGATGTGCTTATGAAGTTTTTTTACTATCTATAAAAAATGCAGTAATAAAATCAATTATTACTGCATTAAATTATTAAGATGTCGGATTTTTAGCGATTTAAGCTTTCAATCCATTAAGAAGTAATTCTAGATCTTGGCCTTTTAAGCGTAATTGCTCAATGTTAGATTCAGAATCTTTAATCATTTGGTGAACTTGATTCGATTGAGTACGAACGTCTTCAACGGTGGAAGCAATACTCATTGCTACTTCGCCTTGTTGGCTTGCCGCGGTTGCAATCTCATTATTACTTTGAGCTATTGTATTATTACGATCGGCAATATTTGAAATATCGTTATTTACCTGCTGCATTAACTCTTGGCCAGTTTCAGCATTACTCACCGTATTCGATGTTAGTGTTAATAATGATTTACTGTTTGTTTGCAGTGCTTCTATCATTGCTTGGATCTCAACCGTTGCTTGTTGAGTTCGGCTTGCTAATGTACGAACTTCATCTGCAACGACAGCAAATCCACGACCTTGTTCACCTGCTCGGGCTGCTTCAATCGCAGCATTTAAGGCTAATAAGTTTGTCTGTTGTGAAATACCGTTGATGGTTGCAACGGCATCATCAATTTTGGCTGCATTGCTGTCTAGCTCTTGTACCGCATGTGCAGCTTGATTGATTTCTTCCGATAAATGACGAATTGCTTGTACTGCAGAATCGACCTGAGATTGGCCAAAGCGAGCCGAATCCATTGCATCTGTAGATTGAGAAGAAGCTTCGTGAGTGTAATTAGCCACTTCTTGAATTGATGTCGCCATCTCTTCTGTTGCACTAGATAGAAGGTCAAGTTGCGCTAACTGTTTGTCAGAGGCATCTGAGCTTTTATGGCTGTTTTGACTTAATTCCGAGCTCATTTGCTGAATAAGAGCCACTGACTCTTGCATAGCCAATACTAATTGTTGTTCACGGTCTGCTAATTTATCAATGGTAATCGCAATAGTACTGAACTCATCTCGTACAGGAAAATAGTTCATACGCTGTGTTAAATCACCAGACTCCAGTGTTTCTAATGCTTTATTCATAGCAAACATCGCACCGCCAATGAAGGTCATAATGTAATAAACACTAATAGCCATGACTAATAAAACCACGATGATTAAAGAGACTTGTAACGCAGATAATGCAGACCAAAGCGTCACATTAGAATTAGCACTGATGCTATAATTTCCAGAGTTAACAGCAGCACTGTGCTCGCCAGAGCCAACAGAAAACTCAGCTGATTGAGACAAAAGGGTGACGGCATCTTGACGAGAAACTTGTTGTTGCTCCAACATAGAAGCAATAAATTGAACTTCATGCTCTAATGTTTCAGCCATCATGCTATCAGCAGCAGAATCCATAATTGCTGTTAGACTTAAAAGGGCGATAATAGGAAGTAAGAAAAGTAAATAGAACTTTTCTTGAATTTTTAGATGGATAAGGTATTTGTCAATCCAACGAAACGCTGATTCTTTCATATGAGATCCGTATATATGAGGGGAAATTGATAATATCTCATAATTAAGAAAAATTTGGTATGAATTACACTTATAGGTGAAGTATGTCGCAAAAATCAGTTAAATTTACTGTAAAGGGAAAAGTACAGCGGGTTGGTTTTCGTTTTCATACCGCACATACTGCATTGAAACTAGGGTTAACTGGTTATGCTCGAAATCAAGCTGATGGATCGGTTGAAGTGCTGGCTTGTGGAGAAGAAGAAAAGATAAATGCGTTAGCTGAATGGCTAAGATCTGGGCCTCAATTGGCTCGTGTCAATTCACTTGAGCAAGTTGAAACCCAGTGGCAAGCGTTATCTGATTTTAAAATGTATTAAAACCATCGGACTCTTTTAAATAAACAATTATAGGCATTTTGCAGGTTTTGGTAAGCCAGCTAATTTAGTGGCTTGTTTTGCAGGGCCTAATTTGAATAACGTAAATAGATATTTGCTGTTGCCTTTTTCTGGCCCGTGTTCTTTTTCCATTGCTTTGACTAGCATGCGAACCGCTGGTGAAGTTTTAAACTCTTCATAAAAAGAGCGAACAAAACGAACCACTTCCCAATGCGCTTCTGTTAATTCAATGTTTTCTTCCGCAGCTAACATAGGCACTAAGTCCTCACACCAATCGGTATGATTCATTAAGTACCCTTGAGCATCGCGTTCAATATGCTTACCGTTAAATTCCATACAACTATCTTAATGGTTAGGATTAATCTATTGAGTTTAGCAAACAGATATCAGTTCGAGCAATCGAGAATTATTACATTTAAGTAAAACAGATTTTTATCTCTCAAAGGCAGATAACACAAAGAATGTGATAGAATTACCACAGTTAATGAATAATAAAAGATTCAGTAGGATATATTTTGAGTCAATCAAATCAAAATTCAGCAACCACACTTAGAAAAGCCTTAAGTGAATGTATGCTGCGTGACCGTTTTCGCCTAAGTAAACGCATTCAAGGCGCATCACGAATAAAAAAAGAAGAATCAAGAAATGCCGTGTTTGATGAAATAGCATTAGACATCGCACAATCTATGCAGGTTGCTAATAACCGTGAAGCCGATCGTCCAACGATTCAATACCCAGATCTGCCTGTTAGTCAAAAGAAAGACGAAATAGCAGAAGCAATTGCGAATAACCAAGTGGTTATCGTTGCAGGTGAAACGGGCTCAGGTAAAACCACACAGTTACCAAAAATTTGTTTGGAATTAGGCCGAGGTAAATTTGGTAATATTGGTCATACACAGCCACGTCGTCTAGCTGCTCGTTCTGTTGCTGATCGTATTGCCGAAGAGATGGAAACCGAGCTAGGTAGACATGTTGGTTATAAAGTTCGATTTAATGATCAAGTCTCTGAACGCACTCAAGTTAAATTGATGACGGATGGTATCTTACTTGCGGAGATCCAAAACGACAGATACTTAAATCAATACGACACCATTATTATCGATGAAGCGCACGAACGCAGTCTAAATATCGATTTTATCATGGGTTACTTGCGTGAGTTATTGCCAAAGCGTCCAGATTTAAAAATCATCATTACTTCGGCCACCATCGATCCTGAACGTTTTTCAAAGCACTTTAATAATGCACCTATTATTGAAGTATCAGGGCGAACTTACCCAGTTGAAACACGTTATCGTCCAATTGTTGAAGATGGCGATGATACTGATAGAGATCAGCTTGAAGCCATTTTTGATGCCGTCGATGAATTATGTGAAGAAGGGTTAGGGGATATTCTGTTGTTTATGACGGGTGAGCGAGAAATTCGTGATACCGCAGAAGCATTAGAAAAACGTAACTTACGAGACACTGAAATTGTGCCTTTATACGCACGTTTATCATCTCAAGAGCAAAATCGTGTTTTCCAACCTCACGCAGGTCGTCGAATTGTACTGGCAACCAACGTGGCTGAAACCTCGCTAACGGTTCCGGGAATAAAGTACGTCATCGACCCGGGTACGGCACGTATTAGTCGCTATAGTTACCGTACTAAAGTGCAGCGTCTACCAATTGAAGCGATCTCTCAAGCGAGTGCGAATCAGCGTAAAGGTCGTTGTGGTCGTGTGTCGGAAGGTGTGTGTATTCGTCTGTATTCAGAAGAAGACTTTATTGCCCGCCCAGAGTTTACCGATCCTGAAATTTTACGTACTAACTTAGCCTCTGTTATTTTACAAATGACAGCACTTGGTTTAGGTGACATTCAAGCCTTCCCGTTTGTAGAAGCGCCAGATAATCGTAACATTCAAGATGGTGTAAAGCTGCTTGAAGAGCTAGGTGCGATTAATGCTAATGCAAAAGATCCTAAAAAACGTCTAACAAAAGTAGGCCGAGAGTTAGCCCGCTTACCGATAGATCCACGTTTAGCTCGTATGGTATTAGAAGCACCAAAATACAATGCCCTACAAGAAGTCATGATCATTGCGGCTGCGTTATCAATTCAAGATCCACGCGAGCGCCCAAGTGATAAAAAACAACAATCTGATGATAAGCATAAACGCTTTAACCATGAAGATTCTGATTTCTTAACGTTTGTAAATGTATGGCAGCATGTAAAAGAGCAGCAAAAAGCCCTTTCAAGTAATCAGTTTAGAAAGCAATGCCGTAAAGACTTCTTAAACTATTTACGTGTACGTGAATGGCAAGATGTTCACTATCAATTAAGCCAAGTAATGAAAGAGCTTAACTATAAAGTGAATCAAGAAGCAGCAGGCTACCAAGGAGTTCATACGGCAATTTTAGCCGGTATGCTTTCTCATATTGGTCAAAAAGATCAAGAGAAGAATGAGTATCAAGGTGCTCGTAATGCGCGTTTCCATATATTCCCAGCGTCTGGTTTATTTAAGAAACAACCGAAATGGGTAATGGTCGCAGAGCTAGTAGAAACCTCGAAGCTTTGGGGCCGAATTGTTGCAAAAATTCAACCTGAGTGGATTGAACCATTAGCCGGTCATTTAATTAAGCGAAGCTACAGTGAACCGCATTGGTCGAAAAAATCAGCGGCAGTAATGGCTTACGAAAAAGTGACCATTTATGGCATTCCAATCGTACCTAAGCGCCAGATTAATTACGGTTCAATTGATGCGCCTGTGTGTCGTGAAATATTTATTCGTTCAGCGCTCGTTGAAGGGGATTGGAATACCAATCATAAATTCTTTAAAGACAACCGCAAGCTATTGCAAGAAGTTGAAGAGTTAGAGCATAAGTCTCGTCGTCGCGATATCTTGGTCGATGATGATCAATTGGCCGATTTTTACGATCAACGCGTAGGGACAGAGGTGGTTTCTGGCCGTCACTTTGATACGTGGTGGAAAAAAGCACAAAAAGAGACGCCTGAATTACTTAATTTTGAAAAAGAGATGTTGTTCCGTGGTGACGCAAGCCATGTAACGGATCTTGATTATCCAAATTTCTGGCATCAAGGTAATTTAAAGCTGAAACTTAGTTATCAGTTTGAGCCGGGGCAAGACAGCGATGGTGTCACTGTTCATGTACCATTGCCAATTTTAAACCAAGTAACCATGGATGGCTTTGATTGGCAGATCCCAGGGTTGCGTCATGAATTGGTTGTTGCGTTAATTAAGTCCTTACCAAAAACGATTCGTCGTAATTTTGTGCCAGCACCAAACTATGCAGATGCATTTTTATCTCGTTCAACGCCATTTGATGCACCGTTATTAGACAGCCTTGAAAAAGAGCTACGTCGTATGACAGGGGTAGAAGTGTTACGTGAAGATTGGAAGTTAGAACAAATTCCAGATCATTTAAAAGTAACTTACCGAGTGGTTGATCACCGTAATCGTAAATTAAAAGAAAGCCGCGATCTGTTTGAGCTGAAAGACGGTTTAAAAGACAAAGTTCAAGAAACCTTATCTCAAGTTGCAGATGATGATATTGAACAAAAAGGGCTTAAAACATGGAGCTTTGGTGAACTGCCAACGCTTTATAAGCAGAAACGTGGTGGCTTTGAAGTAAAAGCGTATCCAGCGATTGTTGATGGTAAAGACAGCGTTGAAATAAAACTGTTTGAAACAGAAGAAGAACAACATAATGCAATGAAGGCAGGCCAGCGTCGCTTAATTCTTCTTAATGTACCATCGCCAATTAAGTACCTGCATAGCAATTTACCAAATAAGTCAAAACTAGGGCTGTACTTTAACCAATATGGTCGAGTAATGGACCTGATTGATGACTGTATTGCTTGCGGTATTGATAAATTAATCGAAGAGAAGGGTGGCCTTGCGTGGGAGCCTGAAGCATTCGAGAAAATGAAAGAGTACATTCGCGCTGAGCTGGGCGATACGGTTGTTGAGATAGCAAAACAAGTTGAAACGATTTTGACCACAGCGTTCCAGATCCAGAAAAAGTTAAAAGGTCGTGTTGATTTAAGCATGGCATTTGCACTTTCTGACATCAAAGCACAAATCGAGAACCTTATCTTTAAAGGATTCGCGACAGAGTGTGGTTGGAAGCGATTAGCAGATATTCATCGTTATATGAAAGCGATTGAGCGTCGAATGGAAAAATTACCAATTGACCCTAATCGAGATCGAATGCATCTACTTAAAGTGGAAGGGATTAATAATGACTACAAAGAGTTATTAAATAAAATTCCTAAAGGGCAACCAATTCCAGATAAAGTCAAAGAGATTCGATGGATGATTGAAGAGCTGCGAGTGAGCTATTTTGCACAGCAACTTGGGACACCGTATCCAGTTTCTGATAAACGAGTCAAAAATGCCATTGCTGATTGCTAAGGTATCCCCTAGACTATAGGTAATTCCGGCATATTAATTGCTTTACTATAAATAAGATTAAAAAGAGCGGCAAAGATTGCCGCTCCCTTTTTGAAAAATAGGATTGAAAATGAAAAAGACACTTTTAGCGTTAGCTTTAGCAAGCGTATCAGTAACTGCTGCTGCGGATTCTCTAATTTACGGTGGCCTACAAGCTGGTTCTGCTGATTATGCTGGTGATAGCTCAACGGTATACGGTGCACATATTGGTACTGGTATTCTTCCTTTCATTGGTTTAGAAATGGGTGCTTGGAACCTAGGTTCTTACCACAACGTAGACGTAACTTCTGTAAACTTTGCAGTTAAACCAAGCATCGACTTTGGTCCATTACACGTTTATGGTAAAGCGGGTCTGCATAGCTGGGATATGTCTGGTGGCTATAACGATGACGGCGTTGATCCATTCTTTGGTTTAGGTATTGAATACAACATCTTACCAATGTTTACTGTTGGTGCAGGTTACAACAACTTTACGGTTGGCAATGAAAACATCGATTTCGCATCTGTTAACCTAACAGTGCACTTCCTATAATCATCTGATTATTAGAACAATAAATACAAAAATGGCGACCAATGCGGTCGCCATTTTTTATTCATAAGATAGAGAAACTAAAAGTTAATCAACTAATTGATACTCTTCTTTCAGTACCTTGATAATTTCGGCTTTTGGATTATCACTAAGCGAAATTGGAGCGCCAGTGATTTTAGCGGCTATATCCAAATACGTTTTTGATAGCTCCATCATTGCCTCTAGCGGAAGCGCATTATCTTGAGCTAATGCTGAGCGTTCATCCATACGATTCTTATTTAATAAGATATCAGGCTCATCAAAATGATTTAATAAAAACTGACGGAAGCCTTCTTTCGAGTTTTCGATAATGTGCCCTGAGCGATAGGCGTTTTTATCCCAAATACGAGAAGAATCAGGCGTACCTACTTCATCCATATAAATCAGTTTTTCATTACCTTCAGCATCGTTAACGTAACCAAATTCAAATTTAGTATCGACAAAGATTTGGTCGATTTTGTTTAATGCTTTTGAAATAACGGCAAAGCCTTCTTTTAATAATTTCTCATATAATGCGATGTCTTCTTCGCAAGAAAAATTAAACTTAGCGTAGTTATCTTCGATGTTTTTACGAGTGATATTTACATCATCAACTTCCGGTACGCCATCAATGCCTTTTAAAACACCTTTGGTTGATGGTGTTAGTAGCAATTCAGGTAATTGTTCGTCTTTTTCTAAACGCTCAGGAATTTGAATACCACAGAATTCACGCTCACCATTTGTATATGCACGCCACATTGACCCAGTAATATATTGGCGACAAATCGCTTCAATCATAACAGGCTTAGCTTTTTGCACTATCCACACAAATGGATGAGGAATATCAAGAATATGGCTATCAGCAAGCCCGTTATCTTTAAATAATTGGAACCAATGGTTAGAGATAGCATTTAATGCAGCGCCTTTACCAGGAATTCCTTTAAGTCCACCTTCGCCGTGCCAAATACAATCGAATGCTGAAATACGGTCACTGATAACCATGATGGCAAGAGGTGCATCTGCGGCAACGTTGTAGCCTTTTTCTTTAATAAGGCGACGACTGTCTTCTTCTGTTAACCAATATACAGAGCGTACTTTACCACTGTGTACTGGTTTATCAGTGCGGATCGGCAGATCATCATTAATAGCAAGTACTTGTTCGGAAAGACTCATTATAGAATTCCTATATAAACGATTTAAATACAGGGAGCATCATACCAGAACTATTTATGACTACCAGAATAAAAGCAAACGTTTGCTATTTTTTGTATTAAAAATCCGAGTTGAGCTAATGAGTGTCGATCAGTTACACTCAGCGAAAGGAAAAAATCAATCAATAGGGCGCTTATGCTAAGTAAAAAAATCATTGCTTTAGGTATGTTAGTTGTAACAAGTAATACTTGGGCGGCTATGTGTCCAGTGACAGTAGAAAATGATCTGCTACTAACGCCAACAGGTGAAGTAAAAGTAGATAAAGCTCAAGATAAATTGAGAATTGACCAAAACGGCCGTGTCTTTGTTAATGGTGACGAACTTGACTTAACACAAGAGCAGAAATTAGCCATTGAAAAATATCAACAACAAGTGGCTAGTTATATGCCTTCAGTGATTGATTTTGCTGATAAAGGTATCGCCGCTGCCAACGATTTTGTGAACGAAATAGAGAACTCATTTGATGCTGAAGGCTCTTTTGATTCAGTTAAGAACAAAATTGATGAATATGGTGTAACAGCAAAGCAAAAATTTTACAAAGGAAAAGACTTAGTGCTTGAGCATGACTTTTTTAAAGAAGTCGATACAACATGGAAAAGTGATTTCGAAGTGATGATTCAAAGCTTGGATAAAGAGCTATTTGCTAGCGTATTTAATTCACTGTCTGACAAAATGCAAAATGGTGAACTTAACTTTTCGGAGTTACAGCAGCAATTTTCTGAGGTTCAAACTTCAATTAAAGCCAAAATGAGTGAACATAGTAAAGAAATAAAAGAAGACGCTCAAGAACTCTGTGATTCAGCAAAAGAGATAGCGGAAGAAGAAAAAACGCTGCATCAATTGATCCCTGAACTGCAACCATACCCAGTTTTTACCATTTAATTTAAAAAAAGAGACAAAAAATGATCGATACAACTCAAACCATTATATTTTCTAAAACGGTATGTCCATTTTGCGTTAAAGCCAAAGCGATCTTTGACGATAAGAATATAGCTTATAAGGTATTAACCTTAGATGTTGATTTAAGCAAAGATGAAATGGTGTCATTAATTCAAGAGAAAGAAGGGATTGCGGTAAATACCGTCCCTCAAATTTACTTGGATGGGAAATACATCGGTGGACATGACGATTTAGTGGCGTTTTATGAGCGTCAAGAGACTGACATGGATCTCGATGCTTTTGAACTGTAGAATACAGTTAACTAATTAATATTTACGTCAAAATTATAAGCGTAATAAATACTATGAGTGATGGATATGTGGGATTCTCTTCTAACGTTAATACAGGATAATAATGCAGTTGTTTTGCGTTTTCCTGAAAATTTTCAGCCGGATGCTGAACCGACTCTAAAAGGGTTTAAAGATTCATTAGAAGAGATAGGTGCAACAGGCTTCTTTTTTGATGAGAAGAGCATTACCTCAATTATTCATGATATGAAAAGTGGAATGATCACTAATCATCAAAACCGTCAAGTTGCCGAGCGCCGTGATGCGGAAGTATTTCTTGCGTTAGAAGAGCGTGATATGAAAGCAACGATGGCAGTAATTGGTGCTTACGGTGGGCGTGATATTCAAAGTAGCGATATCATCTCAGCACTTACAAACATGGAAGTCACTCGTGGTATTAGTAAGAATGCACTAAAGAAAGTTATGTTTTTGAGCCGTAACCTAACAGCAGGTGAGAAAGTTTCTCTTGTTGTTGCTAAAGGTAAAGAGCCAATTGATGGTGTAAACGCAAGCTTTGTTCCTCTTGTTGAAGATTTTCGTGAGCAAGCATTAAAGCCTCAGGAAAAAGAAGGGGAAGAAGATAAAGTCGATATGCGAGATTTGGGTGAAACGATCACGGTCGTTGAAGGTGATGAGTTAATTCGTCGTATCCCTCCAACAACAGGCACTGATGGTTTTACTGTTACAGGTGAAGTGATCCCTGCTACGCCTGGTAAAAATACAAAGCTTCGTGCTGGTAAAGGCGCAACTATTTCTCCAGATGATCCTGAGTTAGTGATAGCAGAAACATCAGGCATGCCTTGGATTAACCAAGATGGGGCAGATGTTGATAATGTACTGTGTTTAAATAATGTCGATATCTCAACCGGCCATGTGAAATTTAAAGGCAGTGTTATTGTTAGTGGCGATATTGCCGCAGACATGATCGTAAAAGCAACTGGCAGCGTCACTGTCGGTGGCTTTATTGAATCAGCTGATGTACAAGCGCATGGTGATGTAATTGCCATGAAAGGCATCATTGGTCACCAAGTAGAAGATGGTGAAGAACATACCTGTTTTGTTAAAGCAGGTGGTAAAATTACCTCAAAATTTGTGCAGTCAGCTAACCTGCAAGCGTCAGGTGATATTGAGTTAGGTCTACATTCCATTCAGAGCTTTGTTAAGAGTAAAAGTTCCGTTACGGTTATGGACAAATCAGGTCGAAATGGTTCGATTGTTGGCGGGGAAGTATACGCAGGCTCAACCATTACAACGGTGAATTTAGGTGCAACAGCAGGTACAGAAACCTTAGTCAAAGCCTTTACACGCTTCGATAAGTATAAAGAAAACATTGCTGATCTGAATGCAAAATATAAAGCTGCTCAAGAGAACACAATGAAAGTGGTTCGAGCTGAAATGGACTTAGCAAAAATCCCAAAATCTGAACGAACGCCAGAACAAATTGAACGTGTTCAAACTATGAAAGAAGACTCGAATAAAGAGATTGCACTTTCAATGAATCGATTCCAATCTGCTGAAGAAGAGCTAAGAAAACAACTAACAGAAAACGTAGTTAAAGTGACTGAGAGAGTTTATCCAAAAGTCACGATTCAATACTCTGATGAGCAAGTAACAACAAAACGTGAACATAGCCCGTGTAAGATATACTTCAATGAATATGAAATAAAAATTGACCCAATCATCTCAAAAAATACCAATTTGATTGCAGATTAATACTTAGGTAACACACCTTAGTTAAGTCCACTTAAACCGCTCATTGTAGCGGTTTTTTGTTGCCAAAATGTATGAGTGTAAACAGTCTGTTAGTACGATGATAAGGTTAAGAGCTAAGAATTATTAAGTGTGATCTGCATCCATTTTAAAACTTGCGACGATTCTAATATTGAGGATACTTATAGCCATAAATGAAACATTTGTGCTGTTCAATAGGATGTTGAAAGTAGATGTGGGAATATCGAGGCAAATATGGCTAATATGATCGAGTTTGATTACAGTTCGTTTTTAATTAACTCAAGCAAACAAAAATGGACATTTTCACAAGCACTGAAAAGCATGATCCCAACCTTTGGAACCGTGTGGAATGCATCTGTTCATGATAAACCCCCAACACAAGAAAGACTACGCTTAGAAGCGCTGCAAGTCCTTTCGTCACATATTAATGATGAGTCAAATATTATTCGTCTTATCCGTTTAGCTCGCATTGAAGGTATTACTGATTTACAGGTAAAACTGCCTTATATACTCGATGATGAGCAAGTTCGATATATTCTAGATAATACTCATACTGAAATATCTCAATCAAATGCTGAATTTGATCTTCTTTATGTTCACTTGCTCAAGCAATCGTAAGTAAGAGTCGTACCATTCGTGCCCAAAAACAGCATGAATTGCATGACCTAATGACCTAATGACCTATATCCTTTAGTGGATAACCGTTAATTTACGATTTAGTGTTAACCATTGAGAGTCAGAAAAATAGTAGCAATTAGAGTTGCAGATAATCGCGCTTGCAGTACCAAACTGTTTTGCTTTTTCAATCGTTTCACTTTCAGATAAATGGTGAGATGGCTTTAATCTCACCAATCGATTTAACTCAACCCCATGAGCGAGCAAAACGTCAGTACTTGGTATAGAAGTATTGGCAGTAATAAAAATCCACTTATTTTGTTTCGATAAACTTTTTAAGATCTGTATGAAGTGAGATTCACACTGTGCGTTCACTAAGCTTGCAGCACTAGTAATATGCTGAGAGATTGCGTGATTAAATGAGTTTGAGTACGTAGTTAATGATATTGCTCTGTTCATAATAAAATACCTGTTCATTCATACAGTGTGTATTTATACAGTACTTTTATTTTAATTACCGATCAAGCTATTTTTTATTTTATATATAGTATAAAGCACTCTTTAATTTTAGATGCATCATTCTAACTATCTGAAATTAATGCTTATTAGATAAAATTGATTAAGAATAAACAGCTTTGCTGGAGGTTTGATATAATGGAAAACAGAATTTTCAAATCAAAAGCGATATGTACGATAAATCATTATTAGAGCCAATCTACTCATTTTTACAGTGCGAAACCCCTGATGAGTGGATTGAAGAAGCCAAAAAGCCAGAGAATCTATCAGTAATATTACGAGATCATTTGATGTGCGAATTGAAAGCAGCGCAAAGTGCGTTGTATTTGATTCGTAAATACGCAGTGGATGCAGAGAGTACCAATATCTTACTTGATTGGTTTAAGCCTTATGAAGATTTCGCGTATAAAAAAACCGGTAGTTTAGAGACATTAAAAGGGAAAAGTAATATCTCTAAAAAAATCACGGCTCGTAAAGATTCGCCATACAGCCAAGATTTGATTGATAAAATGGTGTTGCTGATCAAAGAAGAGCTGCATCACTTTTATCAAGTACTTGAGATAATGGATCAGCGTGATATTCCATATCAAAACATTAGGGCAGGTCGTTACGCAAAAGGCCTATTTACCAATATCATCACACATGAGCCATGCACATTAATTGATAAACTCATCATTGGTGCATTTATTGAAGCTCGTTCTTGTGAGCGATTTGCAAAGTTAGCACCATACTTAGATGAAGATTTAGCAAAGTTTTATATTTCTTTATTGCGTTCTGAATCGCGTCATTACCAAGATTACCTTACATTAGCAGAGCAAGTCGCTGGTGGTGAGGTAAGTGAGCGTGTGGCTCATTTTGCGAAGATAGAAGCAGATCTTATCCAGTCTCCAGATGCTGATTTTAAATTTCACAGCGGTGTACCGGTAAAAGACTAAAGCGTTTCATATTGTTGAAATATAAAAAAAGATCGCTTTGTGCGATCTTTTTTTATTTTAGGAAAGAGGAAAAATTAGATTACCATTTCTTCTTAGGTTGGAATAACACATCGATGTCATCATCTTTGTTTTTATCTAATTTATCTTGTAATTCTTGGTCTTGTTTCTTTTTGGTCTTATTGTTTAACTCATCAAGCATATCTTGCAGTTGAGTTCGTGCTTTGTTTGAGTAACCATCGTTTTTACTAGATAGGGCATCAATACCTTTTTTAAGTAATTGACGAGCAGTACCTGCTTGTCCGCGTTGCGTTGCTTCTTTAGCACGCTTCACTACGTTTTCAATATTAATGCGGATCTGCATTGATTCAAGACGTGCATTTTCAGCCACAAAAACTTGAGTGTTAACTCGACCTTTTTTATGTTCAGCGCGTAATGTATCACGTAGGCGTTTTACTAACTTAAGCATAACAAGTGCTTGTTTATCATTACTTGGTACTTTGAAGTTAGTACTATCACCACCAGTATAGTTTGTTTTTAATTGCTGAAGCTGTTGTTCCATATTTTCAATACGAGAACTGTATGAACGATCGTTTGGTTCGAGTTCATAGATAGAACGCAATGCATCAAGAATTCGTTGGTTCAAACATACTAGCAACTCTTTGCTGTAAGGAAGGTGATGAGCATTTCCAATCAATTCTTCTGTTGAATCAATGATAACCATATGTTTTGCCGATTCTTGCTTTTTGGCTGATTCAATCTTCGTTCTATATTGAACAATGACGTTATAGCCAATAATCAAGGTAAGTAAAATCGCAAAAAGTCCGATAATGAGAGCAATATTCATATTTTATATCATACGTCCAATAGTAATAATTTCTAGTGTAACACCTTGTAAACTAAATGAATAGCAAGGGCTTAAAGTGCTGCGTAAATTACCCGAAAGAAAGGGTATATTACTAGAACTTAATGATACTTATCGACAGTTGTTCACATTTCTTTAATTTATTCGGGTTAAAAATATACAATTCATTAAATATGGCGTTAAGGCTTTGAAAATGGAAAGGAATGAGTATATAACTGTAACTTATAAGTAAATTAAAATTTGATGTAAAGGATTACAGGTAAATAAAATGAAATTACAACAGTTAAGATATATTGTTGAAGTGGTAAACCACAGTTTGAATGTCTCCTCAACGGCAGAGTCGCTTTATACCTCTCAACCAGGGATCAGTAAACAAGTGCGTTTATTAGAAGATGAGCTAGGTGTTCAGATCTTTGAGCGAAGCGGTAAACATTTAACAAGAGTCACCCCATCAGGTGAAGAGATTATTAAAATCTCGCGTGAAATCCTTTCTCGTGTCGAAAGCATTAAATCGGTTGCAGGAGAGCATACTCATCCTGAAAAAGGCACGCTTAATATCACTACAACCCATACTCAAGCTCGTTACGCATTGCCTGATGTGATAAAAGGATTTAAAACGCGCTATCCTGATGTGTCTTTACATATGCATCAAGGCACGCCGGCACAAATGTCCGACGCTATTGCTAAAGGAACGGCAGATTTTGCTATTGCTACCGAAGCGCTTCATTTATACCAAGATGCGATTATGCTGCCTTGCTATCACTGGAACCGTTCGATTGTAGTCACCAAAGATCATCCATTAGCACAGAAATCGAATATCACCATTGAGGATTTAGCCGCGTATGATCTTGTGACTTACGTCTTTGGTTTTACTGGCCGCTCAGCATTAGACAGTGCCTTTAATAAAGCAGGCTTAAAGCCTAAAATAGTCTTTACTGCAACAGACGCCGATGTCATTAAAACTTACGTGCGTTTGGGTATTGGTGTTGGTGTGATTGCGAGTATGGCTATGGACCAAGAGAGAGACACGGATCTTGTTGCTTTAGATGCCAGTCATATCTTTGATGCAAGTACTACAACGATTGGCTTTAAACGAGGCTCATTCTTAAAAAGCTATATGTTTGATTTTATGGAGCGCTTTGCACCCCATTTAACTCGCCCAATAGTAGAGCAAGCGACCATGCTTAAAAATAATCATGAAATCGAAGAGATGTTTAAAGACATAAACCTTCCTGTCCGTTAAGATCGCCCTGATATTATTCTCAGGGGCATATAATGCATTCTCAGCAGTTTTTAAATATAGACCGTTTGTTATCGCAGACGGTCTTTTTTTGGCAATTTTCTGCTTTTCATAGTTCAGATTATCCATGGCGAACCACGCATGAAAGTTTAAGCCATTGGCTTGATGGATTAACTCTGGTTGAAGTGCAGGAATTAAAGCGAGTCCCTGAAAAACTAACGCAAGCACTCTCAGTTTTTATTCCAGAAGTTCATGATCTTTATGAATTAAGTCAGCTTGAGCAACTACAAGCGGCTAAGCTAGTTATGCCAAAGGGATTAGATTCAGGAATTAACGGCCGTAAGTGGCAACAAATTACCAATTTAAGTGCTTTAGGTATTCAATATTCACAGCCTCAAGATCAGTGGCTAGAGTGGTGTGGTGGTAAAGGATATTTAGGTCGGGTGCTTAATGTGGCATCAGGTAAACCAGTAACCACATTAGAGTGGCAAGATGCTTTGTGTCATAGTGGTCAAGAATATGCAGATAAACATCAATTAGACATGACGTTTATCCAAGGTGATGCGTTGGCAACTAGTGCATCTGAACTGATTAGAGCTAACCAACATGCGATAGCGTTGCATGCCTGTGGTGATCTTCACGTAAGTCTAATCCAAAAGGGCATAGATAAGTCGATAGATGCTATTACTTTATCTCCTTGCTGTTTTCATTTAACTCAGTCATCGGTTTATGAAGGGCTGTCTGCATTATCAAAACAAACACAGATCCGTTTATCTAAAGATGATTTACGATTACCACTGCAAGAGACAGTAACCGCAGGGAAACGCACACAACATCATCGAGAGCAAGAAATGCAATATCGATTAGGGTTTAATGCCTTGCAGCAGTTTGTTACTGGCAATGATAACTATGTCCCTGTTCCAAGCATAAAAAAATCATTATTAAGTGATGGTTTTGAAGCTTTTTGCCAATGGGCTAGCGAGCATAAAAATCTGCAATTGCCTGACGATATTGATTTTTTCTATTGGTTAAACAAAGGAAAAGAAGCGTTTGTGGTGATGGAAAAATGCGATTTAGTGCAGCAAGTATTTAAACGTCCATTGGAAGTATGGTTATGTTTGGATCGAGCCTTATTGCTAGAAGAGGCGGGGTATGAGGCACGTATCGGGGAGTTTTGTTTAAAAGAAGATACCCCAAGAAATATTGTCATTCAGGCTAAGAAAGCGTGAAACAAACATAAAAAAGGCGCTAACTAAAGCGCCTTTGCTATGTATTACGATTACTTTTGATTCTTAAAGAACCGCTGCAATACCTTTACATAAAGGCAGCATATTGTCTTTTGTCATACCAGCAACACTGATACGGCCAGAACCAACGATGTAAATGGCGAATTCATCTTTCAAGCGGTTTACTTGCTCTTTAGAAAGGCCAGAGAAAGAGAACATACCATTTTGACGTTCAATAAAGCTAAAGTCTGCATTCACACCTTGTTTTTTTAGTGTGGTAACAAACAAAGTACGCATCTCTTGAATACGGTCACGCATCTCGGCGACTTCTTGCTCCCATTCTGCACGTAGCGCATCGTCATTAAGAATATGCGTAACAACAGCAGCACCGTGAGCTGGTGGGTTAGAGTAGATGGAACGGATGATTGCTTTAACTTGAGAGAATGCGTCAGCTGCAACAGCCGCGTCTTTAGCAACAAGAGTAAATGCACCAACACGCTCGTTATATAAACCAAAGTTCTTAGAGAACGAACTTGCTACAAGCAGCTCTGGGCAGTATTGAGCAAAAGTACGTAAACCAGCTGCATCTTCTTCAACACCTTTTGCAAAACCTTGGTATGCGAAATCAAACAGTGGAAGTAGGCCTTTATTTGCACACAGTTTAGCTAGCTCTTCCCACTCATCAGCCGTTGGGTCGATACCTGTAGGGTTATGACAACAGCCGTGTAGAAGAACCACATCACCAGCTTCCGCTTGTTGTAAATCCGTTAGCATTGCAGCGAAGTCTTTAGATTTCGTTTCTGCGTTGTAGTAAGTGTATTGCGCTGTTTCAATACCTGCAGCAGTAAATACACCAATGTGGTTTGCCCATGTAGGGTTACTGATCCAAATTTTCACATCGCCAAGTTGACGTTTGATGAATTCACCAGCTACACGTAGTGCACCAGTACCACCAGGCGCTTGAGCTGTTTGTGCACGTTTTTCAGTGATCACTTGTGCATCAGAGCCAAACAGTAGTTTTTGTACTGCAAGGCCGTACTCTGCGGTACCTTGAATGGTTAGGTATGACTTTGTTTTTTCTGTATCAAGCAATACTGCTTCTGCTTTTTTAACCGTAGTTAAAACAGGAGTTTGACCCGCTTCGTTTTTGTAAATACCAACACCAAGGTTGATTTTTTCAGCGCGAGGGTCATTTTTAAATTCATCTGTTAAGCCAAGAATTGGGTCAGCAGGAGCGGCAGCGATTTTTTCAAACATAGTCATCATCCATGGTGTAAGTAAAATAAAAGAGTTAGCTTATTTATACCTGTTAATCCTGTAAGTTTGCAACGGTTAGGTAACGAAAAAAGCAAATTAAATGGATTTAACAGTAAAAAAAGAATAAGAAGGTTAAAAAAGTACAACAGAACGGTATTTGAAACCATTCTGTTATACATATTTTTAACTTAATAGATCACTTGTACTTTATTTGAAGCCGTTACTGCATCCTCAATAGCGGTTTCAAGATTGTTACGGCGAGTCATTGCTACACCTAAACGTCGACGTCCATCAATCTCTGGTTTACCAAATAACTTTATCTGAGTTTGAGGTTGAGAAAGTGCGTCAGTTAAACCATCAAAACGAATATTAGCCGAAGAGCCTTGGCCAAGAATTACAGATGATGCCGAAGGGCCATATTGAGTAATTTGATTAATTGGCATGCCAGTAAAGGCGTGAACATGAAGCGCAAATTCAGACATTTCTTGAGATATTAGCGTTACTAAACCTGTGTCGTGTGGGCGAGGAGAGACTTCATTGAAGTAAATTTGATCACCTTTAATAAATAACTCAACACCAAATAAGCCATAACCACCTAGGGCATTAACGACTTTTTCAGCAGCGCCTTGGGCCAGTTTAAGTGCAGCTTCTGTCATCACTTGTGGCTGCCATGATTCACGATAATCTCCATCTTCTTGTCGATGGCCAATTGGCGCACAGAAATGAACGCCATCAACAGCGCGAACGGTTAATAATGAAATCTCATAATCAAAATCCACAAACCCTTCAATAATCACGCGACCGGCACCAGATCGTCCGCCATCTTGAGCGTAATCCCAAGAGGCTTTAATGTCCGCTTCAGTTTTAATCACACTCTGACCTTTACCTGAAGAGCTCATCACTGGTTTAATAACGCAAGGCATACCGACAAATTTAACCGCTTCGACTAGCTCTTCGTAGGTATCTACAAAGCGATATGGAGAAGTAGGTAGCCCTAATTCTTCAGCGGCTAAGCGACGAATACCTTCACGGTTCATTGTAAGTTTTGTTGCATTCGCTGTAGGAACGACATTAAGTCCTTGTTTTTCTAATTCTACCAATTTATCGGTTGCGATTGCCTCAATTTCAGGAACGACGTAATCTGGCTGCTCTTTTTTAATAATAGCTTCAAGGGCGTCTGCATCTAACATATCAATAGCATAGCTACGATGAGCGACTTGCATCGCTGGCGCATTTAGGTAGCGATCAACAGCGATAACTTCTAAACCTAGGCGTTGACATTCAATAGCGACTTCTTTGCCAAGTTCACCAGAACCAAGTAATAATACTTTTGTTGCAGAAGAGGATAGAGCAGTACCAAACATAATTAATTCTCATGTAATAGTGGGGAGTGGTTATATGAGCATGATACTAAAATTAGACAAATACGCAAACGTTTGCTTTTATTTTTCATCACTTTCTATCTGTAGCTTCATGAGAGCTTAATCACACTATTAACTAAATGATAAGTTTGCTGAATATGATTATTTGTAATCACTATAATGATAGGTATGCTCCTTTGTTATTAAGTACTTGTATGAAATGATGGATAATTTGATGCCTTGCGTAACTCACTCTGGAGAGCAACAACAAAGTGCATTTTATGGCGCTTTAGAAAATAAAAAATTTGTCGTAAGTGATTGTATCAATATTAAAGATACGCCAAATGGATTAGGTAACCCTACTTGGTTATCCCAACAGAAAAAAGCAAAAGAAAATGCACCAGTAGTTGATCTGATATTACAAAAAGGAGCACTATTTGTTGGGAAAACCCAAGTCGATGAATTTGGGGTTGGGCTACATGGCAATAACCCGCATTACGATCCAATTTTAAATCCTAATAGCCCGAATCGATCCATAGGAGGAGCTTCTTGTGGTGCTGTTGCAGCTGTCGCTAATGGCTTTGCTGACTTTGGTTTAGGGACAGACTTAAATGGTGGAATCCGTATTCCAGCGCTATATGCTGGCTTATATGGCTTTAAAGCATCAGTCAACGCCATTAATATGGACGGCGTGTTTTCTATCGCTCAAGAAGAGACTGCATTAGGTTGGGTTGCTCGAAATTTATTAGATATTAGAAAAGTAGCAACCGTATTAACGCCCATGTCACCATTGGTAACCGTTGAGCGAATTGTGGTGCTAGACAGTCTATTCAGTGATGTTCCTGAAGAAGCAAAAAATAAATTAGAGAAATTATTGTCGTCATCACCATACGATGTGGTAAGAAGTAAAGCGATCAGTAAAATCATTACTAATAAAGCAGCAGAAAGCTTTAAGGTGATCTCAACCGTTCGAGGTTTACGTAATATTGAACCTTGGATTGAAAGTAATCATCCAGTGTTAAGTAATGAAATTAAAATGCAAATGAAGTGGCTCTCAACATTAAAATACAAAGATGAGAGAATTGCTGTGAGAGAGGAATAAAGTCCCATACTCAAAAACGATAGAAGCCATTATTATCTGTGGCTGCCTATTAGGATCATAAAATAGAGTTTCATACTAAACGACATAATTGAACAGCCAATGAGCAAACATTAGGTAATAAAGATTCATACTTTTATTCGCTGTTCAGAACGTAGTCAGTGCCTTTTTCTGATCGCTTATATTTATACTGTGGTCTGATCCATGTTGGCGTGCGTTCTTTGATGACGTAACCATGTTCAGCCAACCACATCAAATCGGGAGAGTGGTGAGATCCATCATACCCACCGATATCGAACGGTCTTTCAAACTTATCTAGCCGCAAGCTTTTCAAACCTCAAGGCAGCGGCTCTAAATCAGAGCTCCGAATGAACAAATCCAAGGGCTAGCAAAAGGTCATGTTGGAGCACATCATCACCAACCTTAGCAACAAGCATTACTTTCGAATTCCATTCACTTTACAGCTACAAAACTACAATTCCGATGCTAATGTATTTTCAGTATATGTGGCATCCAATAGTCTCATGGACCGGGTGTTACAAGCTTGACTGAATTTGATGGCACCGATCACTTTAGTCTGCAGCCATATACTAAACTTTACCGTACAGACGGGTATCCGATTCCAAAATTCTACACATATAATGCAAAGCCACTAAAACTACTTCCTAGGTTGGCTTTATCAGAAGAGCAAAGCCGCTATAAAAAGGGTTCAACAGCGATTCGTGATTCCGTAGCAAGAATGAATGTTTCTAGTAGTTCAATGCTTAGATTTAGTATGAACGAACCTAGAAACCCTAAATACACTGGAAACACGAAAATTCACATCAAAGCGTCTCCTGAGCAAGCTCAGAAGTGGGTTAATGAGAAAACACAGATGGTTGCATACGTTAAACCAGCTATCATAGTTCACGCGCCATACCTGCACGATTACTCCGTAGTTTATAACCCAAATGAAGATGTGTACGTTACCGAAAATGATGAACGCATTGTGAGCAAACGAGGTGGGACGTTAAAGTAAGTTAAGATAGCCTCTTTGCTCTAAACTAAGCCTAGTTAGTTTCACATAAGAGGCTTTCCTGCGAACGCATCAGCGATTTACGTTAGGCATATAATAGTAGACACACATTAAATCAAACCTCTTAATTGAGCCTTGTTAAGTTAACGGTGCTACAGATCCATCACTAGGATCGAGTCCTAACATTATTTCTAAGTTTTGAACCGCTGCTCCTGAGGCTCCTTTACCCAAATTGTCATATATCGCTGTTAAGACGACATGATCTGTATTTTTGGGGGCAAGTACATGAAGAGTCACTTTGTTAGAATTGTTATGAATATCTGGCTCAAGCCCATCAACATCGATGATGCTAGAATAAGACCCTACACTAATAAACTGAGAATCATGATAGTGTTCTCTGAGTTCTTGCCTCAAATGCTCAGCATTTGCACGAGAAGAGCATCTATTTAACTGGATTGGTATTTGAAGGATAATGCCTTGGCGATAATTCCCGTACATAGGAGTGAAAACAGGTTTATTAACCAAATTGCAATATTTATGTATTTCTTTGATATGCTTATGCTCATCGTGCAAGGCATAACGTCTGACCTGACTTGAAATATGACTCTTATGATTAGGGTCCTCAAACCTAGCAATAGCTTCCCGCCCCCCACCGGTATATCCTGAAACCGCGTTTACAGCATAAGGGTAGTTAGCATCTAGTAGTTTTGCTTCTATGAGAGGCTTTAGTAAAAGTATGGCACCAGTTGGATAGCAGCCTGGGTTTGATACTCTGCTTGCACTCTCAATGAGAGTACTTTGGTTTTGAGATAGTTCGGGTAAACCATAAGTCCATCCGTCAGTAACCCTGTGAGCTGAACTAGCATCAAGTACCCTAACATTAGGTGAAGAGATTAATGATACCGATTCACGTGCCGCCTGATCAGGCAAGCACAATATAACTACATCAGCGCTATTGATCATATCTTTACGCGCTGACAAGTTTTTGCGGTACTTAGCTTCAATTTCGATAATATTGACATCACGTCTATCTTTTAAACGAGAATGTATTTGTAGTCCAGTAGTACCAGCTAGTCCGTCAATGAATATGTTATTCACTATGTCTTCCTTTGTTATATTTTTGAGAATTAGTTACATTAGATAGCCAACTAAGTCATCTTTGATGATATTAATTAGTTTGTTTCGTTCTGCGGTGAAATAGAGGTGAAATGGAACTTCTATATGTTCACCCACTACACAAAGATTACTGTCATTCTCAATGCAATCTTTTGCGAAGTTTTCTTCTAATATGGCTGAATACCCTTTATTTTTTATGCAGAGTAACGAGCTCTGATAACAATCGTTATGAGAGAGGCGGTATTGAGTTTTGATCGGTAAGCCCTCAATAAGCTGAGGAATATTCGGTAGCAAAATTTTTGTAACCTTACCGTTGTTCTGATCCGATTTACTTTCTACTAATACAAAATTGATACAACCTAAATAGACGGACCTAATGCTATCGTCTTGTTGGGAGCAAAAGCCGATCCCAATATCTATTGGACTATGCTTCATTGCTACTAACATAGAATCATCTCCCATTCTTCGGATGTTGACCTTATGATTCTCTATTTCATTTGAAAGGGTTAGATTGCTCAGTTTTATGGGGTTAAATGCGTTGCTAACGGCTATGTTGACTCTTTCTTGATTGACGTCAACTTCAGATAGGGTAGCAACTAAATCTTTCATTCCTTGAGAAATACTATGAGCATGGTCATATATCTTTAGCCCCTGGGGTGATAATTGCATCCCTCGATTAGTCCGAACAAATACTTCCGTTCCTAGTCTGCTTTCTAATTGTTTTATTCTTTGACTTAAAGCCGCAGGTGTTGCATGGACGAGTTCTGACGCTCTTGCGAGAGTTCCCGTTTTCGCAATAGCCAGAAAAGCGTTAATTTGATTGATTTGCATTGTTCCAGTCTCGTTATAACTTGGAGTGCATATATAGCACCCAGTTTGATTTATTATGTATTAATGCATTTTAAAAGCCGGACCATGGTCAATATCACTGACGTTGAAGAGATATTTGTGTTTACAAGAGACCGACAACCTATATGAAGGTTGGATTAATGTGTTAGTTGTCCATTACTCCCACTCTCTGCGCTGGTGAATTTATATGTCCTTAATGTGAAAGCTTATTCTATAATAGAAACTGGTTGCATTATGTCAAATAAATGAGAAAAGTAATACGTTTTGTGAATATTTTTAGTGATTTTTTAATATTATGTTTATTTTTCCTTGTAGGCTTTTGATTTAAAAGGAGCTGTGTTAAATTGAGTTACCTTCAAAAATAGGAAAGTGGTAACATCGATCTAATCACGGCTCTATCGCACAAGAGGGAGGTGATGCATGTTTATGTATTTTGTGGTTATTCGTGCTCGGCAACGGCAGGTAGTGATTTGACGCCATGTTCTAAGTGAACTTCTTCGAACTTAAACGCGCGCAAGTCAAGCTGGTAACAATAAGGAGCAGACTTAAAACTTTGCTTTCCAAGTAATTGTAAGACACTCGATGATCCAGTTAGCGTACTTGCAAGTAAGCAAGAACAACTGAGAGATGCAACTTTGTGTGCTTCGAAATCGAGGTTAGCAGACTTTTGATAGTTGAGATAAAGTGACGATGGTGTTAAACCGTTCCCAAACTTAACTAGTTTCTCTTGTTCGGTATCGTTTTTCTGTAAATTAAAAAATGTTTCGAATGGCATAGCTTCTGGAGTGAATAAATGCAGCGATGCACCAAAACCAACTGGTCCGGACATTATAACTGGAATACCTCGCTCTCTAGCTCTGCGATACATGAGCATTCTTGGCTCTATAACAAAGTAGTCAAGAGCGTCACAGACTAAGTCGACACCGTCCAAGAACTCTTCTATTGTGTCTTCAGAGATAGCAGTCAAGATTTTTGTCTCAACGTTTGGGTTTATGTCATGTAATCGGCGACTAAGAACGTCAGCTTTTTCTTGCCCTAATGTACTAATAGTGCAACCGAATTGACGGTTCATGTTTTCTGGGCCAAATGTGTCAAAATCAGCTATGGTAACTGAACCTACCCCCATTCTGACTAACGTTTCGGCATGGGTAAATCCAACTCCTCCAGCACCAGGTACAGCAATTTTTTTACCTTCTAGTGTTTTAAGTTCCTCCTCACTTACGATCCCAAGCATACGGCTAAATAGTAGTGAGTGGTCATAATCATCTTTTCTGTTTTCGTCTTTCATCATTATTCCATTATGTATTAGTGTATTCTTCGTGACAGTAGCTATTTATTTTTGTTGTGTGTGGATAAATAATCACTCTTGGTTATACCCATTAAGTACGAATCAAAATAAATTCCTTCCCGAATGACCTGAGCCTTTCTAGCTCCCTCGTTTACAAGGCCAATCTTTTTGTAGATTGCTATTGCTGCCTCATTATCTTGGTAAACCACTAACTCTATACGCTCAAAATCGAGGTACATAAATCCCGTATGCAACGCTTTTTTCAAAAGATTAAAGCCAATTCCTTGTCCAGTTGCTTCATCTGAAACACCCATTGCAAGAGAAGCAACTCTTCGCCACCGCCCGCTCGGCCACGTTAAATAGATGAACCCCGTAACTTTGCCATTGAGTTCTGCAATAACCCAATGTTTATGCTCAGTATCGGCCATTAGGTCCTTTACCACCATTTCACTTGTATAAGGCATAGATGATAGGCCATGAAATACTTGCGGTTTAGACATTATATCTGCGATGGCTTCTGAGTCTTTTACTCTCAATCCCCTGTAATTTAAGGTCGCACGCGAAGATGTTTTCTGATCATTTGAGTTCATATCAATCACTCGCTAATAGAATTCGACTACAAGCAGATCTCTAATTCCCAACTTATTTGGGTCAACTTGAACTATTGGAGAAGCAAAATGATAAGTAGAGGTGTCCTGGAAGAATATGCACTCTCCCTCTTTTGTCAGCGTATGGTCAAAAATGGGCGTTTTATTCTGGTCGAAAATGGTATTTATACCACCCGATACGTTTTCACGGTTAATCATCAAAAGCGTGCTATATTTAACTCCATCATTGTGAATACCTTCCGGAGAAGGCTTTCCTTGTTGGTTCTGTTCCGCAATGATTCTGTTCTGGTAGATATTTATATTCCAAACATCCTGATTAGTTAGTTCGCTTAACTCATATCCGATTTTTTTCAAAAGCTGATTCAGTATAGAGTTGTGAAATACCTCCCCTTTTATGGGAGAAAACCATCGCTTTATACCACCATTTAGGGGATTCACCGCTGTTGGTTGGTAATAATGATCGTACTCCTTCATCCATAAAGTATCTTCTGACCTTAGGTATCGAGCTTTACAGAAATTTCTAAAGCGATATTTGCCATCATCATTCATATAATTATCTTGATCGAGTTCATTCCAGGAATCCTTGAAATTATCCCAATCTTCTGAATTAAAAGCGTCTTTACCCAAGAAGTCGTTGATATTTGAAACCATACAAATATTATCTATTACCTCGGACAATATTAGTTGATTTTCATTATTGGCTTTCTCCATACCTATACACTCTTTTATTTTAATGGTTTAGAATTTGATATTACTTATCGGTGATAAAAATCAATCATTTACTTACAAATAATACATTCAGATTAAATCGATAAATATTTTCCCAGACTTTATTGACTCACATGTGCAAGCTAACCTGTGGTTTTCTTTGTTCCTTCCAATCACACTTAAAATTATTTTTTCGTCTTCGGTCTTTGGTTTCAGAACGTTATGGTGGTCATTTAGTTCTACAACACACTGTCCACAAACTCCTTTTCGACATCCATAAGGAATATTGGATGACTCTTTTGTTTCTATTTCATGAAGAAATTGATTTTTTTCCATGTCTATCTCTAAATTTGCCATATACACCTCGATATCAATTTATAATAATAATCTGATGTATAGACTCTTCTATCTAATTATTATTAAGGAGTGTTTGGTTATTTTTGCATCAAGAAATATTATATGCTCATCAAGGTGTTTTTGATTAATATCATTATATTTTCACTCTATTATTAAGCATATTTAAAATGGAGTAAGCAAATGAAAGTCGAAAACAACAATGATTATTTAGTTTCAATATCTGGCTCGTGTAATACCTCTTTTACAATTAAGATGACTTTGTATACATCAATGATATTAGGTGGTGCCTGGATGTATTTTATGGGTGGCTACTTCTTTTATGCAGGGTTTATCTTATTGGGGGTTGCATTTGCTCATGGAGTCGAGCTTCAGCATCAAGTTCTTCATGGTGGAGCTTTTTCTAATAACATCGTAAATCGTATAGTTGGTTTTCTATTAGGTGCCCCAATGCTCGTTAGCTATTCGAATTACAAGGCGAGTCATCTGATACATCATGCAAAAGTAGGGACGAAAGACGATACTGAATTTTTCGAATTTAATACTCTAGATGGAAGTAGCAATATATTTACAAAGCTAATTTCATTTTTCTTGATAACTCATTACATCGAATTCTTCAAACGTGTATTTAAAGCACTCCTTGGTAAGGATATTAACGATCTTTGTGACCAGAAAACCAACAAGCAGATTAGAAATGAGTACATCATGATGCTAGTTATTATTATTGTTGCAATTGTAGGGCTTGCATATTTTGAAATGCTGACTTATTTGGGAGCTTGGTTGTTACCTCTCTTTTTAGTAGCCTCACCACTACATACCCTAATTGAGTTCCCAGAGCACTTTGGTTGTAATAATGAAAGTGAGAATGTGTTGGAAAATACGCGTTCAATCCGAGCTAGCAGCTTTATGGTCTGGTACACAAATGGGAATAACTACCATGTAGAGCATCATATGTATCCGCTTGTTAGACCTGAGAAATTATCAATTGTCCATAGAAGAATAAATCAGGATATTCAGCATACGAATCATTCATATTCGGAGTTTTTCTTTGAGTCTATCTAAGGTTTATGATGCGTAATTTTTACTCAGAAAATCAATTAAGAATTCAAAAACTGAATGGTTCAGAGCGTATAGCGAAGCAGCTTGAAGACACAAGGTTAATGATTGAGTTTAACGATGATGTAGCCCAAATAGTGAACTCATCGCTGTTCTTTTTCATTGCAACTTCGAGCGGTGACAGGAACTTGGAGTGCTCTTATAAAGGTGGGAATGAGGGTTTCGTACGTGTTATGTCAGATAATGAGCTTGCGTTTGCGAATTATGATGGAAACGGAATGTACAAAACACTTGGTAATATTGATGAGAACCCCGAAGTTGCGTTGCTCTTTATCCAATTCAATGGAGACAAGCGTCGCATCCGCATTAACGGAAGAGCACGAATTTCTACAGATAAAGAAATTACACAGCACTTTCCTAAGGCGGAGAGCGTGATCATTGTTGAGGCTGAATTTATTTTCCCTAACTGCCCACGCCATATCGACACGATGCGATTTGAAGAAAACTCAATATATAGCCCAACTGAAGGCTATACCCCCCCTGAGCCATATTGGAAATCTAAGCCCGATTTAGCTCCTTATGTAAAGAAGAGATAACAAAATGGACACACCGTATTTTAAACTTAATTCTACTCAGTATGTCTTACAAGATTATTATTCGTCAACGTTAGGCGACCCTGTGCGGTTTAACGTAATTCCAGACTCTATCGATAGTCTTAGGGAAATACGACGAATAGAAGATGAATGGATGTCGTTTGAAGAAAATGCAATTGTAAATGAAATTCTTCCATCTAATCCAACAGAGTTTAAAGGTTGGTATACAGATAAGCTATTAACACTTAATGAAAACATCAAAGAGTTCTTGGTGTATCTAAGAAACGAAGCGTCTCCTTCAGCAATTGCGTTTTACGTGTGTATGGAAGAGCTTGTCGATGGTAGTTTTGATGATGTGATGGCTTTGGCTCAATTAGGTGTCAATAATCGCTCAAAATTAACAATTGCTGAGAACTATTGGGATGAAATGGGAAATGGCAGTTATGATAAAATTCATACTGAAATGTTCACGGAGTCATCTAGGTATTGTAGAAATCTACTAGACGAAGTATCTCTTTCGTTACCAACTAATATCCCGACACCGTGCTTGATGAACGGGAACCTTGTAACGTTTTGGGCGCTTAGAAGAAAATACATTCCCCGGTTATTTGGAGCGATTGGTTTGATTGAAGGCTCAGCCCCCGTTAGATTCAAAGCAGTGACTAAAGGCATGGAAAGATGTGGCTTTCCAGAAGAAGCAATTGCTTATCACCGTGAGCATATTCATATTGACGCAATTCATGGTAAGGAATGGCTCAACAATATTCTATTACCATATGCGGAGCAAAGTGAACGTTGCTGTCAGGAGATGGCTCGCGGGGTTCTCATCCGCTTTCGAGTAGCAGAAGAGTATTATCGCTATATTGATAAAATCGTACGCGAAAATTGCTAATAGATAACCTGAGTGCCTTGTTGAGAAAATGAGGTACTTAAATTGCATTTCGATTATACATCATAATCCGACAAGTCAATCATATTGCGGTATATTCTTTGAAAGGGATTTTTTACTGCGGTTGTTGAATGAATCAATCTAAATTGGGGTATGTTCATACTTGAAAAGGCAGCATATGGATGCGAATGCTGCCCTTTTAGTGTGATACTTTATTTCTCAGTATGAATCTTCAATACTTAGTATGATTCTTTATTACTCTCCTACAATTGCATTAGAGCAGAGAGATCTTGTTCAATCTGTTTTAGAGTCACTGTTGGATGAGAAAACCTTGTTGTTAATGCCAACTACAACAAACATTGCACCACCAGTAACCGCGTCAGATGAGCAATTATATAAGCTCAATTCAGTCATTTTGAAATACACTTCATTAGCAAGCTTAGCTGATCTACCTCAACTACATTTACCTTGGTTTTCGGTGAACGATTCACCATGGGGGATCTCGTTACTGGGTAAAAAGGGTATGGATAGACAATTGATTGATGCTGCGATCCGATGGAAACAAAATCAATAGACTTATTTTCTGGATAAGTACTTTGAGAAAAGCTGGCCGTTGAGCTGTTGAGTTAAAAAAAAGAGGAGCAAATTAGCTCCTCTTTTTTTGATTGACTCTTAATCCACTTATATCGCAGCGTACTCTAAAGTCACTTCAGGGCTAAGCGCCTCTAATGTACTTTTAGTTATTGCTAAGTGGCTAATTGCGCCTTTATGGTTTTCAACCAAGGCTGCGGTTGTGATGTCTGATAAACACTCACGAGACATATTGGCATGAATAAGGGCCACTTGAAGTGGAGGTAAGCTTGGATTAAACGCCGCATTCTCAGCGTACATGCCGTGATAAATGTGACCGCTTTTCATTTCAAGCGCAATACCACTGATGTTATGTGAATAAGGTGCATGGCTATGATTCGCTGCTTCTACAGCACTAATCAATAAAGCAGAATCCGTCTTTAGTGTTAGATCATGCGATACAGACGCTAATAAACCGCCTTCAATACCCAGATCTTTAGGACCAAATGATTCTGGTAAATACTCTTGCAATGACTTCTCATCACGCTCAGGCAGTTGAACCATTAAACTATCAGCCGTTGTCAGTTCGTTCATGAATTGACGACAGTGGCCACAAGGACTGAAATTGATAGTAATGTCAGATATTCCGGTTTCACCGTTGATCCAAGCGTGACTAATCGCAGATTGCTCAGCATGAACCGTTTGGCCCAATTGAACACCACTAAACTCCATGTTTGCACCAAAATAAAGGTCACCTGAGTTACCACGAACAATCGCACCAACATAAAAATTAGAAATTGGGGCAACAGAGAAAGCCGCGGCAAGAGGAAGTAAGGCTAAACGTAATTCTTTGTCACTAAGTTTGCTGTCAGCAAGTAGGCCTTGAAACTGCGCTTTAGTAATGATGCCTTTAAATTGGGTGTTAATGAAAGAAGACAGCGCTGATTGTAAATCTGCAGGCAGATCAGAAAGGGCATTTTCTAAGCGTTGTTGTACTGTTGTAGAGTGTAGAGTGGTCATCAGTGTGATCCTTTTTAATTTCTTCTGGGCTCATTATTAGGGACTATAGCCATAGAAACATAGATCAATATCACACTCATTGATGTAAAGATACATTATTTACATCAATGAGAGAGATGTCACACTGATTTGAAGGGGTTTTAACCAATTAGCCTTTTATAAATACCAATAACGTATAAATAAGTGGCGCAACTAATGAAGTGATGATCCCACAAATAACCAAGGCAAGAGAGCTAAACGCCGCATCTTGAGAGTTAACTTCAGCAGCTTGTGCAGTACCAAGGGCGTGAGAGACATTACCCATGGTTAATCCTCTTGCCAGTGAGCTTTTAATTCCCAACATATTATAAATAGGATAAGCACAGATAGCGCCCATTAAGCCTGCTAATAACACTAAGATAGCCGCGATAGCCGCCTCACCTTGTAATTGACTTGAGATAGCCATCGCAATTGGTGTGGTCACTGATTTTGGTAAAATACTCGCAACCAATTGCATATCAGCACCCATCCATACCGCTAAGAAAGCACCTGACAGCATAGAGAACAGTGAGCCAACACTACAAGCAAGTAGGATGATTTTCCAGTTTGCACGAATATGCGGTAACTGCTCATACAGCGGGTACGCCAGAGCAACAACAGCAGGTTGCAGCAAGTAACTTAAAAATGCATTGTCGGCATAGTAAGTTTCATAAGGTACCTGTAATACCATCAAGATCGGGATAACGATAAAAACACTCAGCAATAATGGATTATTGATTGGGTGAGGAAAACGTTTAGCGAACCAACGCGCTGAATAAAAAACAATAACGGTTAAAATGACCCACATTATTTGTTTCCTCTATCAAGACGATCAATAAGTAATGAAAGACAAACTAAAACCAGTAATGAACCACCAGCGGTACTGACAATGATTGGAATCGCATTGTTGATTAATAAATCGAAATGCGTCATTAACCCAACAGAGATTGGAATAAATAAAATCAACATATTCCGCATGAAGAATTGGCAACCTGTCGCAGCCCAGTCCGGCCTGCATACACCAATAACCATTGCAGTGAATAAAATCAGCATTCCAATAATACTGCCCGGTACTGAAATATTTAACCACGATTGAATGCCGTTTCCAGCAAACAATGAAGCAAAAATCCATGCGAAAGAATAAAGGTATTTAATCATGATACTAACTGTTGTACGTAATTATAAACGGCCCGCAAAATAGCGGTTTTCTTGTCATTACCTTCAGATTCCAAATACAAAGTTTCAAAACTTGATTCGTAATCAGGTAAATGGGTTTGGAAATAATCTTGCAGATGAGCCTGCCACTTTAATTGTTCAGCTTCATTAAGCGTATGCGGGAAATTACGCGCACGGTAACGGAACAATAATGGTTTAATGCGAGGGTCAGTGACATTAGGTTCAAAATCGATAAGCTGTTCAGGCGTTGATTGACGGATCATATCAATCGTCGTTTTATCAGCATGAGAGAAGAAACCATCATATAGAAGCGTATCTACATTGGTCGATTTCTCGTAATTAGGTTCAATGCTGTAAAGCGCAATTAGCTTTTGTCTGATCTCTGGATTATCACGGATCACTTTAAGATTGCGTAGGCAGGCTTCTCTGTCCACATTGAGGTTCGCTGCATTCTCAGCAGTCAGTGTTTTAGCCGGCGCAAGAACAGGACATTTGTTTAAATGCACTAACTTAACCGGAACTGGCAATTCATCAGGCGCAAGATCAGCACGCTTGGTATACATGCGTTGATGCAATTGCTCTGCATCTAATTCTAGGAATACACTAGGGTCTAATGCTAAATCAATCGTAATTACAGCGTTATTATTAGTAGGATGCCAAGCAACAGGCACAATCCAGCTAATATTGCCTCTATCTACGCCAAACATGCCAGACACGTGCATTAATGGCGTCATTTCTACTATGTCGATTAATGTCGCTGCTTTTTTCTTGTTACGCATAGAAAGCAAGTAGTTAAACATTTTTGGTTGTGCTTTTTTAACGACTTTTGCTAACTCGATGGTGGCAATTACATCGGCCATCGCATCGTGGGCATTTTCATGCTCAATACCATTTGCTTGAGAGAGTTTTTCTAGTCTAAAGCTTGGTTTGCCTTCTTCGTCTTTTGGCCACTCGATGCCTTCAGGACGTAGGGCATAAACAGCACGCATCACATCAAGTAAATCCCAACGAGAGTTACCGTTCTGCCAGCTCCAACCATACGGTTCGAAGAAGTTACGATATAAGGTGTAGCGAGAGACTTCATCATCAAAACGAATGTTGTTATAGCCTAATGAACACGTATTTGGCTGTGATAACTCATGATGAATTTTGGCGATAAACTCAGGCTCAGATAAGCCCTTGCTTACTGCGGTTTGCGGAGTGATTCCCGTAATTAAACACGCTTCAGGAGAGGGCAGATAATCAATGGGAGGGCGGCAGTAAATAACTAATGGCTCACCAATGATATTGAAATCTTCATCGGTACGAACCCCAGCAAATTGGCATGGGCGATCGAGAGATGGGCTAGTTCCCCATGTTTCATAATCGAAAAAGAAGAAACTTGGTGCGTTATCCTGCGGCATAAGTGTGTCCAATTAAGAGCAATACATTAATTATCAGAGATCTATCACATAATCGCAAGGGATTAGGAAGGGAAGAGAGATAAAAATTAAAAGGATGTTGATAACGTGATTGCAGAGATATTATTGAACCATGCGAAACCAAGTTGAACTGCTTAAATTGAGCAAGACACAGTTAATTGTTCTGCAGTCGATTAAAGAGGGAGGGGAAATTATCACCTTAGTTACTTCATTCTGAGTTAGCGTGATGCGTAACGTTTATTGGATGTGGGAAAGTTTTCGGTAGATCTCCCGATTCTTAATTATTAGCCAAAAATGGCTAAATTCGCGTTATTAGCCAAAAATGGCTAAATTTGCATTATTAGCCAAAAACGGCTAAATTTACATTTTCATGCAAAAGAGGAATTTTAATGTGGAGCATACCTATCAACCTATCGCAGTGATCAGCGGCGATATTGTCAATTCAACTAAGTTAACCTCTGAGCAGTTTGAACAATTACTTAATCGAATCAAAGAGATCCAGAAATGGATTACTGAAGGGAATTCATCAAATGTACATAGTATTGAGCGTGGTGATGAGTTTCAGTCTGTAGTCCATGATATCGAAAGCGCTCTGAGATACACCATTATTTATCGGCTTGGTATTAAGTCTCTTGGTAATGAGTTTGATAGCCGCATTAGTTTTGCTATTGCCTCTAATGCCGATTTACGCGAGTCGGTGTCTGAATCAATGGGTGAAGCATTTGTTCTTTCTGGTCGAGGGTTAAAAGCCTTGAAAAACGCGAGGTTATTTTTTGATTCTGACAGCTCCGAGCTCACAGAGTACTTTGACTTACTCTTTAAATATCTTGATAGACAACTCACCGAATTAACTTCGCGCCAATGTGAAGTGATTCTTCCTATGCTTCAAACTAATGAAGGTTTGCTGGTTGGTGAGCTAGCAGAAAAGCTTAATGTTGCGACCTCAACTATCAGTAAGTCACTTAAAGCTTCTGGTTGGCCGTTAATTAGTGAGTTAAATCGAAAATTTATAAACAAAGTGGTGGGATTGAGGCATGTTTGATTTTTTTGGTATTCTAATACCGTTCTTGCTGATACATATTATCTGCGATTTCTATCTACAACCAAAGCAATGGGTAGAATCAAAGAAAGAATCCAATATTAGGTGGAGAGAGTAATTCTAGTATTAGTGGTCTTGTCGCTGGTGGTGAGTTGATTGGTTATTTAGAACGAGTTTTAATATTGACCTTTACCCTCGTAGGGAGTTATTCAGCGGTGGGTTTTGTATTAGCAGCTAAGTCAATATTTAGATTTGGTGAATTGAATAAATCAAACGATCGAAGCATGACTGAATATGTATTGATTGGTTCAATGTTATCTGTGGTTATCACTACATTGCTCGGAACCTTAGTATCACTTGGTTTAGATGTTAAAATTAAGTGATTAGAAAGAGAGGGTGTAATTGATTCTGTGTTACTGCAGTTTAGTTCATTTACATTGATTGAATTGTGGACTACATCTCATTGAAAAAATGCTTCAGTTCAATCGATTTAATTCTTTATTTGATTCATTTTATTAGGAGTATTATTCGATCGATTCAAAACAATAACTCAATATAAGGTTAACTATAATGAAAAAAATATTATCTTCTTTTGGTCTTGCTCTTGCTCTGATATCCACCCACTCTTTAGCTGCTGATAACTATCTTTTAGAATCTAAATTATCTTCAGTCAGCTTTACTACAATTAAAAACCAATTTGTTGTAGAACCAGCCACAATAAACACGTTATCTGGTGAATTAAGTGAAAGTGGGAAATTTTCTATCGATGTAAATCTAAAAGGGATCAGTACTGGGATCCCTATTAGAGATGCTAGATTGAATGATATATTCTTTGAGTCAGTGAAATACCCTGATGTTAAAGTAAGCGGTAAAGTGGACTTGGCTGCGCTATCTAATGGACCTAAAAAGCTAGTTATTCCTGTGCAAGTCACAATGTATGGTAAAACAAAATCAATTGGCTTTCCTGTTGTAATCTTAAAAAATGACAACTATGTAATGGTGAGCTCGTCTTCATCAGTAATTGTAGGCGCTTCAGATTTTGGACTTCCTAGTGAGAACTTAACGAAACTTGCTGCAACTGTTGGTGGAATAAAAATATCGGATAGAGTTCCAGTTTCTCTTGCATTAGTATTTAAAAAATAAGGATTTATTTCTTAAGTATAAAAAAGTCTGGATATTTCTAGGTTTTTTTATTATCTCGCGATTAAATTGATCTGTGTAATGCTTTCAAATATCTGTAATTACAGTATAAATTAGTGTTACAGTCTTTGGAATTGTGTCTTAAAAGTGAAAATAAGAGATAAATGAAAGCCTAAAAGTGTCTATTTTGTTAATCATCACCTATATTCTTTTTGAACAATAACTTGATTCGGGATAAAAAATTAAAGCGAAATCAAGAGATAAAAATTATATAGGAATTATTATGAATAAATACATGGCAGAGTTTATAGGTACGTTTTGGTTAGTGCTAGGCGGTTGTGGTAGTGCTGTATTAGCCGCTGGCTTCCCTGAGCTAGGTATAGGTTTTGTAGGCGTAGCACTTGCGTTTGGTCTAACAGTATTAACAATGGCGTTTGCTATTGGCCATATATCCGGTTGTCATTTAAACCCAGCAGTGTCGGTAGGTTTGTGGATTGGTGGACGTTTTGATGCGAAAGATGTAGTGCCATACATTATATCTCAAGTGCTGGGTGGTATTGCGGCAGGTGGTATTTTATATCTAATTGCAAGCGGTCAATCGGGTTTTGACTTGGCAGGTGGTTTTGCATCAAATGGATTTGGGGATCACTCTCCTGGTGGCTACACAATGACAGCGGCACTTATTACAGAAGTCGTACTAACTGCAATGTTCTTAATTGTAATCATGGGGGCAACAGATAGCCGAGCCCCAGCAGGTTTTGCTCCAATTGCGATAGGCTTATGTTTAACGCTTATTCACCTTATCAGTATTCCTGTTACCAATACATCAGTTAACCCGGCTCGTAGTACCGCGGTTGCCGTGTATGTTGGTGACTGGGCTACGTCACAATTATGGTTGTTTTGGATTGCGCCGATTGTTGGTGCGATAATGGGGGCACTTATCTATAAAGTGATGGCGAAAGAGTCATAATAGAGACAGTGTTATTAGAGATATAAAAATGCCGATGAGGTTGTCATCGGCATGTTTTACTTTTGAGCCATGTTTTCCATTTCGGCCAAATCATATAATCGGATATCGATTTTGGCGTAATCATTGCAGTGCTCACAGGCATAATATTTTGCACCATCACAATATTGATGCTGTAAAACCATTGCCGGTTTTTGGCACCAATCACAATATCCTTCTAAATTAAACATATCACTTACTCTTTAACCAATTAAATGTTGATGAATAATTGTTACTTTTTTGTAACACTTAATTGAGTGCGAAGTATACAGAACGACGCTTACATGTAAAGGTTAAGCTCAGTGTTCTGCGTCAGTTATCCTTTTATTGTGTGGTAGGCTTTATTTATTTCAGCAAACATCACACCATCAGCACCATGATCAGGGTGATGAAGTTGTGCTAATTTTCGATACTGTTTCTTAATGTCACTGCTGCTGCTTTCTAGTGTTACACCTAATAATTGATGAGGCGTAAATTGTGAAAGTAGTTTTTTTGTTTCTAATTCAAGAGTCAGTCTTTTTACTGTGCTTTCTTGTACATCAGAGCGTATTTTGAGTTTTTCATAACTCTCTTGCAGTTGCTTCATTTTTTCATTGTGCAATGAGTTAACAAAACTGTTTTTTAAAGCATCATCACTTTTTGTTTGTTTCATGGATTGCTTTAAACGTAACAGTAAAAAGATCAAGATAACCCCCATAATCGCAATTAATAGATAACTGCCGATGGTGATTAACAGCGTCGGTTTTTCCATCTGCTTAATAATAATGGTTTTGGGTTCAGGCTCAGATTCTATGACATTAGGCTCATTAACTTGTTGTGACGCTTTTTGCTGTTGTATCTTTATTTCTTCGATTACACGCTCGTAACCTAACATGGCTTCCCCATGGCCATTATTTGAAGCGATTTGGTACCATAATGAGGCATTATATAAATCCACCGCACCAGATAATCCATATTCGTAGATCTCGCCTAAATAGAATTGTGAAGGTGGGTGATTTTGTGTCGCGGCACGAGTAAACCAATAAATAGCTTGTTTAATGTCTTGAGCAACCCCGTAACCGTTTTTGTAGATTTGACCAAGATTAAATTGAGCGGTGGTATTGTCCTGCATTGCCGCTTGTTTATACCACTGTATAGCATGATCAATATTAATAGGGCGGTTAGTACCCGATTCGTACTCCATAGCGAGCTTTACTTGGGCGCGAGCATTACCAAGCTCTGCTTTTTCCTCCAAGGCGTCAGCGAAAACAGAAAAAGAAAAAAGCGTGAAAATGAGAAAGAAAAATCGACACATTGTAGGAAAAGTCGTTACTGATTAAAAGACCGCGCTAGTGTAGCGATTTGAAGGCAGAAAAACAAATAAGAAGTAGATGTTATAGGGAAAGTAATGCGGTACAAATAGAAGTCAATAAAGACAAATAATATAAATATCAGTTGCTAGCGAACACAGGAGAATGTATGGTTTGCCCGTTTTAATATTAAAGGCCTATTTTTACTATGAAAGTAAAACATATATTGTACACATTATGCCTAGTCGGTGTTATGGGGATGGTATTTACTCTTGGGTATGCATACAAAATTACTCAAGATTCGAATCGATTAAATCAAGCACAGTTGGATCTTGCTGAGCTAAGAGTTAATTTATTAAATATGCGCCGAAATGAAAAGGATTTCATGACTCGTCTAGACATGAAATATTTGAATAAGTTTGAAAAAAACGCGCAACTTTTTCATAGCAATAGTGAAGCTATTGATAAGACGTTGGATGTATTTGGTATTCATCTACAGCAGCAAGAAGCTATTCAACATGAATTAAAAGAGTATGTTCTTGTTTTTCAAAATTTAGTCAATGCATATAAAACCTTAGGGCTAACGGAGCAAGATGGTTTAGTCGGGGATTACCAACAAATCAGAAAGCCACTTTATCTTCAAGCATTTCAAAATCATGATGTTGAGTTATTAGAAGGTATTTTATTATTTGATGAGGCGATTCAAAAAGGCGATACCATACAAGAGACGAATCTTAATAGTAATTTGTCTGAGTTAGCTCTTTATGCGAATAAAGTTATCGACCAAAAGAAGATACTAGGGTTAGCGTATAACGAAGGTATTAAAGGTGATGCACGAGTGCAATCATCTGAAGTTGAGCGTAAGTTTTCTCTCTTAATTAACGAATTAGATGAGAAAGTGACTGATTATGTGAACTATTTGAGCTGGCAAAAATATTTGGTTTCAGGGGTGTTGATTATCTCATTGATTTCTTTGTCAATTATGCTGTCTTTAGTTATCGTTCGCCGTATATCGAGTCAAGCAAATGTGATTAATGAGATCATCGAAACCAATAATATTGCATTAAGAGCAAAAAATATTGGTGAAGATGAAATTAGCCAAATAGGCTCAAGCTTTAATAGCTTATTGGATAAAATACAGTTATTAGTGAGTGATTCGCAACAAAAATCAAGTGGGCTTGCTCATAGTGCGTCAGAGATGCAGGTTCAGCTTGAAAAGAGTTTGGATGATTTTAATAGCCAGTTGCAGCATACCATGCGAATGTCAGCAGCTATTCATGATATGAGTCTGAATGTTGCGGATATTGCCAATAATACCGAAGCTGCAGCAGAAAATGCCACCGTATCTCATCGCAATGCGACAGAAGGGCAGTTGACATTACAAGAAGCATCGAAAGGGATCACTCATTTATCTTCGGTGCTATCTCTAAGCCAGCAAGATATTACGCATTTAAGTGAGCTGGTTGATAAAGTAGGCAGCGTGGTAGCGATTATTCAAAGCATTGCTGAACAAACGAATTTGCTTGCGTTGAATGCTGCGATAGAAGCGGCTCGTGCAGGTGAGCAGGGGCGAGGTTTTGCTGTTGTAGCAGATGAAGTACGCTCATTAGCGACTCGTACACAAGAGTCAACCGAAGAGATCAGTGGCATTATTGATTCGATTCAAGCACAAACCAGTAAAGTGGTTAAGAATATCGATCAATGCAGTCAACAGGGTAAACGATCGGCAGATCAGGCGACCAAAGCGGAAGATATCCTTAATCAGATTATCATTGATATGTCGATGATCTCCAACTCATCAACTCAAATAGCGTCTGCGATTGAAGAACAAAATGTAACCACAACGGATGTTAGCCAAACGATCCGTGAGCTGGGTGAATTAACGAAAAATAATATTGATTCAGCTCAACGGTGTCTACTGGAAATTCAAGGTGTTGCAGCTCAATCTGAAGACATGAAATTGCAAGTATCTCAATTTAAAATAGATTAATTGCTTAATTAGAAAAGGCGCATTCTGGTAAAGGATGCGTTTTTTTTCGTCATAATAAAAAGTATATAGCCACAACGCTCCTGCCATTTCCCTCATTTTAATTGTCAATATTTTCAAACGATTGCGACTCATATCTCACTTCAATTATCTTCAATGCTTTAAAAAAGCTACATCATCACAAATTGGTAATGTTAAACATTCACATCAGTCGTTAAATATTTTACTGTACGCTGCTCTAAAATATGGATATTTTAATTACGGATAATAAAAAATGACAATAAAAAACTCATGACTGCATCACAATTGGTGTCACTGATTGAAATCGACATGCTTAATCTAAGAAAGGAAGAAAAAGATTTCCTATCACGAAAAGACATGAAATATGTTGATAGTTTTAATGAACGATTTTCTATATTTAACAATCACTTTACTGAACTTACACTTACTTTAGATAGCGCAGGTATTCCCTTTGAAGATTATGAACTATTAAGAAGTACTTTTGATCGTTACCAAGCACATTTTATTAATGTCGTGAATATGGAAGTTCAAATTGGTTTAACGGAAAAGCAAGGCGTGTATGGAGCATTACGAGAAGACGCGCATAACTTAGAAATGCTGATCAACAAAAGTGATGACATTATTTTAGAGACCGGCGTACTTCAACTGCGTCGTAATGAAAAAGATTTCATGTTGCGCAGCGATAAAAAATACGTTGAATCGCATCAAGCAAACAGCCGTAACCTTAAGGCCTACTTATCGCAATTAGCGGATGTAGATGCGCTGCGTGTATTGGAAGAGTATGAAGCAACGTTTAAAAAATTAGTTCAATTGTCTCACTAACAAGGGCTAACAGATTATCAGGGGAATATTGGTGAGTTAAGAAAAACGATCACCATAACCGAAGATGAATTACGCAGTAACTCTGAATATCTAGAGAGTACGATTCTTGTGGTGGCTGCGGATGCGAAACGTCTCCTTACGATTATGGGGATAGGTATTGTCATCTTACTGGGTGTATTGATTGTCTTTTTATCGAATAAGATCACTGGGCGTTTATCGCAAATTATGTCAGCAATGCATAATATCTCTAAAGGGGATGGTGATTTAAGTGTTCGTTTAGATGAAAAGGGTCAAGATGAAATTGCTCAAATTGGCCGCGCTTTTAACGTATTTGTGAGTAAAATTAATGACACAGTAAGTTTTGTTTCTTCTCAGGTGCTTGAATTAGTGACCATGTCGGAAAAAATGTCAAAAGCGGTCGATGATGCAAAAGTGAACTCTGTACGTCAGAAGGATGACCTATTACAAATGTCAGGGGCGATCAATCAAATGAATGTATCCATCTCCGATGTGGTGAGCAGCGTAGCTTTGGCTGAAGAGTTTTCAGTAAAAGCGTTAAATGAAGCGAATAATGGCGCTAACATTACGCAAAAAGCCAGTGATGATGTAAGAGAATTAACGAATGAAGTGAATGAAGCGGCGAAAGTCATTCAAATCTTGGTTAACCAAAGTAATGAAATTGGTGAAGTGGTTGATGTGATTGAAGGCATTGCAAGTCAAACCAATTTATTGGCTTTAAATGCAGCAATAGAAGCGGCAAGGGCGGGTGAGTCTGGGCGAGGTTTTGCTGTCGTGGCAGATGAGGTGAGAAGCTTAGCCATTAGAACTCAGTCTGCAATTCAGCAGATCATGAATTTAACATCAGGCATAACAGAACAAGCTCATGCGGCATCTAATTTAATGAAGTTAAGTGAAAATCAAGCTGCCAAAACTTTGAGTCAAACTCAGATAGCAAATAGCACATTACTAGGCATTAATGAGGCCATCAATCAGGTCAGTGATTTGAATAAACAGATTTCAATTGCGACTCAAGAACAAAATGAAGCAACAAATGAGATAAGTAAAAAAATGCATAATATCAATATTTTGTGTGAGAGTTCTAATGAGAATGTTACGATTTTGAATGATGAAAATGAAGCACTTATGAATATTGCGAATAACTTGGCATCATTGGTGAATCAATTTAAATTAAATGAGCTTGATAGCAAAGCAGCATAACGCAAATGCTATATTAACGAGCAAACATAAAAAAGGGCGTATTGAGTTTCCTCTATACGCCCGAAATCACCTTGTTAATACTTCATTCGTGTAAATGAGGTATTATTTTACCTCTTCAAACTCTGCATCAACCACATCATCTTCTTGCTTAGGTTGCGCTCCAGCTTCAGCACCTTGTTGTGCTTGAGCTTTCTGTTGAGCTATTTCCATTAGCTTTTGTGCTGCTTGCATTAGCTCTTGAGTTTTCGCATCGATTGCTTCCTTATCATTACCAGACTTAACGCCTTCTAGTGCTGTAATTGCTGCTTCGATTTTTGTTTTCTCGTCAGCTGGAAGTGCATCGCCTGCTTCTTCGATTTGTTTCTTCGTACCGTGGATCATTTGATCCGCTTGGTTACGTGCTGTTACTAACTCTTCGAACTTTTTGTCCGCGTCTTTGTTTGCTTCAGCTTCTTGTACCATTGCTTCGATTTCTTCGTCTGTTAGACCACCTGAAGCTTGGATTGTGATCTTCTGCTCTTTACCAGTCGATTTATCTTTTGCAGATACATTTAGGATACCATCAGCATCTAGGTCGAATGTTACTTCGATTTGTGGCATGCCACGTGGTGCTGCTTGGATACCTTCTAGGTTAAATTGACCTAGAGATTTGTTGTAACTTGCTTGCTTACGCTCACCTTGAAGTACGTGGATAGTTACCGCACTTTGGTTGTCTTCAGCAGTAGAAAACGTTTGATCCGCTTTTGTTGGGATTGTTGTGTTCTTCTCGATTAGCTTAGTCATTACGCCACCCATCGTTTCGATACCGAAAGACAGAGGAGTAACGTCTAGTAGTAGAACGTCTTTAACGTCACCTGCTAATACACCACCTTGAACTGCAGCACCCATTGCTACTGCTTCATCAGGGTTCACGTCACGACGCGCTTCTTTACCGAAGAATTCAGCTACTTTAGCTTGAACCATAGGCATACGTGTTTGACCACCAACTAGAATAACGTCAGTGATTTCGCTTACTGATAAATCCGCATCTGCTAGAGCTACTTTTAACGGTTCAAGCGTACGGATTACTAAGTCTTCAACTAGAGATTCTAGTTTTGCACGCGTCACTTTAACGTTCATGTGCTTAGGACCAGTCGCATCAGCAGTAACGTAAGGAAGGTTTACGTCAGTTTGTTGAGCTGAAGACAGTTCAATCTTCGCTTTTTCTGCTGCTTCTTTAACACGTTGCATAGCAAGAGGATCAGTTTTAAGATCGATACCTTGCTCTTTTTTGAACTCATCTACTAAGTAGTTGATCATACGGTTATCGAAATCTTCACCACCTAGGTGAGTGTCGCCGTTTGTCGCAAGAACTTCGAACGTTTGCTCGCCATCAACGTTGTCGATTTCAATGATAGAAATATCGAATGTACCACCACCAAGGTCGTATACTGCGATAGTGCGATCGCCGCCTTTTTTGTCTAGACCGTAAGCTAATGCTGCTGCTGTTGGTTCGTTGATGATACGTTTAACATCAAGACCTGCGATACGACCAGCATCTTTCGTTGCTTGACGTTGAGCATCGTTAAAGTAAGCAGGTACAGTAACTACTGCACCAGTCACTTCTTCACCTAGGAAGTCTTCCGCTGTTTTCTTCATTTTCTTAAGAATTTCAGCAGAAACTTGAGGAGCAGCCATTTTTTGGCCTTGCGCTTCAACCCAAGCATCACCGTTGTCAGCTTTAACGATTTTGTACGGCATGATTTCGATATCACGTTGAACTTCTTCGTCTTCAAAACGACGACCGATCAAACGCTTAATCGCAAATAATGTGTTTTGTGGGTTAGTAATCGCTTGACGCTTAGCTGGCTGACCTACAAGAGTTTCGCCATCTGTGTATGCAATTACCGATGCCGTTGTACGTTCACCCTCTGCATTCTCTAAAATACGTGGCGTATCGCCATCTAAAACAGCAACACAAGAGTTAGTTGTACCTAAGTCGATACCAATGATTTTACCCATAATAATTTTTCCTTTGAATTCGCATTAGTTATTTTAATGCAAACATTTTAAATTAGATGTTTTTTGTAAGCGTAAACCGAGTATGAAGATATAGGTTTACGCTATTCTCAATGAAATATATTGCTATTTGTTGATGGCAATCTTACGTGCTTGGACGGCTTCTGGTACTTCTCGAACAAGATCGATATGAAGTAATCCATTTTCCATGCTTGCTGCAGATACGGTTACATAATCAGCAAGTTGAAATTTTCTTTCAAAATTGCGCTCTGCAATGCCTTGATAAACGTAAGTTGGTTTTATTTCAGATGAAGTAATGTCACCTGACACAATCAGCATATGTTCGTCTTGAGAAATTGTTAACGAATCTTCAGAGAAACCAGCAACAGCCATGGTAATACGGTAGTTGTTCTCGTCTTTCTGTTCGATGTTATAGGGTGGGTAACCATTTTGAGATGGTTTGTTAGCGCTGTTTTCTACAAGATTAAACAGGCGATCAAAACCAATGGCATGACGGTATAGGGGAGAGAAATCGATATTACGCATAATACTATCCTTTAAAATAAGCAATAGTTCTCGACGCACTAAACGAGGAGAAAGAACTCATATTCAGAGCCAATATAGACTCATTAATGACATATGGTTCAAGATTAAATATTAGAAACAACGCTACTACTCTTTAGTAAGTAATCAGTAGAGCCGCTTCATTGTGATAACGTTTTGTTCCCTATAATAAGGCGAACCAGTTATCAATGAACTCCAAATGGCAATTCATGTAATCAATATATGCTTCCGAAACTTTGCTGTCAACACTTTGATTAGAAAATTTAATGATTATTTTTTGATTTGTATTTTTAATGCAGATATTCGCTTTCAATGATGATTGACCCTTTAAGTGTTATAATCGAGAAATACTTTATTCTTTTCCATTAGTTGGAATGATATGTTCGACCAAATCAAAGCATTCATAAATCCAAATAAAAACCCTGATTTAACTCAAGCTCACGAGTTTCAGCGCAAGCATTTACCTACATTGTGGCTATTGGGTAAAACAGGTGCGGGTAAATCTTCTTTCATTCAGACGTTAACAGGGCTTTCATCTGTGGAAGTGGGTAATGGCTTCGCTCCTTGCACCATGACTGCTGAGGCGTATGAGTTTCCGCAAGATAAGCCAATTATGCGCTTTTTAGATACCAGAGGGTTGGGTGAGGCAGATTACGATCCAAAGGACGATCTTGAAGAAATAGGTCAATCAGGTCATGCGCTTGTCGTTGTCATGAAGGCCGATGAACCAGAACAATCTTCAGTCATAGCGGCACTAAAACAGATCAAGAAGAAAAAGAAAATTAAGCATTTGTTGTTGATTCATACCGCGGTACTTCTTAGTGAAAAGGCAAATCGTGATCGCCAAACGACTTTTAACGAACAGCAGGTTAAAGAGGTATGGGGTAAAAATGTTGAGGCAATCTCGGTTGATTTTGAAACCAGCGACGGCACAGTATATAACTATGATGAGTTAATAGAAGAACTCACTAAGATATTACCTGTCATCGGCATGATGGTGGATGATAAAGATCACGCCACTGTTGAAGAAGCAAACTTTGATAAAGTTGAGAACGAAGTGCTTTGGTATTCAGGCAGTGCCGGCGCTAGTGATTTAATTCCAGGGGTAGGGTTAGTCTCTGTTCCTGCCATTCAAGCCAAAATGTTACATAGCTTAGCCAATCAATACGGCGTTGAATGGAACAAGAAAACCTTTAGTGAGTTGATAGGTACATTGGGCAGCAGTTTTGCTTTGCAATATGGAGTAAAGCTCGGTGCAAGACAATTGGTTAAATTTATCCCCGTTTATGGTCAAACCGTGGGTGCGGTTGCCGCTGCTGCAATGAGTTTTGGAACCACTTACGGATTAGGCAGAGCCGCTTGTTTCTACTTTTATCATAAGAGTAAAGGCGAAGAAGTATCAACTCAGGACATGCAAGATCTCTATAAAGACTCTTTGAAAAAAGGTAAGGAAGCGTCAGGTTATGCACAAGATTAAACGCCTATATCGTCTATTATCGGATCTCTCTGGTGGACGCTGGGGGATAGTCATTATCTCCTCAGTGCTTCCTGTCATCATTATGATGTGTTTCGCTCTGTTTCTTGCAGTTAAATATGGCCACCTATTAGAGCTGTCTATTACCATTGCTATCAGCACGTTGGCGGTCAGTATTCCTTTATTTATTCTAAGCCGCACCGCAGATAAACCAGTTAAAGCCGTAACAGAAGAAACCAAAATTGAGATTAAAGAGGGTCTGGTTAAAGCCTCTGAAGAGTGGTCTCATAATGAAGTCGCCATATGGAAGCAATCACAGCACTATTCACGAGAGTTACTCAAAGACAATGTTGAGTGGGGAAACCTTGATGAAATAGGGTTGGACGTTCTTGAATTTGTGGCAACTAAGTTTGATAAAAAAGCGTTAGATTTCTCAATTCCTGAAGGCTTAAAACTGTTTGAAGAGATCAGCCAGCGATACAAAGTTGTGGTGCAAGAACATATTCCCGGTATTGAGTATTTAAAGCTCTCGTACATTAAAGCGGGATATGACGCTTATGATAAATATGGCGATGTGGGTCAAAAGATAGTAAAAGCCGCGATCTGGGCGAATCATGCAAAAAATCTTTATTATAATCCGCTAAAAGTCGTGTCTGATCTCAGTCGAGAGCAAGCTACCTCATCAATGACCAGAGGGGTGGTGTCTGATATGCAGCAAACCGCCAAAGAAGCGTTACTAGACGAAGTCGCTGCGGTTGCCATTGACTTATACAGTGGTCGATTTAGTTTGGAAGAGGGTGACTTACAAGCATCAAAGATTTCAAAACAAGATGAAAAGAGAGTAGCGACAGAGTTAGAGCCGATCCGAATTGTGATGGTCGGTCAAACCAGCTCGGGTAAGTCATCGATTATAAATACATTAAAAGAAGAATTTGTCGCAGAGGTCGATGTACTGCCATCTACCGATAACGTGACGGTTTATAGCGCATTCGTCAATGAAGCTGAAGTGAATGTGGTTGATTTACAAGGACTAGACGGTAACGAAAAAACTGAAAAGCAGATGTTAAAAGAGATGACTCAAGCGGATTTAGTGTTGTGGGTATTAAAAGCCAATCAATCGGCTCGTGATCTTGATAAGCAATTGAATGAAAAATTCGAGCGCTATTATGCCGATCCAAAAAATATCTCTCGTAAAAAACCAACCGTTATTTCAGTGGTAAACCAAGTCGATAGATTAAATCCGGCTTGGGAGTGGGAGCCACCTTACGATCTAGAACAGCCAACAGCAGCAAAAGCAAAAGTGATTAAACAAGCGATGGAATACAACAAAAAGCTGTTGTGTTCCGATCTTGTTTTACCGTTATCAATCTCAATAGATAAGACGCATTTTGGTGTTGAAGAGTTAAAACAGACGCTAGTAGACAAAATCACCGAGGCTTATAACGTACAGCGCAATCGTCAGCGAAAAGAGGCGATGGAGAGAGGTGCATCATTGAAAAAACAACTGGGACGTGCAGTAAATGTCGGTAAGAAGGTAGCGCCAAGTGCCCTAAAAGCAGCAGCCCCAAAATTGGCTGAAATGGCAATAAAGAAAAAAAGTAAGCCGGTTTAAATGTCAAATAGTGCAGAGATAATAGGGCTAATAAAATAGCAGAGGCCTGCCTCTAATATGATCTCATTAGTTGCTACGTAAATATAAACTAACCACAAAATCAAACCAAAAAATAATAATTGAGCATTGCATCATGCTGTAATTTTTATTACAGATAGCTAAAGTGGCTACTATTTCGTGAACTCTGTTATGAGTGATTTGATAGTACCTAAGAAGTAGCAATATCAAAACTGGTTGAAATAGCGATATAAGAAAAGAATCAAATATCGCGTTATTTAAAATCGCCACCTTTAATAATAGAGGTAGCGATTTTATTAGTTAATTACTAATAGAATTAAAATAAAGGTTAAGAGAAGTCTTGAGAAATAATATTCTCAATATTTCTTTCAGCTAAGGCTGCGATTGTTAGTGCAGGGTTTGCACATCCATTATTACCAGGGATCAATGCACCATCAATAACATAGAGCCCATTGTAGCCATGGACGCGGCCGAAAAGGTCTGTCGCTTTCCCCATTTCCATTCCTCCAACAGGATGAGCACCAGTAAAAATAACATCTGAAAAACCCTGAGCACCGATACGTTGCCAGTTGGCTCGAGCAACTTTATTGTTTACGGCTCGGAGTGCATCAGTTGCATCTTTTTCTTTTTCTTTAGGGTAGTGCAGAACAGCGTCATCGATAGAGGCATCATAGCTAAAATATCCTCGATTTTTAAAATCTGCTGTAACAGATAGCATCATAGATATTCCTACATCTGCAATGCCAGCATTTGCCCAGTTCTCGGCAGCAACAGGACTTCTTCCTGCTTCATCAACATAGATGGCGGTAGGAGAAGGGGATGCTTGAGCAATACCAGCGGGCAATCCAAATAAAGATTGTCTAAATGACATGCGATTACCGTTATCTCCCCAGTTTTGACCTACATGTTCATTTAGATCTGGTAAATCTCCTCTTTCTTTTGCTCTGACTAGCATACGACTTGTATGGTAAGAACCTGCGGATAAAATAAGTTTGTCACAAGTAATCGATTTCTCTTGAACAATATTTCCATGGGCATCTAATTCGCGAATATCTAGTTCATAAATATCGCCATTCATTCGAATATTGGTGAGTTCATGTTTGTGATGGAAAGTTACATTGCCTGTTGCTTCTGCTAATGGAATGTAGTTTTGGCCAAGATCATTTTTACACCCATTGCTGTTACCAAAATTAGTTAGGCCAATAGTTGCAGATGGTAAGCCTTTTCCTTTTAGCTCTTGTTGAATGACATCCCAATTCCAGTTACCTTCAATAAGGTAGGGTGAGTAGCCTGCTTTTGAAACTTCTTTGTTCCAATCTCGACAGTGTTTGAATGGCGCGCTTGCAAAAACATTTTTTGGCATATTGCTGTATTTTAAGATTGATTTTACTCGTGGATAATAAACATCGACCATTTCTTTGTATGATAGCGCGCTTGGGTAGAGTTTATTAAAATGCTCTTCTTTTGGAATAACCATTACTCCGGTATAAATTACAGAACCACCACCTACAGCTGTCCCTAACAGAAGGTCTGAACCATCTTGATTGTTTTCTCCTGGTTTATCAATGACATCAAGGACACCACCGAATTTTTCAATAGAGCGAGGAGTGATACTTTGTAAGAAAGGAAGATCAAAAGTAAGGGCTGGAAAGGTAGTTTTTGTTCTTTGCCAGAACATACGTTTATCTGCAAGCATGTCATGAGCAAAAACTGCTCTTTTAGAATCGTTTGGCCATCTATTACCTCTTTCTATCACTGCTGTTTTAACACCAGCAAGCCCGAGTCGATAGGCACTTATTGCGCCACCAAAACCACTGCCGATAATGACGACTGGAAGGTGCCCGTTAATTTGAGGGGGGCGCTCAAAAAGTTCAGGCAGGTAATGTTCTAACTTAGGCAGTTTTTTAAATTGATCAATTGGCTTTTCTTTTTCTGGGCGAAAGAAAAATGCATGAGAACTTGTTGATGTAACACTCACCCCAGCAGCAACAGAAGTCGCTACGCAAGATTTTAAAAACACCCTTCTATTAGTATTTGTCATCAGTGACGCTCCTTTACTATGCAATAAGACTAATTTTATTAAGATACTTAATGATTAATTTAATTGGATGGTATCAGTTCAAAAATTATACAGCCAGAATGGAGTTCTTTGATTATGTTAACAATTTTACTTTTGTAATTAATGTCTATTTTCTTATTATATTAAAAGGTATATTTTTACTAACGACTAATTAAATTGATAGATTAAAATCTAGAAATATTATTTGGGACTAGTTAAAATTCGGGAAATGTAGCATAAATAAAGAGAGAGCAAGTATTCTTAAGTAATACAATGCAGTTTAATGGAGGACGGATTTAAACAATGTTTGTAGATAAGCATCTTCAGGATGATTTTCAAAGTTAGTCGGAGTAAATTAAAAAGATAGAGTATAAGAATAATAGTTTTGTATTCTTATATCGCCTCATACTTTGATTTATCTCGGACTAATAATCATGATTTATATATATGGTGCTGATGATAGAGTACTCCTAACACGTTGGTGTTTTAAACTGAATTTGAGCCAAGTTTAGATTAAAGGGCGATGTTTGTTTATTCGTAATGAGAAAGCCAACTTGCTTGATGTCTTCCGCCACAAGATCGGGAGCGTGATTAAGTAATTGCCCTCTAAAAACAGCTTGAAAATTGTGTAAGTGAAATGTCTTTTTCTGCTGCTTTCCTTTAGTGGTAGCAAAATCGTGTTTGTATTGAATACGCTCACTATTTTTCCATGTAGTAAGTCTTAATTGATAGGTATGCCCATCGCCCGTGAACATAAATTCTATTGTGTTTACTTCTTTAGATAGAGACTCAATATAGCGCTTTATAGAGCTAAAGCCTCCATTGTTTTCTAGTGATAATGCACCTAGAAATCGACATGTTTTCCCATCGTAGTAAAGCTGGCCAATTGAAATGCCACCCATTACGTTGTCATTTACCGCAGACCACCGTTGATACTCGTCGGGGTTTGTAAAATCAATAATTTCAAATTGTTGTTCACTCATCCTAACTTTCCTTAACACTATGATTTTCCGAGATCACTGCCAAACACTGTGTCGTGAAATCAGAATAGTTTGATGCGCGGTCAAATTCGATTTTGAGAGAGCCATGAAACATCAGCGTGACGGTCACATCTTTATAGCCTAGCCAACAGGTATATCCATCGTAATCGTGCCATGCACAAAGCTCGCCCAATACATATTTGTCATTGAGAATATGTCCTGATGAGCGAACGCACTCAAATACTCTAAGAAACTCTTTAATGGTAAGTCTGTTATCCATGTGAAACTCCTGACTTGTCTACGGGAGAGTAGTTTTTATTATCTAGCTAACTACGACTGAGTGCCGTACCTAGATCACTCTGATAAACGGATTTGAACTAGTTGATCTTTTTTGTGAACCACAAAGTGCTTTGCCGCGTAATGTCTCTGTAAGTCGGTAATGATTCGGTTCTTAGTATCTGGCTATCTTTAATGACGTTATGGAGAGCGACATGAAAAAATCACAGTTGCCAGAAAAGATATGCATCGTTTGCCAGAGACCATTTAGTTGGAGAAAGAAATGGGAGCGAGATTGGCCTATGGTTAAATATTGCTCTAGGCGTTGTCGGTCTTTACGGCATCAAAGTGAATAATGAATTTACAAACAATGGCTTAAGATAAGGGATGATTATGAACGACACCGCTGACCGATTACGACTCATTTTAGGTGACCAATTAAATGCCAGTCATTCATGGTTTCAACACCGTGATCCACAAACGATTTACGTGATAGCAGAAATGCATCAAGAAACGGCCTATGTAAAACACCATGTGCAAAAAGTGTGTGCTTTTTTTGCTGCGATGACCCAGTTTGCAACCGCATTAGAAAGTGCAGGGCATCGAGTGATGCATTTAACCTTGGACGATACAGAGCCATTTGAAAAAATAGACGATCTATTAAATCACCTTATTGCTAAACACCAAATTACCCATTTTGAGTATCAACTCCCTGACGAATACCGTTTACGTAACATACTCGATAAATACTGTTTGTCGTTAGCAATATCTTCTCAAGCTTATGAAAGTGAACACTTCTTTCTCTCTGAAGCGCACATTGAAAAAGAGTTTAAGCCGAACCATCATCATCGTATGGAACCCTTTTATCGTAAAATGAGAAAGCGCTTTAATATTCTGATGGAAGAGGGGGAGCCCGTTGCAGGCAAGTGGAACTTTGATAGTGCAAATCAAAACAAATTAAAGCCGAGCGAGTTTGATAGTGTGCCCACGCCTTTATTATTCGCGAACGATGTCACTGATATTCTTGAGCGCTTAGAACGTCATAATGTGACGATGATAGGCCAAGCGGATAATCACCTACTATGGCCTGTAAATCGGCAGCAGGCGAGTGAGTTATTAGTGTTTTTCTGTCGCTATTGCTTACCGTTGTTTGGGAAGTTTCAAGATGCAATGACATGTAAACTTGATGATTTACTCACACAAAAACAATGGAGTTTGTTTCATAGCCGTTTATCCTTTGCTCTTAATGCAAAAATACTCAGTCCTATGCAAGTGATTGATGCTGCTATTACGGAATTTAATCAACGCCCAGATGCCATAGATATTGCTCAGATAGAAGGTTTTGTACGTCAAATTCTAGGGTGGAGAGAGTTTGTACGTGGGATCTATTGGCGCAATATGCCTGATTACCAAAACTTAAATACACTTGAAGCGTCATTATCATTACCAAGTTGGTTTTGGACAGGAAAAACAAAAATGAACTGTATGCATCATGCAATACAGCAATCTCTTGATTTTGCCTATGCACACCATATTCAACGTTTGATGATCACGGGTAATTTTTGTCTATTAACAGGTATTAAACCTGATGAAGTAGATGAGTGGTATTTAGGGATTTATATCGACGCAATCGAGTGGGTTGAAATGCCAAATACTCGTGGCATGAGCCAGTTTGCAGATGGTGGCATTGTTGCTTCTAAGGCTTACGCTGCCAGTGGTAACTACGTGAATAAAATGAGTGATTATTGCTCTGATTGTCACTATAACGTGAAACAAATAACTGAACCCAAAGCATGCCCACTAAATGCGCTGTATTGGCACTTTATGCATACACACATTGAGCAGTTTAATAACAATCCACGTACCAGAATGGTCTATGCAAATTGGAAGAAAAAATCAGCAGAACAGCAGCAAGTTATCTTAGATAGAGCGGAGCAGTTGTTGTTGAATATTGAGGAGTTGTAGGTTGTTTTGATAAATATATAGTTATGTATATCGTTTCTCCTTAAAAAGATCGTTAGCATCAATCTTAATAATATTATTTTCAAATCTCGATTGGATATTATTTTTATATCATTGTACTGTTTTTATAAACAGTGCTATTTTATCCCTTGTTTTTAGTTTTTAAATACTAAACAAGTTACTAATGCGATATGTACAGTGACTCTAGTCACATATATGGTTATAAACTGTAACCCTCTATTATATAAGGATTAACTGATACTCACAGAGCGCGTATGATGCGGATTATTTATACGTGATAGGTGCTCAAGATATGATTCATACTGATATTGGCCTGTTAGATGGTGACAGATGGGAAAGGTTAATCCAGTCGGTTTTTAAAAAAAGATATGACACTTATCAAGACATGGTTGCTTCTCCCGGTGATTTAGGAATTGAAGGTTTCGTTCTTGACGAAGGAATAATGATTCAATGTTACTGCCCTGATGAAGAGTATAATGCTGGCATTTTGCATGAAAAACAACGGGATAAGATAACGACTGATATAGGTAAGCTTGCTAAAAACGAAGACGACCTAATAAAGCATATCGGAGACTGCAAAATATCTAAGTGGTTATTTATTACACCTCGTATTGGGAAGCATGATATTCATGCGCATGCGAGAAAGAAAGAAGCAGAAGTTAAGGCTCAAGGATTAGCATTTATTGCTGATGATTTCCAAATACTAGTTAAAGATTTGGATTACTTCATTCAAGACATCAGACAGCAGCAGATTGTAAATGGTACGCAATTATGTTTCACGAGTGCTAATGGTCAAGTGATTTCAGAGCCAGAATTAACAACTGAATATGATGACAATATTAATGAAAAAAACCAAATTCGTAGCATTGTAAAAGATATTTATAAGCCCAATGTTCATGAGCGTTTTAACGAAAATACGAAAAAGCAATATCTTGAAGGGTATGACATTTTAAGGCGTATTTTTAATCAATCTCCAGAACTATATGAACGTATAGCTAAGCTTTTAAACAATTTTGAGGATGAGGTAGAGGAAGTGTCGATGACATGGGAGGGGAACCCTCAAAAATTGATCTCGTTAGTTGAAGGAAAACTAATTGATCGATTCGAAAAGGAGCCATATATCTCAACAATCGAGCATGAAGATTTAGTATCGATAACTAAACATATGATAGCTAGATGGATAGCGGAATGTCCCATGAGGATTGAGTCGTGAGTAAACTAATATTTAACCGTAAAAAAGCTTCGGTTATCCCTGAATTGAGGCCAATGTTTAAAATTGGCAAGTTGCTCCTTATTTTGAAACTTTGTTGTAGTGGAGGTAAAGCTAGCTTATTAAAATTACATTTGTTTAATTGGGCGATGCTTGAACCTCAGCGAATGAAGGCATTGCAGCTTTCTGCTGAAAAGAAAGAGTTGGTATTAGGTGTATGGGGAATCGACCCCTCGTTAAATATGGCTTTGAGTTATGCGACGTCTGAAGGTTTGCTTGCGAGAACAAGTAATGGAGCATATCAGTTAACTACAAAGTCTGAAAACTTTATATCAGGAACTAAGCTAATTGAACTCTTTGATTCAGAAGCTAATGAATTGAAAATAATTGCAAAAAAAATTACTGAAGCAATGGTAACTAAAGCAGCGAAAAGGTGGGTAGATGAAGTTTAATCAATTATTTGTAAAGTTATCCGCAACAGACAACAAGGATTATGGATATATAATTCCATTTAGCTCCGGATTAAATATTATTCGAGGTGATAACTCCTCAGGAAAAAGTACTTTCGTAAACTCTTTAATTTACGCTCTTGGTATGGAAGAAATTATAGGTTCTAAGGGAAGTGCTGCATTACCATATGCATTAAAAGATAGATTTGATTTAGATGGTGTAGAGAAACGAGTTGTGAGTTCTACGGTTTATTTAGAATTAGAGAATAAATATGGACAGACGATAACTCTGAAGCGTGCTATAAAATCGGAAACTATCGACAGCAAGCTAATTCAAATTATTGAAGGTGCATACTTGACCAATCAATCATTATCGAGCTTGCGAAGTCAGTATACTTTTTTACATGACCCTGGCTCAGCTCAAGATGAGAATCGAGGTTTCTTCGCATATTTAGAGAGGTTTTTGGGTATAGAACTTCCTAGTTTGTCGGATAATAAAGGCAAAGAAACAAAGTTGTATTTACAGTCTGTTTTTTCTGCTTTGCTTATTGAGCAGAAAAGAGGTTGGACTGATTATATTGCCAATATTCCATATTATGGTGTGAGTGGTATGAGAGAGAAAGTTGCTAGTTTTTTACTCGATCTTGATAGCTTCAGGAATACCAAAAAACTCAATGAACTACAATCTCAAAGGGCGAAAGTGATCAGTGAGTGGTCTGAATCAGCCACAGAAATTAAAGTATCGGTAGAGAATGAATATTTATCTGTATCGGGAGTAAGTAAAACACCATCAGTTGATTTTGACCCGAAATTAGTAACAATAGGTGAACGAATAGGTTTAGAGGTGAGATCTTTTGAACAGATTAAATCTGAACTCAATAAAGAAATGTATGAAGTAGTTCAAAATGAAAAGGCACAGCTTTCAGGTGATTCACCAGACTTAGTAATTAAAATTGAATCAGTTCAAAATAGGATTGATGAACTCTTACTCATGCAGAGTATGTGTGGGAGCCAAATAAAGATTAATGAGTCTCAACTTGGTCAATATGTAGAAAGCTTAGAGAGTATTGAAAAAGATTTGAAGGGCAATAAACTCACTAGGAAGCTAATCAAGTTTGGTGTTGACGAAGCAGATCTGGATTTGGCTAAGGGTAAGTGTCATACCTGTCTAAATCCTATTGATGATATTTTAATTTCTCCAAATAGTGTTGCAATGCCTATGTCACTTGAAGAAAATATCATTCACTTAGATAATCAGAAGAAGATGACCAAATCGCTAATTGATGGCCTTCAAAAAACAATTGAGCGCGATAAAGGTCAACTTTTGATAATAAATCGTGAGATTATTGAGTTTAGGAAAGAACTTATTTCATTGAAACGAGATATTAAATCAACAAACAGCATCAAAGAAGCAGATATTAGAAAGAAAATTGTTATAGAAAACCGTCAAGTAAGTCTGAAAAATCTTGAAGAAAAAGTGGAAGAATATATCACAACATTAGTTATTTTAGCTAGACGGTATAAGACATTAAATGGTGATATTGCACGCTTGTCTAAACATAGTTTTACAGGGCATGATTGGGAGAAGATAAGCACTTTTTCTGCAGAGTTTAAGTTATTAGCTTCGAAATTTGGTTACCGTAGTGCTGAAGTTGATGAGATAGAGGTGAAGGCTGGAACGCTTCTTCCTTACCTTAGTGATATAGAACTCAGAGAGCAGGTGGATACACCCACAGAGCTTCAGCAAAAACAAAGTTCAAGTATAACAGATATTAAGTCAGATTCATCAGCTAGTGATTTTGTAAGGCTTATTTGGTCTTATTTAATTGCATTATATAAAGTATCTGCATCTCAAGGGGGAAATCACCTAGGGTTAATACTGTTCGATGAGCCAGCTCAGCACTCAATGAGTACAAAGAGTGTGAATCAAATGCTCGATACTTTAGCAAATAGTCGTGGTTTACAAAGTATTGTTGCAGCATCATTTGATGAAAATGAAGATACCTTCAATTCTTCAGTAGCAGGATTAAACGAAAATAGCTTTAATCTGATTCGTCTCCCTAGAAAAGTAATCAGAAGGCTGGAAACCAGAGTAGCGGGTGACTAATTCTTTATTAGATAAAGTAAGAAAGGAATTGATATAGTGCTTTTTCTATAATTCAAACCCATGGAAAGAGCCGAGGATATTAAGTTATTTGTAGATACTAAATTAACGAAATCTTTGACTCGAATTTGTCCAAAAAAGTCACCTAACTAGAAAAATGGATGTAGCCAATATATGCATCCATTTTTTAATCATTCAAAGTTATATATCTTTATTGAAGTAGATTTTATTTACCATTCTCAAGGTATTACTGAAGATGCTGCCAGAGATATCCTTTGGAAAATCGCTTGGTAATTCTGTTTCTAATTTCTTAATGGCCTTAGGCATATTTATCGCAAATTCCTTCATTATCTCTTCCATTCTCGCAGTATCAAATCCAACTGCTTTAGCTGTATCAATAAAATGACGTGTGTATATTTTATCAATAGGGTATTTCTTTCCTTTCGATGCTGTTAGTCCCATTGCCGGTTTTAATGAGCGAATATTCATCCCTTTACCACATAAGATTGGGTAGGCGGATAAAATGTCATAAAAGGGCGTAAGGTGATAACTGCCTTGTGCATTAATAAAAATGGAGAAGTTTTTTGCGTGTCCATCTGTTGCACCAATTAACCATTGAAATACCTGAAATCGCATGAAGTAAATCGAACGTTTGACGAGATTTAGCTTGGTATCTGGCAACGATGCGATCTCCTACTTCTGATAAATCAGGTAATAGGTTGTCGAAGTAATTAATAACGCAATCACTGGTTATCTTTGGATATTGTAGGGGAAGGGATAATGAAAGAGGTCTTCCTACCGTGCTTTCAATCTATGATTTATCGTATTGAAATTGGTGTGCACCGTTACTGAGTTTAGTAAATTCTCCAACGCGCTCATCATTCATGTATGCAATTAATACAGCCATTACCACGCCTCATCGTCTAGATTGTCTTCGTGACTTGCTGGGACTTGCTCTTGAATAATGCAATGAACTTCTAATGCATGAAGGATCTTAAAGAGTGTCTGTAACTGAGTGGTTTCAGGATGATTCTCAAAGCTAGATAGGGTGGATTGTTTTATACCAACTTTTTTAGCAAGCTCTGTTTGAGTCAAATTGTGTTTGGTTCTAATAAGCTTTAAGTGGTTAGCTAATTGCTTTGGATTATAAATCATCATACACCCCATCATATTATGTGATATCCCCGATCGAGGATAAAGTAGATGTTATCCCTTATCGGGGATAAAGTGATGGTCAAAAACGAATTATAAAAAATGGATGCAGCCAAAACCACATCCATTTTCTTAATTACTCAAAGTAAAGTGACGAATTAACGTCTAGCTCTTACCCCAAATAACGCTTCTCTAGATGCGCTTTAAAGAAACTCGCATTTAGCACATCACCCGTTGCTTGCTTGACTAAATCATCGGTTGAGAATAGTGATGCCTTGCTCCAGATATTATCTGATAACCAAGTGAAAATAGGGCTTAAATCACCGCTTAGTGTGGCTTTCTCTACATCTACGGTTTGTTTCATTGCTGCCATAAACTGTGCTGCGTACATTGCGCCTAATGTGTAACTTGGGAAGTAACCAAAGCTGCCGTCTGTCCAGTGAATGTCTTGCATACAACCGTTTTTGTAATTGCCTTTAGTGGTTAAACCTAGGTACTGCTGCATTTTTGCATCCCATAATTCAGGGATATCTTTGTAACTAATTTTACCGTTCATTAAATCACGCTCGATTTCATAACGTAAAATAACGTGGGCAGGGTACGTCGCTTCATCGGCATCTACACGGATAAAATCAGGGTTTACGCGTGTGTAGATCTTTTGCAGGTTATCTGTCTCAAAGATCTTCTGATCTGCGTTTATAAAGTTCTTTTGCACTAATGGCGAGAGCTGAGAGATAAACTCAGCACTGCGACCTAATTGCATCTCAAAAAACAGGCTTTGAGATTCATGAATACCCATTGAACGAGCTTGTCCTACTGGCAGACCTGCAAATTCTTTTGGTAATCCTTGCTCGTAACGTGCGTGACCTGTTTCGTGCACGGTTCCCATTAATGATTGCACAAAATCGTTTTCATCATAACGCGTAGTGATACGAACATCTGTCGGTACGCCGCCACAGAAAGGGTGCATACTTACATCAAGACGACCGTGATTAAAATCGAAGTTCAAAAACTTCATCACATCCAAACTCAGCTGGCGTTGTTGCTCTGTTGGGTAATTGCCATCAGGTAAATAGATTGATTCTGTTGCTTGTTTCTCTTGAATGTTTTGAATGAGCGTTGGTAGCCATGATTTTACGTCGTTAAATACTACATCCAGTTTTTCAGTGGTGGTTCCTGGTTCGTATAGATCAAGCATGGCATCGTAAGGGGTTAGGCCTGTGATCTCTGCGCGAATTTGTGCTTCTTCTTGAGATAGGGCAACCACTTCTGCAAAGTTTTTGCTGAAACCTTCCCAGTCATTTTCGCTACGTTGTGAGCGCCATGCATGCTCACACTTAGAGCCAGCAAGAGATTGCGCTTCTACTAAGGTTTCAGGCAGGGCCGTGGTTTGTTGCCATTGTGATTACATTTCACGAAGGCTTGCTTGTTCATTAGTAGATAAAGATTCTGATTCTGCTTTATCAAACCATTCTGCTAGCTGCGGGGCATTACCAAGTTGATGCAAATGAACAGACAGTTCAGCCATGGCTTCAGATCTTGCTTCATTACCGCCAGATGGCATTACGGCAGCTTGATCCCAACCACAAATAGCGGAAAGATGCTCAAAACGAGAGATTTTTAAATGGTGTTGAACGAGTTTTTGGTAATGGCTCATAGATATTCCTTCATTTTAATTATTCTGACTTTTAATGATTGTAACTCTATGTTTATCGCAAGGTAAAATATTTATAGTAATCAATGACATTAAACAGATAAAAAAATACCCCGCATTTAGCGAGGTATCAATTATCACAAACAGCGACAATAGGTTAACTGATTTTTACTAGCCAACCGTAAGATATGTATTCTTCAGCCAATTTCTCGGCAATATCGCGAGAAACGGTTGCTGAAATCCAGTTACCAAACCCCATTACTCGATATTCAAATTTTACGTGATTCATTTCTCATCTCCCCCTGAATTAATGCGTGTACTTTATCGGGCTTCGTACTAAATAACTTTCGAATTAAGGTCAAATAGATCTCTATATGGCCTAATGTATATATCCCTATTAAGTTTATTGAATGCAGGGGGATATATAGAGTTATTACTCAAATTTATAAATGCAACAATTAATGATAGTAAATTCGTGTTTAATCGTTATATTAACAATAATCTCAATCAAATATGGATATAGGCATGATAACGGATTTTTGGGCATTCTTTATTGCTATATTGTTACTAACAATGACTCCCGGGTTAGATACTGCACTGGTTATTCGTAATACTACTCGTGGTGGTTGGAAAGATGGAATAACGTGCAGTTTTGGTATCTGTTGCGGTTTGTTTGTGCATGCCACTATGTCTGCGGTTGGTTTATCCGTACTCCTTGTAAGTTCTGCTGAATTGTTTACTGCGGTAAAAACCATAGGTGCTATTTACTTGATTTATTTAGGAATACAATCAATAAGAAGTACATTTAACCCGTATCAATCGCAGAACGTTAATAATGTGATAAGCCGAGAGGGTCAGCCTTTATTGCTTTCATTTAAAGAAGGATTTTTATCCAATATATTAAACCCAAAAACAGCGGTTTTTTATTTGGCTTTATTGCCACAATTTATTAACCCTGAATACAGTGCGTTTGCTCAATCGTTACTGATGGCGAGTATTCACTTTATTATTGCTATGCTTTGGCAGGGTGGAATTGCGCTACTGGTTGAAAAGGCGAAAGAGTTAATGTCTAGCGAGAAGGTAACGAAACGCATAGAAAGAGTGACTGGAGCCGTATTAGTTTTATTAGGTGCGAACTTATTGGTTTCAAAATAAAACTCGTATTAAATAAGAATGCTATACATGGATGCTGTTGATGTCATGAATAGCATTCTTTTTTTGCTAACTCTCTTTTGAACGAGCAGGATCTATCACGCTACCAATCTCTTCAGCTATTGTATTTTCTTCGTTTGGTTTTTTATCTTTCTTGGCAAAGTGTACGTGTATATCTTGCTGTGCAAAAGGGATCGAAATTCCTTCTTTATCAAAACGAAGTTTTACCTCGCGGGTAATATCCCAATACACATCCCAATAATCATCGGTTTTCACCCATGGGCGTACAATAAAATCGACGGATGAAGCCCCAAGTGTATGAACACGAATGTTCGGCTCTGGTTTTTTTAATGCGGCAGGGTGGGCATCTACTATTTCAGCAAGAATTTTCTCTGCGTGTTCGATGCTGTCGTCATAACCAATGCCAAATACCATATCGACACGGCGCAATCGTTCATGTGTGACGTTCTTAATTACATCGCCCCAAATCTTACTGTTGGGTAAGATAATGATTTGGTTATCGAAAGTTTTGATCGTGGTGTTAACAAGGCTCATGGAGCTTACCTTGCCAGATACACCGCCAGCCTCAACAAAATCCCCCACATCGAATGGACGGTAGATAAGCAACATCATGCCTGACGCAAAGTTGGATAGGGTGTCTTGCAATGCAAAACCAATAATAATACCGGCAACACCAAAACCGGTGAGAACAGGTGCAAGATCTAACCCAATTTTAGAGAAAGCGATCAAGATACCAATGAAATAGATGAGTTTACTTGACATAGATACAAAGAAATCTTGCATCAATTTACTCATTCGTAAATGCGGTTGTACAACGGCTTTTAGAACAACACGACGAGTGAGTTGAGCTACCATGCGAGTCGCAAATAATATCAATACAAAGACTAAAAATTTTAATAGCTGATCTGGAGCGTGTTTCAGGAGCCAATTACTGCCTGATGAAATCCAATTACTTAAGATTGCAGCAATAACAGGAAAATTGAGTATGTCTTCGGTTAAATTCCCGGTGGTAGAAAATACCTGACGTTTGTAATCGGTGGTATTGATATTTAGCTGATCGGCAATTGAAATTAGCTTGGTTAGGCCGTATGTTGAGTTTGTAACCTTACGTTCAAAAAAGAGATGATCTAAGGTAAGGGACGATTTTTCTGAATCAGAAGAGTGTTGGAGTTGGTCTGAAAGCAATTGTTCTCGACTGTTATCAAAACTTAAAGAGGCTGAAAGGAATTTGATTTTTTGATCGATGAACAGCGTAAACTCAACCAAGTTTTTCTCTTCAGGGCTGCCAAGTCGATCAAGCCATTGATAGTTTTCTAGTTGATCGTTTAAAGTTAAATAATAATAATCTTTAGATTCTTTTAAGGTATTTTGCAGTGCAAGTTTTTGTTCAATTGACGCTTTATCTAACTTCTCTTGTTTTTCTTTTATGCTTTTATCAAGATAAGCGATAGAACGATTGGCATAAGCCACTTGATTTTTTACTTCAGTAACCAGTAGAGGAGTGGTTGTTTCATCATGACGCTTAATTAAATCAGCTAAAACGGCTCTTAGTTGGTTATTTTTACCAAGTTGCTGAACACGGATAACAGCAAGATCACTTCCTTTAAATGAGGCTGCTTCTTGTTTTAGTCGAGCGACTTCATTGTTTATTTTATCTAAATCAGCTAGGTCTTGAGCTTCATTCGCAAAAGTAATAGTACTGAAAAGTAAAAAGAGTCCAATAAGATAGCGCATAGTGCCTCTACTGCTGTTGAAGTGGTATTAAATCTATTGTAATGAAATATATAGGAAAGTGGCAGAAGAACTTTATTAGAGAATGTCACAAAAATGAAAAAGCAGCCGTGAAAGCTGCTTTTGCTAGAGCATACTGAACAGATTATTAATCAAGCCCTTTGAACTCAGTGATAAGTGCTTTACAAAAGGAAAGAAAAAAACCAATTATCATCACTAATAAGACTGAGCCAAATATAAGAGTTAATATTTCCATATATCACCTCGATTTAAATACAAGGTGAGTATAGCAATTTATGTAGTATTTATCCTGCTTGCTCGTGAAACAAATGTTGCAGTTTGTTTCTGCTTTGCTAATTATCGTTGCTTTTAACCGATTTTATACGTTGTTAAAAACGTTTGATTCTTTATTACTGCCTTGTTTATTAAAGAAAAGTTGCGTTTCTTCTATAATTATGTGGCGTAAGGCAATTAAACCGATCAAATTTGGGATCGCCATCAAACCATTAACAATATCTGCAATCACCCAAATGGTATCTAGGTGCATATAAGCGCCGGAAGCCACTAAAGCAATGAAGATGATTTTATATGGAAGAACACCTTTAGTACCAAATAAATAGGTTACACAACGCTCCCCATAATAGTTCCAACCTAAAATGGTGGTAAAGGCAAAAAACATTAATCCAATCGATACAAGGTAAGGGCCTAGTTGTTCAGAGCCTAGACCAATAGCAAATGCTTGAGTTGTCATTAGTGCACCAGCAGAATCCCCTTGCCAAACACCAGTAACGACTAAGGTTAACCCTGTCATAGTACAAATGATCACGGTATCAAAGAAGGTACCTGTCATTGAAACAAGACCTTGTTTTACACAAGAATCCGTTTTTGCGGCAGCGGCAGCGATAGGAGCACTACCAAGACCTGATTCGTTTGAGAATACGCCACGCGCTACACCCGATTGAATAGCAAGCATGATAGACGCACCAATAAAGCCACCCGTTGCTGCTGTACCTGTAAAGGCGGATGAAATGACTAATTGAAAGGCTGCAGGCAGTGCTTCAGCTTGGAATAATAATACCGATGCACACGACACAACATAAATAACCGCCATGGTTGGAACGACTTTCTCTGCTACTTTCGCAATAGATTGAATACCACCAAGCGTTACAACGGCAACAAGGACAGTAAGGATGCCGCCGGTTAACCATGCAGGCGCGTTCATTGTGAGGTGAGCTGAATCAACAATCGCGTTAATTTGTGGGAAAGTACCAATACCAAAACAGGCAACGCCTAAAGCAAATAGGGCAAACAATTTAGCGAGCCACTTATTACCCATACCGTACTCGATGTAGTACATAGGGCCGCCGATCATCTGGCCATTGCTGTCTGTTTTTCTGAATTTTACCGCTAATAAACACTCTGCGTACTTTGTAGCCATTCCAAATACGGCTGCAAGCCACATCCAAAATAGAGCACCAGGTCCCCCCATTTTTATTGCGGTGGCAACACCAACAATATTACCCGTACCAATAGTGGCAGATAGGGCGGTGCATAATGCAGCGAAACTAGAGACATCACCTTTACCTGTACTTTGATTCTCTTCTTTTGAGAAGACCATTTTTAGTGCAGTCGGTAAGTGGCGAAGTTGGAAAATACGAAGTCGGAACGTAAAGTAGATACCTGTACCCACTAATAAGATCAATAGAGGTGGACCCCAAATGAAGTTATCGATAGTAACAAGCGTGTTGTGAAAAGTGTTCATGGTTTCCCCTTAATAAAACATATAGAAAGGAGAAGAGAGAGTGGTGTACTAAAACTAAAAAAATAGGCCATAGTATAGAGCCGAGATTAATCGGATCACTTTCTCCTCTGTCCTTTTGCCTGAGAGTTTCACCGTTATCATTTTTCAGATAAGGGCTTGCTCCTTCGGCGGCCGATTTAACGGCTCTCTCCAGAGATTCCTCCAACTACAGTCCTCACCTTATTCATAAAAAATGAACTAGGCACCTGAAAGATTTACTTCTTCGGTGGGCGTTGCCAAAAATGGCGTTGCCGCTCTCCTGCAGTCTTCATCGGATCAACAAATTGTAAGCTACGTAGTAGCTAAGTTGAGTATGTTAGACAAGTCACATTTTTTTGTCATGCATTTTATTTACAAAATAGATAAAAATTGATCGAAAACGGTTTCTTTGTTCAAAATAACAACGATAACTCAAGTATTTAGAGTGTAAAAATGTGCTAAAGTATAAGAAAAGCGAGGTGTACTATGTTACGAGTTGCTGTCATTATTTTATTGTTTGCTCTTTCGGCACTGTTATTCAAATACAGAGCAAATGAAAAAATTCAAAAATCGGTGGTTTATACGTCAGTGATTGGTGTTGCTATTTATGTGGCATACATCATGATTTCAGAACTGATCCGATAAACTGTTTGTTACTTATAAAATGTGTAGAGAATGCATCTATACTATCTATTGTTTATATATGAATGCTTGAGGTTAATGCGTGAGTGTAGAAAATCAAACCAGAACGACTGACGATCATGACGAAGACGTTATCATTATTGAAGAAAAATCAAAAACTAGTCATTGGGTTGCTGGGGTTACCTTAATCATTGGTGCGATTACGGGTGGTCTCATTGGTTCGAGTCTGTCTGATAATAAATGGTCTGCGGCTTATACTCAGCTAGAAGCGAAAGCCAAGCAATATCAAACTGAATTAAAGCAAGCAAATGAGAAAAGTGCAGAGCTTGATATCCTGATCTCAAAAGAGAAGGAACAAGCGTTAGAAGCGCAGCAAAAAGAGCATGATGTTGAAAAAACGCAATTACTTACAACGGAAGCTGATAAGCGCTCGTCACTAAGTAAAAGTGTAGGGGCATTAACGTCTCAAAAAGCATCACTTGAAATGCAGGTAGAAGAGCAAGATAAGCAAATCACGACGTTGAGCAATCAAGTTGATTTGCAGCTTACGATGCTTTCTCGTGCAAAGCAGTTATTTCAGCGTCAGCTACAGTTAAAAGAAGAAGCGGGTGATCTAGAAGTAAAAATTGAAGTGACAGGGGCTAATGAGAAGCAACTTGCTAAAGATTGTGCTGTGTATTTGGAAGGCAAAAGTTGGGATGTGAAATCGGACGTATGTAAGCGTCAAGAAGAAGCAAAAAAACAGATTGCACAATATAATGATGAACTTCAATTATTACAGATGGACATTAAAGAGATCGATCGTATTAGCGAAGATTTAGGAATGTAAGTACTTTTCTCGAATAAAGAAACCACACATTGGTGTGGTTTTTTTATAGGCTTAAATTGTATTGAGAATTATTTCAGTAATTGGAGAAGATGAGTGAGTGATCAATCGGCGAAATTTGTTCAGGGTTCTACAATGCGTCATATATTGGTGATGTCGGGAACGGCTTCTATCGGATTAATGGCATTGTTTGTTGTTGATTTACTCGATATGTTTTTCATTAGTATGCTGGGGCAAGTTGAGTTAGCGGCGGCAATTGGGTTTGCTGGAACGATTATTTTTTTCTCTACTTCAGTTTCTATTGGCTCATCCATTGCAATGGGAGCTCTTGTTTCTAAGTCATTAGGAGCAAAAGAAAATGATAGAGCAAAACAGCTGGCTTCAAGTACTTTAGTTATCGCTTTTATTGTAAATAGTATTGTTACTATCATTATGTTCTGCTTTATTCCTGAGTTGCTTGCAATGATAGGGGCAAAAGGAGTAGTGGCAGAGCGAGCACAAGCGTACCTTTCTATTTTATTACCAAGTACGCCTATTATCGCGATAGCAATGGCTGCTGGGGCAGGCTTAAGAGCCGTTGGTGATGCGAAGCGTTCTATGCTTGCAACGCTTTATGGCGGTCTTGTGAATGCGGTACTTGATCCTATCTTTATCTTTGGTTTTAACATGAATGTGGAAGGGGCTGCGATTGCTTCTGTTATTTCACGTTTGACGGTTTTAATTTTCTCACTCTATCCATTAATCGTGACTCATAAATTGGTCACACTACCTCAATGGAAAGACATCAAACATCATACGCCAGCCATATTTACTATTGCGATCCCGGCAATTATTACCAATACCGCAACGCCAATTGGAAATGCGATAGTGACCTCGACACTTGCGCCATTTGGTGAGGATTTTGTGGCTGGTTTCGCCGTTATTGGCCGATTAATCCCTGTGACGTTTGCTGTGATTTTTGCTATGTCAGGTGCAGTTGGGCCTATTATTGGACAAAATTACGGTGCTAAACGAGTCGATAGAGTAAAAGAGACGTTAAGAAATTCATTATTATTTTCATCGGTTTATTGTGTCTTCGTTTCTTTGATTTTGTACCTACTTCAAGATCAAATTATTGCTTGGTTTAGCTTGGTGGACGATGCTGCTCTTATTATGACGACATTCTGTACCGTGGTTGCTATTACTTTTATTTTTAATGGTGCCATGTTTGTTGCGAATACGTCTTTTAATAATCTAGGCAAGCCATTGTATTCAACGGCACTGAATTTAAGTAAAGCCACTATTGGTACCTTGCCATTCGTGTATTTTGGGGCGCAGTGGTATGGCGGTATTGGTGTTCTTTATGGACAAGCTCTAGGTAATATTGTGTTTGGTATTATCAGTATTTTGGTATTAAAAATTCATGTTTCTTATATGGTTAAAGAGCATTGCAAAGCCGTTTCGTCTGAGGATACTTTAGGGGATATTACGGTAACCATGACACCATTTTGTAATAACGATGCAGTGATTATGCAAAGTGGTGTTGAGAATAAGGAAAAGTTAGATCATCCGTCTTTGTCGGGATAAATAGGTCATCTAATTAGTTACATTAATATTATAAAAGTTAACCCTAATAAAAAGGGTGGTGTTGTATAAATAAAATACAGTCGCCACCCTTTGTTATTTTAAGTCTTGGTACTATTTTTGTTTAGAGAGTTTTCTGCGTAAGAAACCAAACCCAAACAATGAAGCCAGCGCAAAAAAGTTAAATGATGCTGCTTTTTCATACTCGAGTGAAATTACGATAGGATCATGGTCGGATGCTGAATACATGTCATTGTATTTCGCCATGTCCCCCGTGTATTTCGGGCTGTATTCAAATAAATTACTTTCTGCTGCATTAATGTGCCAATCTTCAATTTCAGTAATACGTTCAACCAGTGATTCATTGGCTAAGGCGTGGTCAAGATTACCTAATTCACCAGAGTAGGTGTAAGAGAAGGTCTCTGTGCCATGTAGGTGTGTGTTTAGGTTGATATAACCATAACCTTGGGTTATTTGGCTGCCCGTTTCTTCATAAGGGAGTGGGTTACCTTCTTTATCTGTACCGAGTGTGGTGTAAGCTGCAGTAAAGATATCTCGGTTGTATTTCTCTTGGCTGTAATCGGTTAGTGTTAGTAGGGGATCTTCCATGCCATAGGCGTTCATATCACCTAGGATTAGAATATCGCCTTTAACGGTTTCAAGATCATCACCAATGGCTTTCGCTGCGGATACTCTAAAGCGGTTACAGTTACCTTGTAGGTCGGCTGGGTCGTTGTCTTCTTCAAAATTCTGCCATTGCTCGATACATTCAGAGCCTTTTGATTTTAGATGATTAACCACGACGGTTAATGGCTCTTTGGCTTCTTTAACCATGAATTCTTGCACTAGGCTATGACGTTGGTATTTGTCATAAGCAGGGTTAAATTCAATGGTGCCATTGTTGTCTCGAGTAATGGTGTTTTCGGCAATGTGTTGTTCTGGTGTTTTGATAACACGCGCTTTGCCTTTGAGTTTCACTTCACTTGGACGGTAAAGCAGGGCAACCATAATGGCATCTGAGCCTAAGTATTCGCCTTGGTACTTGTCTTTGCTTTTAATCTCAACGTATTTGTAGTGATCTTCTTCATCTTCAAATTGTGCATTTAATGCAGTGGTTAGATCATTAATCGCACTGTTTTCACCAAAGCCATTATTTTCTACTTCCATTAAACCAATAATATCGGCATCAATAGCAACGAGTGCCGATAAGATTTTTGCTTGTTGAACAGCAAAATCATCCGCATTAACGGCACCACGGTTTTGACCTGTTGGATTAGCATCACCGCCAGTCGCTACTGAGGTGAAGTAGTTTAATACGTTAAAGCTTGTGATGGTTAAATCTTCATCATCAATACTTGGTTCGTCTGTTCTCTCAACGTTAAATAGGGTTGAACCGTCATCATTAAGTGCTTGAGTAATGATATTGTCTTGAGTGATTGTGTTTGAAGCAACTAAACGGTATTGACCGTAAGAGTAAGCAACAACACCTTCTAGGCCTTCAATACGTGCACCTAAGCGTAGATAGGAATCCGCACTGCCATCTTGGTCGATATCAGTACCAAAATCGGGGAAGTAAGGTACTTTTCCGTTCGCGGCTTTGTTGTCTGATTCAATGGTAATTTGGCGTTTTGAATTTTCTTCTGCTAATGCAATGGCTTCAGAGCTTTCTGCAGCAAATAACTGTGTTGGTTTGAATAACGGTTCACCATGAGATAACACCATGTTGTTACGCTTGCTGCCATAATCAAAGCTAAAGTTTCGTGTAATACGCAGGTCTGAATGAGAAGTGAGTTGTACCTTCATTCCTTCATGGCGCTCTAATGCGTCTGCTAATGTTTCGTCTTCATTAATAACAAGTTTATTGACCTTAGCTGGAGATTCAGTCCTTTGAACTACGTAGTTATTGGTATCAGGCTTTAGTTGTGTTTGGTTATAGTATTCTTGAACCTTGGCTTTTACGCACACAATTGCCCCAGGTTGGATCTCTTGTGATGGTGCACTGCCTGTGCTTACGAAGATACCTTCTGAGCTGTTGGGATCAAAGTCATCATTCAAACCCTGTAAATAAAAGCCTTTTAGCAAGCTTTCACCACGCGCAGTCACAATACCTTGAACGAAGTACTCTTCTTCAGAAATAAACCCACTGGTCACTAGAGGCGATTTACTGCCTGTTCCTTGAATTTGGTTTATTTCAGTAAAGGTTGGAGAGGAGCCTGATTCAGTTTTACAAGCAAATGGAGGAGGTGGCGTTACGCCTTCTTGATATTCACCAAGGCCTTCAATATTGTCTTTTGGTTTTTCAAGCCACATAGCAGCATCAAACGTTGTGCTAGGTGTTAAATCTGCTCGAACAAAACTCTTATCTTTGCCCCAATCTACATCGCCATCAATACCAATTCGATCATGCTCTACGCCATCTTTAAACAGCATATAAGTTTCGTCGCCATTGTGATTTACAATGCTTTCAGTACTGTTTGTTACGGTTAGGATTGAGTCAGATGATCTACTGTTTGAAATAACGTAAACGCTTTTTGCATCTAAGGTAATTGAGGATAAATCGAGATCATTTTTCCATTCGTTTACCCCATTGTATTTGGATTTAAGAACGTAACCAGAGAGTGATATCGCGTTGTCACCAGTATTACTAATTTCTAATGATTTATTGTAACTTCCGCCTTCAACATATTGAGAAATTATAATTTCTGCGTATGCATTACTAGAGAGGGCTAAGCCAACAGCCATAGCGATAGAGGTTTTTAATTGAGGTTTTTTCATTTCACTGCTTTCCGTAGTCATGTTATATGAATTGATGTTTCTTATTTGTTTTATCTATAATTTAAAGCTCTCATATTGATATGTTATAAACATTACTTTTACATGAATAATGTGAGACTAAGCAGTGTCGTTACGCTATTAATTTGGCAGAAGTCAATTTAATAACAAAAATAGTAATAGTGTATATACAAACAGGTCCTGTTGAGTGGATGCAAACAAATATGCATTGCTTAAAGTAAGATTACATTGAATGTAGATATGGATCGTAGAGAAAGGGATAACTATGGAGTAGGTCTTTTTCTGTATGAATAATATGCAATGATGGTTCATCAATGAACAGTATTATTTATATATAGGAGATCATTAAATGAAAAAGGTCCAACTCTCAACACTTGTTGCTTTGGGAGTACTTTCTCAACCTGTTATTGCTTTAGATGAGCCAAACACAGCCACAATTGCGATTTCACTGGCGATGAATTACGAGAGTTCAGTTGATATTGATGCCTACTGGTTGAGTGAAAAACTCGATGGCATAAGGGCCTACTGGTCTGGTTCTGAGCTGTTAACTCGAAAAGGACACAAATTGCACGCGCCAGATTGGTTTACTGATCCTTTGCCTGATCATCCTATTGATGGGGAGTTATGGGCAGGTCGTGGTGGTTTTCAAAAGGTAGCAAGGACGGTGCTTGATTCTGAGCCTGACGAAGCGTCTTGGAGAGACATTCGATTTATGATGTTTGACTTGCCTAGCTCTGCGGGGATGTTTCCAAAACGGTACTATGAATTATCAACCATGATTAAAGCGCTTGATATTCCACATTTAAAATTAGTAGATCAACATCCGATAAGCTCTGAAGAAATGCTGTTTGATGTATTAGAAGATATTTCAGGACGAAAAGGGGAAGGGGTAATGTTGAGAAGAGTTGATGCTGTATACCGTCCAGGACGACATGATGATTTGATTAAACTGAAAAAACATCAGGATGCAGAAGCAATTGTTATTGGCTATACCGCAGGAAAAGGAAAGTATCGGGGTATGGTTGGGGCATTGATATTGAAAATGCCAGATGGAAAAGAATTTAAGATCGGCAGTGGGTTAACGCAAGCGTTAAGAGAAGAACCGCCTAAATTGGGGCAGCAAATTACTTACCGATATAATGGCTATACAGACAACGGAATACCTAAATTTGCACGATATCTTGCGGTGCGGGAAGGGTATTAACGATAGAGTGCTTATTTTAGATGCACTCTATCTTTGAGGGGGATTGTTGAAAAATGATTAAGCGATTATTGGCTTGACGCTATCACGCACGACTAAAGTCGGCTCAAGCTGTATTACATGATTAGTTTCTGATTTGGTTTGGATTTTTTCCAATAATGAATCAACGGCTTGCTGCCCTAATCGATGTTTTGGCTGATGGATAGTAGTTAATGATGGCGTAATGTATTTAGCCATTTTAATATCATCATAGCCCACAATAGAAAGATCATTAGGCACAGAAATACCTTTTTTATTCGCGCAATTAATGACACCCATTGCCATCATGTCATTACACACAAAGAGTGCGCTAGGTAACTTCCCTCGACTATGAAGCTCATTAAAAGCGGCCTCTCCACCTTCGCATTCAAAGTCACCAGAGGCAATCCATTCTTTATTGATCGCTACTCCTGATTCCTCCATCGCTTGCACAAAACCACTTAAACGTTGTTGTGCTTGTAGCTTATTAAGAGGACCCGTTAAACAACCAATCTCAGTATGTCCTTGTTCAATTAAATGCTTTGTTGCTAGATAGCCACCGTGGTGCGAGTTGTCTTGAATTTTATCACTAGGAAAATCAATCAAGCCCCAATCCATTACCACTGTTGGTACAGCTTGGTATCGAGAGAATAATTCAAGTACTTGATTTTCAATTTCGGTGCACATTAGCAATAAGCCATCAACACGCTTTTGTAATAGGGTATCTAGGCTTGAGTGAACGCGCTTAGCATCGCCTTCGGTATTACATAGGATTAGGTTATAGCCCATTTCATAACAACGACGCTCAACGCCTTTTACGACTTCACCAAAGAAGGGGTTGGTAGAAGTCGTAACTAACATACCAAAGGTTTTTGTATGATTGACTTTTAAGCTACGAGCGAGTGCAGAAGGGGCATAATTTAGCTCTGTGACTGCAGTCATTACTCGTTCAGAAATGTCTTCACTAACAAAGCGTGTTTTATTTAAAACATGACTTACTGTAGAGGTTGAGACACTTGCATGTTTGGCTACATCTTTGATTGTTGCCATAAATTCAATCCTTTATTTATGTCTTTATGAGCAAATCACAAAGGTATTTTGCTCATAAAGACATCAAAATCGGTATTAATGCTCTAGTAAAAAACGTTCTACTTCTGTAATAGAAGGAATAGAGGTTTGAGCACCCATTCGAGTTACTGAGATTGCCGCCGCAGCATGAGCAAATTTGATTGCATCGTCCAATTTACGGCCAGACTGTAATCCTGTTAAAAACGCGCCATTAAAAGTATCACCGGCACCTGTTGTGTCAGTTGCTTGAACTCTAAAGCCTTCAACTTGGCGACCAGAACCATTTTGGCTGATCCATACTCCTTTACTGCCAAGGGTGATCATTACCGTTTCAATACCCTTTGTATGAAGGGCGTCAGCAGCCAGTTGAGCACTTGCCATATCGGTTACTTCAATGCCTGTTAGTAATTCAGCTTCTGTCTCATTTGGAGTAATCATATCAACAAGTTGCAATAAGTCATCACTTAATTGATGCGCAGGGGCTGGGTTTAATACCACTTTAGTACCTGCGGCTTTGGCAACTTGTGCCGCTTTTTCGATGGTTTCAATAGGGGTTTCAAGCTGCATTAATAGGGTATCAGCCGCTTCAATTAATCCGTGATGAGGGGCAATACGCTCTGCTGTTAGTCGTGCGTTTGCTTCGGCGGAGATACAGATGCTGTTTTCACCGGTTGCTGCTACTTGGATCATTGCAATGCCTGTTGGGGTGTTTTCTTCTATCATTACGGCTTGGGTATTAATGCCATCGATTTTAAATGCTTCAATCATTTGGTGACCAAAGCTGTCGTCACCTACGCTTGCGATAAATGCGATATCAGCACCTAAACGAGCAGCAGCAACGGCTTGGTTTGCGCCTTTACCTCCAGGAATAACAGAATAGCTGTGACCGTGTAACGTCTCACCAGGGCGAGGGAAAGAAGCAACTTGAAGAACGTGGTCTGCGTTTACGCTACCTAAAACAACTAATTTATTCATAATGTGCCTTGTTTCTTATCTGTGACCGGAATGTGGTCTTAAAACCTATGGGTAAATGTTTTTTCTTTACTTCATTTAACGATACGTTTTATATCTATTTTTGCTCTTCTAAGAAGAGTGAAGCATCGATACAATGTAGTTGTGAGCGTATCAATGCTCCCGTTTTATTACTTTATGAGTTGATTACTTAGTAATAACTTTTAGGTCAACTGGGATGAATTTTTCAACAGTTTCGCCTTTAAGAACTTTAACCGCTGTTTCTACACCAAGTGCACCAATTAGGTCTGGTTGTTGTGCAATCGTTGCACCAAGTAGGCCACGGTTAACCGCTGCAATACCGTCTTCTGTGCCATCAAAACCAACGATTAATACGTCTTTACCTGATGCTTGAACAGCACGTAGAGCACCTAACGCCATTTCATCATTTTGAGCAAATACTGCTTGAACATCAGGGTTTGCTGCAATCATGTTTTCCATTACGTTAAGACCTTTAGTACGGTCAAAGTCAGCAGGTTGGCTACCAAGTAGAGTCAGATCGCCATTATCAACCGTTTTCATGAAGCCTTCACCACGCTCACGTGCAGCCGATGTTCCAGCGATACCTTCAAGTTGGATAACGCGTGCTTTTTCGCCCACTTTTTCCATGATGAATTTACCTGCCATCTCACCACCAGCAACGTTATCTGAGGCAATATGGCTTACTACGTCACCACGGCTTGCACCACGGTCAAGCGTTAATACAGGGATGCCAGAGCGGTTAGCCATACGAATCGCATTTGATACCGCATCAGAATCTGTTGGGTTAATTAGAATTGCTTTTACACCACGAACTGTAAGATCTTCAATGTTTGAAAGCTCTTTACTTGGATCATTTTGAGAATCCAGAACAATCAGTTTGTAGCCTAGGTCTTTTGCTTTTGCTTCAGCACCTTCTTTCATGGTCACGAAAAATGGGTTGTTCAATGTAGACACGACCATTGCCATTGTATCTTGAGCCGCAGCTGTCGATGCGAAAGAGGTAGAAAGTAGGGCTGCCGAGATTAGGGTTGCTAACTTTTTCATTCTATATTCCTTGTAGAGTGTAGGGCGGCACAATTCAAACAGGGTACGTCTGGTTGTGCCTATTTTTGTTTTAAACAGCAAACGAATGTATAGGGGTGAAATTTTTGTATTGCGTTCTTATATAATTTAGTGCGTATTACTTGCTCTTGTTGTCCACTAATACTGCCAGTAGGATAACTACCGCTTTGGCAATCATTTGGTAGTAAGAAGAAACATCTAATAAGTTCAGTGCGTTGTTTAAGAAGCCGATAATCAGAGCACCAATTAGCGTACCCATGATGCGACCTTTACCACCAGCGAGGCTTGTACCACCAAGTACAACCGCTGCGATAGCATCTAGCTCATAACCCATACCTGCTGTTGGTTGAGCTGAAGAAAGACGAGACGTTACGATTAAACCAGCTAGTGCAGCAAGTAGACCACAGATTGCGTAAACACCGATCTTAACGCGATCTACGTTGATACCAGATAGGCGAGTTGCAGATTCATTACCACCGAGTGCGTAAACGTAGCGACCAAAGCGTGTGTGATTTAGTAAGTACCATACAGATGCAAATACGATAACCATTAGCCAGATTGGAACTGGGATGCCAAGTGCGTAACCTGTACCAAACCACGCAAAGCTGTCTGCAACATCAGTAAAGCCTGTTGAGATAGGGCGGCCTTCGGTATAAACCATGGTTACACCACGTAATAACGTCATTGTAACTAGCGTTGCGATAAAGGCTTGAACCTTGCCTTTAGCGATAATAATACCGCTGATTGCACCCAGAGCTGCACCCGCAAGTAGCGCAGTAGGAACCGCAATCATTACCGGAATCTCAAGACCAATCATGGTTGCAGCAAAGGCACCACAGAGTGCTAATACAGAACCAACGCTTAAGTCGATACCTGCGGTTAAGATAACCAGTGTCATACCTACCGCGATAATCGCGTTGACTGAGGTTTGGCGCAGGATGTTTAAGATATTGTCGACAGTGAAAAAGTTGTCGTTTAAAAAGGAAACCACGACAATTAAAAGCAATAGCGCGATTAATGATTTTTGTTCAATCAGCCATTCTTTAGAAAACATGCCGCCTTTCTTTTGTTGCGTTTCAGATGAAGTCATTGATTTAGTGCTCATGCTATTACCTCGATGTTTTGCTCAACAGTTTTACCTACTGCACAAGCCAATAATTTTTCTTGGTCGGCATCTTTTGCCATGAATTCGCCACTGATACGGCCTTCATGCATAACTAAGATACGGTCGCTCATTCCTAATACTTCAGGCATTTCAGATGAGACTAAAATAATGCTCATGCCTTCGGCTTTAAATTGGTTAATTAATTGGTAGATCTCTTTTTTCGCACCAACATCAACACCACGTGTTGGCTCATCTAAAATCAATACTTTAGGACGAGTCATAAGGCCTTTAGCAATCGCCACTTTTTGTTGATTACCGCCAGACAAGTTACCGATAATTTGGTCGCGAGTAGGGGTTTTAATATTGAATAAGCGAATGAAATCTTCTACTGCTGTGACTTCCGCGTAATGATCAATCTGAACACCTTTTGATAACTGATCTAACGAGCATAAAGACATGTTCTCTTTCACTGATAAACCAAGTACTAGGCCATCACCTTTACGGTCTTCAGAGATATAAGCAATGCCGTTTGCCAAACCATCACGAGGAGAGATTGGGTTAATCATCTTGTTGTTTAGTTTGATAGCGCCACAGGTCATTGGGGCGGCACCGTAGATAATTTTCATTAACTCAGTACGGCCTGCGCCCATTAAACCCGATACACCAAGGATCTCCCCGCGATCTAATGAGAAGCTAACATTGTGAACACCAGGACCAGAAACATCGAACAACTCTAGTGATTTTTCATTGTGTTGAACATCAATACGAGGGTATTGCTCATCAAGACGACGGCCTACCATCATTTCAATTAGTGTGTCTTCATCGATATCCGCAACAACTCGTTCACCAATGAATTTACCATCACGCAGTACTGTGATGTCATCGCAGATCTCGAAGATTTCTTTTAGACGGTGTGAGATATAAACAATGCCACAACCTTCATCACGTAGTTCGTTAATGACTTTAAATAGGGATTCAGTTTCAGTATCCGTTAAGGCATCAGTCGGCTCATCCATGATGATAACTTTAGATTTGAACGACAGTGCTTTGGCAATCTCAACCATTTGTTGCTCACCTAAACTCAGTTCGCCTAATAGCTGACGAGAGTGGTGTTTTACATTCAAACGTTTCAGTAGAGCATCTGCATCACTGTACATTTCAGCCCATTTGATGCCACCAAATGCATTGGTTTTCTCACGGCCTAAGAAGATGTTTTCAGCAATGGTCAGTTCAGGAATAAGGTTCAGCTCTTGGTGAATAATACTGATACCTGATTCTTGAGAGTGCTTAGGGCCATTAAAGTTAACCGCTTTACCTTCGTAACGGATTTCACCAGCATCCATTGCGTAGATGCCCGTTAGTGACTTCATCAAGGTTGATTTACCCGCGCCATTTTCACCCATCAGGGCCATGACTTTGCCGGGATAGACATTAAGACAAGCACCATCCAGAGCTTTCACGCCTGGAAAGGCTTTCTCAATGCCGTTTAATTCTAAGATAGCTTGAGTCATAACGTGTCCTATTTAAAATACAACGCCAGATTGGAAAATAACGTTAGCATAAGGAGTGCATTCACCAGTGCGAACAATCGCTTTGCTTTGCTGTGTGTGTACTTTAAATGCCTCGTGAGGCACGTAAGAGACGGTAATTGATTTTCCACACAGCGCTTCTTCAGCAGCAATAAGTGTCATCAGCTCATCGTGTAGTTGTGGGCTAACGGTTTTGAACTCTTCAGCAACAATTACGCCTTCAATTTGCATTTCAGACAATGTCGCTTTTACGGTATCAATAAAGGTTGGTATTCCCTGAACTAATGCTAAATCGATTCGTTGTGATTCTTCAAAAATCGGCAGGCCAGCATCGCAAATAGTGACTTCATCAGTATGGCCAAGTGTGGCGATTACATACGATAACTCTGCGTTTAGTAGTGTATTTTTCTTCATGAGAATACCTTTAGTTAATTAATTATGAACACATACTGCTTGTTTAATGCTCATCGAAACGTTTGCGTAAACGTTTCGATGGTGAATTTAGAGCAATAAATAGCACTTTGCATCCAAGAATATAACTAAGTGTGATCAAACGCAGGAATCTAATTGATGAAAGACTAAATAAGAGATCTTAGTCAAATTTTGGTGGTAGCTAAAGGATGGAAGGAGGGGGTACTTTTAAATGTGCAATCTCTAGGAACTAAAACTTCAATTGAATATCGAATGACTACTTATACTTCAGTATAACGAATAGATTGGCGTTTATTATTTTAGAAATTTAACATTGAGGTTGAATAATGCGCGTAACCAATTGTCTTTATTTAGGTTTTGTTTTATGTAATGCACCCTCAGCCATGGTTGAGTTAGAGACTACGGTGGTCGTTAAGGGAGATAAGTTCGTCTATGAAGGGGATATCTCTGGCGATGCGAATGAAACGCTGTTGTCGTTATATAAAAATAATGGACAGATTAAAACATTAGAAATTAAGAGTTATGGTGGAGAAATTAACCTTGGGATGGATCTCGGTGAGTTTGTTTATAAAAATAACTTAACCGTTGAAGTGAACGATTATTGTTTTTCATCATGCGCAAATTATGTATTTCCAAGCGGAAAAAGAAAATTAATAAGTAACCGTGCTGTTATTGGTTTTCATGGTGGGGCAAGCAGTAACGAATTTGATGATAGTGAGTTTGAAAAAGAGTTAGCCAGCCTATCTATTCAGCAACGTGAAGAGACATTAAATGAAGCGGCTAACTATATGAAAGATTCGATAAAGCGTGAGGATGCGTTTTATTCCATGATTGGGGTTGATCAAAGGATCACGACATTGGGCCAAAGTGATGATTTCTCTCAGTTTGACGAAGGAGGTTATGATGGCTGGTACTACTCAATATCTGCTTTAAATAAATTAGGTGTTGATAACGTCTTTTTGATTGAACCTCCGGTGGAATATAAACCAATCAGAAGTGATTTAACGCTTTTTGAAATTGATGCGGATAAATTTTAATAAACCACATTATTAAGCTGGATTTATTTATTTTTTATAAAGAGAAAAAATGCCAAGTTATTAGAGTGACTTGGCATTTTTATTATCTAAAGCGATGTAAATCATGATGTATTAATTATTTAAATATAAACTGAAGGCTAATTAAATAGAAACTTCATTTATACAAGGATGCAAAATGAAAACTAAAGCTTTGTTTATTGGTACCGCATTAAGTGTATTAACTGGCTGTGCGACAACCTTACCAACGGTCAATGATATTGATGTAAATAACTTAGAAAAGAATCAATCAGTATTGATTTTTTCAGCAGGCGCATATGAGGCTTGTAAGATTAATACGGTTCAAGTCGTAGTGAAAAAATCTGAAAATGAAGCGTCACTTGGAGATAGCATAGGTGTATATCAACTAAATAACGGATATATTGATAGTTTTTTTGAATCAGAATATGGTTTAGTTTATTCAACAGTACTTGAGCCGGGTACTTATGATTTCTGGCTATCTAATACGAACCCATTTTTTAGTTATGATGAACCGATGATTACCGAGTCATTTACATTAAAGTCAAAAGAAATAAAGTACATCGGTGAGATTTATGGTGACCGTTGTGGTGGTAATGGAGACATTACGATTACGGTACATAATAAAAATGAACGAGATCTTAATTATATCAAAAATAATGTCGCAGAGATCGATATAAATAAGGTTGTTGTGGAACCCGTAAAAGCCATTCCACGTGATGATAAAGCAGTAGAGTAGGTTGTTATTACGGTTGGTTTATTGAAAAACAGTAGTTTATAATACTTAGACAGCCTTAAGTATATTAAGTTATTTGTATAAGAGAGTAGATAGTGAACAATTATTTCGAAAGCCCTTTTATTGGTAAGTCATTAAAAGAGCAAGTAACTAACCCCAATATTATTGTTGGTGAGCACAGTTACTATTCTGGTTATTACCATAATCACAGCTTTGATGATTGTGCTCGCTATTTACTTTCTGATAGAACAGATATTGATAAGCTAATTATTGGTAGTTATTGTTCTATTGGGTCAGGCGCTGTTTTTATGATGGCAGGAAACCAAGGGCACCAACATAAATGGGCAAGTACCTTTCCATTTTTCTATCAAGATAACGATAACTTTGCTGATGCTAAAGATGGCTTTGAACGTGCTGGTGATACCGTTATTGGTAATGATGTTTGGATTGGTACAGAAGCAATGATCATGAGTGGTGTTACTGTGGGTGATGGTGCAATCATAGCAAGTCGTGCTGTGGTGACTAAAGATGTAGAACCATACTCCATTGTGGGTTCAAATCCGGCTAAACATATCCGCTATCGTTTTACAGAGACTGAGATTGCTCAGCTAGTAGAAATGAAGTGGTGGCAGTGGAGTGAAGAGAAAATTAAAGGTGCAATGGACTTACTGTGTTCGTCTGATATTAATGGCCTTTATGCGTATTGGAAAAATTCGATTTAATTAACCGTAGAGGGCATAAATAGGCTAAAATAACCGGCTATTATTTTAGCTTTGAGCCCTTTATATTCATGACGACGACGACAGCACCAGCCAACTTTGCAGAACTTGGCCTTATTTCACCATTGTTAGCACGATTAACAGAGCTGGAATATCAACAGCCAACGCCTATTCAAGCGCAAGCTATCCCAAGTGTATTAGCCGGACGTGATTTAATTGCAGGGGCAAATACAGGCTCAGGTAAAACAGCAACGTTCGCATTGCCTATGTTGCAGCAAATTTTTGAGCAGCAGTCAGGGAAACCCCACAGCAATAAAGGCAATTATGTTACTGGCCTTATCTTAGTTCCTACTCGTGAGCTTGCACAACAAGTCGCTGATAGTATCAAATCATATTCCGCGCATTTTAATGGTGCGATTAAAACGGTGTCTGTGTTTGGTGGTGTATCTGTTAATAAACAAATGCTGAACCTTCGTGGTGGTTGCGACATTTTAGTTGCAACGCCAGGTCGATTACTAGATTTGATCTCAAGTAATGCCATTAAGTTAGACCAAGTAAAAACCTTAGTACTTGATGAAGCCGATAGAATGCTAAGTCTTGGTTTTACTGAAGAATTGTCTCAGCTATTAGCGTTAGCGCCAAAGCAAAAACAAACACTGTTATTTTCAGCAACGTTTCCAGAAGAAGTAGAAACGTTAACTCAGGCGTTACTTAATAACCCGGTAGAGTTGCAATTACAAAGTGCAGACGCAAGTACTTTAGTACAGCGCGTATTTACTGTTAATAAGGGTGAAAAAACAGCCGTATTAGCGCATTTGATTCATCAACAGCAATGGCGACAAGCACTTATTTTTGTCAACGCTAAAAACGGTTGTAATCACCTAGCCGATAAACTGTCAAAGCGTGGAATTACTGCAGAGGTATTCCATGGTGATAAAGGTCAGGGCGCTCGTAGCCGTGTTCTTGAAGGTTTTAAAGCGGGTGAGATTGATGTACTGATTGCTACAGATATTGCCGCTCGTGGTTTAGATATTGAAAAACTGCCAGTGGTTATCAATTTTGATTTGCCAAGAAGCCCAGCAGATTACATGCACCGTATTGGTCGAAGTGGCCGTGCAGGTGAAGTGGGTCTAGCATTATCATTAATTGATTTTGAAGATTACCATCACTTTAAAATCATTGAGAAGAAAAACAAGATCCGACTTGAGCGTGAGCAAGTAGAGGGTTTTGAAGTAGATGAAGATATCACAGAGGCCTTATTAGAAGCGATTAAACCAGTCGCAAAACCAGAAGGCACAGGCAAGAAGAACAAAAGAAAATACCCAGATAACTGGTAATAAATAGATCATCTAATTAGTTACATTGGTATTATTAAAAACACTCGACACTTCATATTGTCGAGTGTTTTTCTATAGTTAAGAATTTTCCTAACTTGGGAGTGCTTGTGAGAAAATTTTATACAACGGAAGGAAATAGGTCTTCCAAAAAACAAAAAGAAGCCTATCCTGTACTTGCACTGTGTGAAAATTGTGTGGGCCAATACACGGTCATTAGTGAAGGTGAGAGAACTTATGATGAATGTGTAAAGTGTGGCGCTGACGATTAACTACAGTGATCTAATTTACGGTTTAATCAATTATCAGAAATAGAATGATAAAGTAAGGAAATAAAATGAGCGCAATTGGTAATTTAATTTGGTTCCTTTTTGGTGGCGTATTCATGGGTCTAGCATGGTGCTTTTTTGGTGTATTAGCCTTTATTAGTATCATTGGTATTCCATGGGGAAGAGCGTGTTTTGTTATTGCTGGTTTTTCTTTTTTCCCGTTTGGTAAAGAAGCGATTTATCGTGATGAATTGACCCGAAACGAAGACATAGGTACAGGTAGTCTTGGTTTTATTGGTAATGTTCTGTGGTTTATTTTTGCAGGTTTTTGGTTAGCGATTGGCCATGTAATGTCAGCGGTAGCTTGTTTTGTGACGATTATTGGTATTCCATTTGCCATTCAACACTTGAAGCTTGCTGTGATCTCAATTGCACCTATTGGGCAAACAATTGTTGATAAAGAAGTTGCAGCAGCCGCTCGTCGTGCTAATGCAGAGGCAGAAGTAAATAAGTGGCGTTAATAAAAGAGCAGGGCACAATTAATAAAATTTAGATTATTACTTGCCAGCGGCTAAATTTTCACTAAAATCGCGCAACATTCATTTGGTAGTGATTAATTAATGAAAACGCTAATAGCTAGCTCTATGTTAGCATCGTCAATGATATTAACAGGCTGCGTGACTTTCCCAACTCAAGAATCAGAAAAAGTAGATGTGATTTGGGATGAAGTTGAAGTAGTAAAAGATTGTCAACGTTTGGGGATTGTATTTGGCTCAGAAGGCCATTTTTATGATTACTGGCTGCACGCTGATAAGGATATGGTTTGGGGTACATTAAACCAAATGCGAATTAAAGCAGCAGCACTAGGCGCGGATACATTGTATCTATATCAGTCTTTAGATTTTTCAAGCTCTGTTACTATGTTTGGCAACGCTTATTTATGTAAACAATCAGCAGAAAGTACAGTTCAAGTTAAATAGATATACTGATAATAAAGCATCCATAGATTTTTAATTATGGATGCTTTTTTATTTATCTTTCGGAAGGCTCTGAGATTTGATAAAGCTTCTGATCCCCACAAGTCGTTTTACAATTACACACTTTATTCACTCCCACGTTATTCAGTCCACCACAGCTTCCTTGGATCGCTTTACGTCCAAATATAACGCCTAATGCCATTAATAAAATGGTAAGAATAAACACAATAAAAGTAATTAGTAGAGTACTCATTATTCAATCTCCGTTTGGAGCATTAAAGCCTGACCATTAACCAAGCAACTGCTTACTTTAAATCTTGCTTGTTTAATTATGCTGCCAAAGGTTTGTCGAGAAACCATCATCTGGTCGGCTGCGTCTTGTTGACTTAATCCTTCAAAATCAGCCAATCGCAATGCTTCTAATTCTTCAGCAAGTAGTTGAACTTGCGGTAGTTCTGTTGTTGGTACGCCATTAGGTTTAAAGCAACTGTATGGTGCTCTACTACAAATTCGACGACACTTTTTAGGTCTAGCCATCAATGCTCTCCATTAAATACAAGCAAAGTATAGGCTTGTTAGTGGCATATGCCAATAATTATTTTTGGCATATGCCATTAACAGAGTTCGTTAAGATTAAAAAATAATCATGAAGAGTATTTTCTTTATTTAGATCAAGTGGTTTTTATTATGACTAACGACAAGGTGATATTTATTCGATATTATGCGCCTTTATTAGAATAATGAATTGGCAATAAATCTTATGAAAATTTCTGTTGATGGTGGTTCTTTTCAAGTTTCTGTTGAAACTGAATATGCAGGGTTGGTAGTTGAAGCAACAAAGATTTTTCACTCAACTCGTGAGCAAGCTGGATCAAACGATAAAGCGATTTTGCGTTTTCTACAAATTATCATTGAACACCGTGAAGATAATGATGCTATTGGGTATGCATCAATGGGGTTATTAGGTTGGTATAACGAAGTTATTTATGCTGTTGAAGATAAAGACATTACGCTAAATTTGCCTAAGATTTTGCCACATCTATTAAATCCATCGGGTGATCTTACGGCTACTAGCGCGACTGAAATGAACACGTTTAAGCATTAGTATTACCGATGAGCCAAGCTGAAATTCAAAAAGTGATTGCTAGTTTTACTTCAATAGAACAGGTTCTTAAACATTTTGATATTGAGTTTGACAGTAAGTTTATTAATGAATATCGAGTGCCATTAATGAAACGGATTAATGGCAACTTGCTGCTTGCGAAACCGGATGATTGGTTTTCGGCTCGTCGTGCATTAAGAAATGCCTATTGTAAGATTCAAAGAGGACGATTAGATCCCCACACTCGTTCAGCGTGTCGTGGTTGTACTACATGTATTCGTCGATAATCTCACAATAGTTATATACAAAAAGCCCTCAATGTTAATCCATCGAGGGCTTTCATTTATTCACTTAACGATTCAATTATTTTACGTTTAAGCTGTTCATTTGTTGTTGTAGTTTATCCAACTGCTGCATTTTTGCTTTCATTTGAAGAGATTGAGAGCTTATAGCAGCAGGGTTCATTAATTGGCCAGACTGCATTGGATAGTCAGGTAGAGTGTTAAAAAACTCACCTAATACATCTTGCATCGGTACGAATAGCCACATGTTATCTGCCATCCAGCGTAGGTACATACCCGATTCGTGTGGTGCTTTTTCAAATGGGTCAGCACGTAGGTGAATGATTTGAGGCCAGTTTGGCTCTAGACGAACCGCATTAGAAATATTACCTTCCATCACTGCAAAGTTTAATTTCCAATCCTGCCAGCGAACTGCGTTTAACTCACCATTTGCAGTGAAGTAGAGTAGGGATTCACGAGGGCCTTTGTCTGTTTTTCCTTCAAATAATGGTTTGAAGTCATAACCATCAATATGAACTTTGAATTCTTTGCCGTTGGCTTTGTAGCCTTTAGCCAGTTTTTCTTTCACATTAGGGACACCCGCAGCATCAAGTAGCGTTGGTAGCCAATCTTGGTGTGCCATCATTTCATTGATTTTAGTGCCCGGCTCGATAGTTCCCGGCCAACGAACAAGCTGCGGAACACGCATACCGCCTTCCCATGTTGTCCCTTTCTCGCCATGGAATGGAGTTGCACCACCATCTGGCCATGTTGCAGTTTCTGCACCGTTGTCGGTTGAATAAATAACAATGGTGTTATCTGCCACACCTAGGTCGTCTAGTTTATCTAGTAAGATACCGACGTGATCATCGTGCTCAAGCATACCATCAGCATAAATACTGATGCCTGATGCACCTTGGTATTTCTCTTGCAGACGAGTCCAAACGTGCATACGGGTGGTGTTATGCCAGATAAAGAAAGGCTTATCTGCTTTAACTGCTTTTTCCATAAACGCTAATGAAGAATCTAAGAACTCCTCATCGGCATGTTCCATACGTTTACGCGTCATTGGGCCTGTATCTTCGATCTTACCATCGGCATACGACTTAATCACACCACGAGGGCCGTAGTTTTTACGGAATTCAGGATCTTTAGGGTAGTAATACGTTTCTGGTTCTTCTTCAGCATTTAAATGATAAAGATTTCCGAAAAACTCATCAAAACCGTGGTTAGTTGGTAGGTGTTTATCTTGATCGCCTAGGTGGTTTTTACCAAATTGAGCGGTCATGTAGCCTTGTTCTTTTAAAAGATCAGCAATAGTAGGCGCCCAATCAGGAATACCGTGATCAGAACCCGGCATACCAATGGTTAAGAGGCCAGTACGAAAAGGTTCTTGACCTGTAATGAAGGCTGCACGGCCAGCAGTACACGATTGTTGGCCATAGTGATCAGTAAAAAGGGCACCTTCGTTTGCAATACGGTCAATGTTTGGGGTTTCGTAACCCATCATGCCTTGGTTATAGGCACTGATGTTCCAGTAACCAACGTCATCACCAAAAATAGCGAGTATATTTGGTTGAGATGCTGCCATCACTGTGCCTGAGGTGGCAAGTAGGCCAACGCCAACAGCAATCTTACTTAAATTATGTCCCATGAAGAACTCCAATTAGTTGCGATTAATTGTCTGTACTCTAAGTGAGAAATAATGATTCGTCGCTTTATAGCGGTTATAACCAATGGTTATTTTTAAATTAAATTGTTGAATTTAAATGGTTATTTGTAAGGTGTAATTAAAGACTAATTGAGATGTTGATCAGAAATACCATATTTATTTTTGAGTGATGAAGAAAAGGAATAGAGACAATTGGCATAAAATTGAATAAAAAACATACATCAAATTCGATTCTGCTTGTTTTATAGACTATATATTTAATCGTAACTGCTTATACATAAACAGGAGGTTATATGACGTTGAAACAAGGAACAAATCGTAGGTTAGGTATTTTAAGTGCGGTATTAATGGGGGCTTCTGGCTATACCCTTGCTGCCGAAAAGCCCAATATTTTAGTAATTTGGGGGGATGATATTGGTCAATCAAATATCAGTGCGTATACCTTTGGTTTAATGGGATACAAAACCCCAAACATTGATAGCATAGCAAAAGAAGGGATGATGTTTACCGACTATTACGCAGAGCAATCATGTACTGCTGGTCGTTCAACGTTTATAACTGGCCAAAGTGTATTACGAACAGGTTTAAGTAAAGTCGGTTTGCCGGGCGCAGATATAGGTTTACAAGCCGAAGATGCAACCATTGCGGAAGTGTTAAAACCAATGGGCTACATGACAGGCCAATTTGGTAAAAATCACCTTGGTGATAAAGATGAGTTTCTTCCAACAGCGCATGGTTTTGATGAGTTTTTTGGTAATCTTTACCACTTAAATGCGGAAGAAGAACCGGAAAACATTGATTACCCTAAAGATCCTGAGTTTCGTAAAAAGTTTGGACCTCGTGGGGTAATTAAATCGTACGCTGATGGCAAGATTGAAGATACAGGCCCGCTTACACGCAAGCGTATGGAAACTGTCGATGATGAAACCGTTTCTGCGGCAATTGATTTTATGGGGCGTGCCGTGAAAGCAGATAAGCCATTTTTTGTGTGGTGGAATGCGACTCGAATGCACTTTAGAACTCACGTAAAACCGGAGCTGCAAGGTTCAACAGGGATCAGTAATTACGCTGATGGTATGGTTGAGCACGATAACCACGTGGGTGAACTGTTAAAAACCGTGGATAAACTAGGTATTAAAGATAACACCATTGTTTTCTATTCTACCGATAATGGTCCTCATATGAACTCATGGCCTGATGCGGGTACAACGCCATTCCGAAGTGAGAAAAACACCAACTGGGAAGGGGCTTATCGAGTACCAGCCATGGTTCGTTGGCCGGGTAAAATTGAACCGGGCGTAGTATCTAATGAAATTATGCACCACATGGATTGGCTACCAACATTTGCAGCGATTGCCGGCAATGACGACATAAAAGATGAATTGAAAAAAGGAACCAAACTTGGAAATAAGAGCTTTAAAAACCATCTAGATGGATACAACTTCTTACCTTACTTAACAGGTAAAGAAGAGAAAGGCCGTCGTGATGAAATCTTTTACTTTACCGATGATGGTGATTTAGCCGCACTTCGTTATAACAAGTGGAAAGCAGTATTTATGGAGCAACGTGTTAACGGTACGCTTCAAATTTGGGCTGAACCATTTGTAACTCTACGTGTGCCTAAATTGTTTAACTTACGTATGGACCCATATGAAGTCGCCGATGTAACGTCTAATACATACTATGACTGGTTGTTAGACCATGCATATATGTTTGTTCCAGCACAGGCGTATGTAGGACAATATTTAGCAACCTTTGAGGAATTTCCTCCGCGTCAAAAAGCAGCAAGTTTCGGCCTTGATCAGGTAATGGAGAAGCTGCAACAGCCTCACAATAAATAGTAAAAATCAGATAACGCTAGGGCTCTTCGGGGCCCTTTTTTATTTCTGCTAGCATTCACATATTGATAAATCCTAATGGAAAAATCAGTAAATATACTCTATATCTAATGTATTGTTATCTTTAGGATTAGAGATAGAAAATGTATCAATACAAGGATGTATATGAGCAATAAAATAATCACCTACGCACTTTGTGTGGTATGGATAAGCATTATTGGTTTTTCATCGAATACAGTTGCTGCCGATTTTGTCGGTAATGAAACTTGCGTGGATTGCCATAAAGAAGAAGTCGAAGCATGGATTGGTTCTGATCATGACATGGCAATGAAGCATGCGGATAAAGACAGTGTGTATGGTGATTTTAATGACGCGATTTTTGAGTTTAAAGGAAAACCAAATCGCTTTTTTAAGAAAGGCGATGAATATTGGGTCAATATCGAAGGGCCTGATGGGAAGTTCAACGATTACCAAATTAGCTACACGTTTGGGTTTGAGCCATTACAGCAATATATGGTGGAATTTGACGATGGACGTATCCAATTAATTCCATTCGCTTGGGATTCACGTAGTGCAGAAGAGGGTGGTCAACGTTGGTATCACCTTTATCCTGAGATGGAAAAAACCGATGAGTTCTATTGGACTAATACTGGGCAGAACTGGAACTTCATGTGTGCTGATTGTCACTCAACGGATGTAAAGAAGAATTACGACGCGAAGACTGATACCTATAACACCAGCTGGTTTGAAATTAATGTTGGTTGTGAAGCCTGTCATGGCCCAGCAAGTGAGCATATTACTTGGAGTAAGAACCAAACAGAAAATAAAAATCCCCACTATGGTTTTGATCGTGATTTGAGTAAGTCAGTCAAAGAATGGGTCTTTAAAGAAGGCCACACAACACTGCAACCAAAGCAAATCCAAGCCACTGATCAAATTACTATGTGTGCGCAGTGCCATAGTCGCCGAACCCAATTAAATGAAGATCAGGCTCATATCAAAGGTGATTCAAAAACATTATTAGATAGCTACCTTCCAAGTTTAATCACTGCTGAGCTTTATCATAATGATGGTCAGATTTACGATGAAGATTATGTATATGGTTCTTTCATGCAATCGAAAATGGCAAAAAAGGGTGTCACTTGTAGCAATTGTCATAACCCGCATTCAACAAAGTTAGATATTCCAGAGCAAGCCGTGTGTAGCCAATGTCATATTGCCTCAGAATATACACCAGAAAAACACACCTTCCATGAAGCCAATACCGAAGCATCGCAATGTACGACATGTCATATGCCAGAAACGACTTACATGGGCGTAGATGCAAGACGTGATCATAGCTGGCAAATACCAAGGCCAGATCTGAGTAAGAACATTGGTACTCCTAATGTTTGCACCCAATGCCATGAAGACAAAGACGACAGTTGGGCCGATAAGCAGATTGGTCAATGGTTCCCTGATTCTCCGTATCGAAATCAGCAACACTTTGCTGTGGCATTTTACGCATCAGACATTAATTATCGTGGGGCGGGAGATGCCCTGTCATATACAGCACAAGACGCAAAACAAGCGGGTATTATTCGAGGCTCAGCTCTGCAAAGATTAAGTCGTTTTCCGAGCAAGAATACATTAGTGGCACTTGGTAGAGCGATAAAACATGATGATGAACTTATTCGCTTAGGAGCAGTGCAAGGCTCTGCAGGATATAGCGCTTATGACCGTTGGCAGATCCTTTCTCCATTATTAACCGACAACGTTTTAGCGATCCGCTCAGAAGCCGCAGGAGCATTAGCCGCGTATTGGTCTGATCTTAATCCATTACAAAAAGAGCAATTAACAGCACCATTAAACGAATACATTAACATTCAACTGTTTAATGCAGATCGAGGCTTCGGGCGAACTAACTTAGGTAATGTGTATCGCTCTCAAGGAAAACTAGAAAAAGCAGAGCAGGCCTATTTAGGTGCGATTGAAATTGAACCCTATTTTATTAATAGTTATGTCAATTTAGCGGATATGTATCGTACGCAAGGTAAAGAAAACAAAGAACTTGAACTGTTAAAAGAAGGAATAAAAGCGCAGCCAAATTCAGGAGCTCTGCCTTACAGTACTGGATTAGCGTTATTGCGATTAGAGCAGAAAAAAGAAGCTAGCCAGTACTTTAGAAAAGCGGCAGAGATCGAGAAACAAAACTCTCAATATTGGTATGTGTATGGATTATCGATGGAGCCTTTTGATGGAGCAGCTGCCGCGCAAGCCTTAAACCAAGCCTTTGAGCTCAGTGGCGATCCACAGCATCTGTTTGCTCAATGCGACATGCTATTAAAAAATCAGCTTAAAAAAGCAGCACAATGCATTACTCAATTGGAGCAGTACGCTCCGAAAAATGTCATTGATGCATTAAAACAACGCCTTTAATGATGATCGGTATAACCAATAGTTATAGAGCAAGTATTTACAATGAATAGATAAAATTTATCTCGTTAGGATAGGGAGCAAACATGAATCAAACCCAACAGGCAATAAATACATTGATAACACAGGTTGAACAGTCCGTTATTGGTCAGTCTCACGTGGTACGCTCGTTGGTTATTGGGTTATTAACTCAAGGTCATGTGCTGCTTGAAGGCCTACCGGGAACCGCTAAAACACGTTCAGTTAAATCATTAGCAGACAACTTACATACCTCGTTTGGGCGGATTCAATTTACACCAGATCTTCTTCCATCGGATGTCACGGGTACCGAGGTGTATCAAGAGCTAAACGGTAAACCACAACTGTATTTTCAACCAGGGCCTATTTTTAACAGCATAGTATTGGCGGATGAAATTAATCGAGCGCCAGCTAAAGTACAAGCGGCATTATTAGAAGCGATGGCGGAAGGAACGATCACCGTTGGCGATCAAACGCACACCTTACCTGAACTTTTCATGGTACTCGCCACACAAAACCCAGTAGAACAAGAGGGTACATATCCATTACCAGAAGCGCAAATGGATCGATTTATCATGAAGGTTTCTGTTGATTATCCTGATGATGAGGCCGAATTAGACATTATACGCCTTGTTCGTGGCGAAGAATCTTCTCAAAAGCAGACAGCGGAAAAAAAGGAAGATAAGTCAGAAAGCGCAGTTAATATTCAGCTTGATCCTTCTGTCGTCATGCAAGCAAGAAGCGAGTTATCTCAAATTGAAGTCTCTGAGATCAGTGAGCGATATATCGTCGCCTTAGTTATGGCGACACGTAAACCTGAGCGTTATAACGAGTCTAATTTATCTCGTTGGATTGAAATCGGCTCAAGCCCTCGAGCGTCGATCTCTCTGGATAAATGTGCGCGAGCTTATGCGTGGTTGCAAGGTCGAGATTACGTAGAGCCAGATGATATACGAGCAATGGCTCATTCTGTGTTGGGGCATCGTGTAACCTTGAGCTACGACGCGTTGGCGGATGGCGTAACGCAAGAGCAAGTCATTAATGAGTTATTGGATCACGTTGTTATTGGGTAGGGCTTTTTATGAAGGATAAAAGTACTGATCCACGAATACATTGTGATTACAGCAAGCTAATTAAACTGCAATCCCAAGCGAGGGCGTTCAGTTTATTACCGAATCTAAAATCAGGCACTGCGTTGTCTGGTCGCCATTCGTCTATTTTTCGGGGACGAGGTTTAAATTTTGAAGAGCTAAGACATTACCAACTCGGCGATGACATTCGTAATCTGGATTGGAAAGTCACGATGCGAACCGGTAAGCCTCATGTTCGCTCCTATACTGAAGAGAAAGATCGTCATTTTATTATTTGTGTCGATCAACGCAGTAGCATGTACTTCTCATCTGTCGATACCATGAAATCGGTCGTTGCAGCAGAGCTTGCAGCATTAACGGCTTGGCGAATATTACAAGACAGTGATCGAGTAGGGTTTGTTCTTCAATCAACAGAGAAACTGCATTGGTTAACCGCAAAAAGATCTCAAGGGGATTTACTCCATCGATTAAAGTTGTTAGCCAATACAAATCAGTCGTTAGATGTGATGAGTAAAGACAGTGATGCTGTGAGTTTCTCTCAATTTGTCACCTTATTAGGACGCCTAAAATTAAAAGAAACGACAATCATCATTTTTAGTGACTGGCATGGCACTACACCGGATGATATTACCCATTTAAAGCACCTTCAAAAGCATAACGACGTACTTGGTGTGCTTATCTCTGATCCTTTTGAATCCCATCTTCCAGCATTACATAACGACTGGGTTGTTGGCGATGGTTCATTGCAAATTAGTATTAATGAGGCGAAGAAGTTTGATTTAGCCAATAAAGGGTTAAGTGAACAGCAAAGTTTAAAAAGAGAACAATTGATCCAACTCATGGCTGCAAAAGGGTTGCCCGTTATCGAGACAGATACGTCAGGTGCTCATATCGAACAATTTAAACGTGCTGTAGGAGGTCGTCGATGAGCCTTCATACACCACCAAGCAGCTATATATTAAGAGATCTGAGTGAAGTGGTTACCCCTGAACATGTCAGCTGGTTTCCTCAAACGTTAGGGTGGAAAATAATCGCTATTACTTTGGTCGCTTTTAGTCTCTACAAAGCCATAAAGTGGGGAAAAAAGTGGTGGGGAAATCGCTATCGTCGTGAAGCTTTAACACTCGTTATTTCTATGAAAGTAAGGCTTGATGAGCAAGCGAAAATGTCGAATGAGTCGCAAGTGAGTCAGCAACTAACTTATGATTTATTTGAGGTGATGAAAGCTACGGTTGTTTATCTGAATCCTCAACATGCTCCTGTTTTTGGTCATGATTTTCTTTGCGTAATCGACGGTTATTTTCCGAAAAGTTCGACCCCTTTTGATGATGACATTGGTGACGGGTGGATGAAAGCGCTAGTTCAGAGTAAAAATCAATTAACGTTTCAAGAGTTACAGCAATTACTTACCATGTGTGAAGCGTGGCTACGTCATCATCAGGGGGAAGCGAATGTTAATTGATCAACTTGAATTTGCGAACCCGTATTGGTGGTGGATACTGCCATTACCAATGGTTATTTATTGGTTTATTCCTGCTTATCGCACTCGTCAATCAGCCATAAAGGTTCCATTCTTTGATGTGGTTGCTAAAGCCTTAGATGAGACACCATCTGATGGGGCAAGTCAGCTGACTCCTAGTGTGTGGCAAAAAGCGATTTTGATTTTATCTTGGGGGCTATTGGTTTTAGCGTTAACCAAACCGACCATTTTAGGAGAGCCTCAAACCCGTGAGCAATTAGGACGAGATATTATGGTTGTGGTCGATTTATCTGGCTCAATGGCTGAGCGAGACTTCGTTTCTTCTACTCGAACTGATAATGGTGAGCGCCAATCCATTTCACGTTTAGACGCTGCTAAAGAGGTATTATCCGATTTTGTGAAAACCAGAAAAGGCGATCGTTTAGGGCTCATTTTGTTTGGCGATGCGGCTTTTGTTCAAACGCCATTTACCGCTGATCAAAAAGTTTGGCTTGAATTGCTTAATCAAACCGATGTGGCAATGGCTGGGCAAAGTACCCATTTAGGAGATGCTATTGGTTTAGCGATAAAAGTATTCGAGCAAAGTGGTGACGATGAAACGGCGGTAAAACTAGATAATACGATTGATATAAAACCAAGAGAAAAAGTTGCAATTGTACTAACCGATGGTAATGACACAGGCAGTTATGTTGAACCAATAGATGCCGCAAAAGTCGCTGCTGCGAAAGGGGTTCGTATTCATATGATAGCGATGGGGGACCCAAAAACCGTGGGTGAACAAGCGCTTGATATGGAAGTCATAAATCGCGTAGCTAAATTATCCGGTGGTAATGCATTTGAGGCGATGAACCGTGACGAATTAAGTTTGGCCTATGATGAAATTGGAAAATTAGAACCGCAATTGTATGAGAGTACAACTTATCGTCCAAAGCAATCAATACATTACTACGCAGTAATGTTGATCGTGATTATGTATTTATTGGCGTTTAGCTTAGTGACTGTTAAACGTTATTTTAAAGTAGGAGAGGCGGATGTTTGATTCTCTTATGTGGCAACAAATCGTTGAGCAGTTTCATTTTATTCGACCTTGGTGGCTATTGGCTTTACTTCCTCTTGCATTATTAGTTTATTTACGTTGGAAGCAGGACAGTAAGAATGAATGGCAAGATGTATTACCCGAGCATTTGCGTTCGGCATTAACCATCAATGATATGGGGTGGAAAAAACAGCTTCCGCTTAAGTTGCTCAGTGTTTCTATGTTTATTGCTATTATCGTGTGTGCAGGGCCAACTTGGGAGCGTGAACCGTCCCCGTTTGGTGAAGATAAAGCGGCGTTGTTAATTGTATTAGACAACAGCCCATCGATGTTGCAAAAAGACTTAGCCCCGAGTCGATTAGAACGGTCGAAACAGAAGATCCGAGATTTACTTAACGAGCGAAAAGGTGGAAAAACCGGGCTTGTCGTATTCTCCGGATCCGCACATTTAGCCATGCCATTAACCAAAGATAATTTAGTATTTGCTCCGTTTTTAGCCGCAATTAACCCAGATATTATGCCCGTTGAAGGGAAGAGTGCAGAGAGTGCACTAGCATTAATAGAACCACAACTTGGTGATAACAGCGCAGGAACCGTTTTACTGATCAGTGACGGCGTTAATCCTAAGACGATTCAAGCGTATGAAGAGTATTTTCAAAATAGCTCACATCAACTATTGGTGCTAGCGGCAGGTAATAAAGATAAAGTGAGTGATAACCCAATGGATTTATCTTCATTACAAACGCTAGCACGAAAAAGTAATGGTAGCGTGGTGGAAGTGACGGTTGATGATCGTGATATTCAATCACTCAACAATAAAATTCAGCGCCATATGCAGTTGAATAATGAGTCAGCGATGCCGTGGAAAGACATGGGTTACTATTTACTGTTCTTGGTCGCGTTATTGATGCTTTCATGGTTTAGAAAAGGTTGGTTAGTGAAATGGTGTTTAGTGGTATGTGTGGTTTTTCCAACCTTATATTCAACGCCAACCTACGCTGAAAACGTGAGTTTAAAAGCCAAAACTGAAGAGCCGGTGAGTACGGTGACATTATGGCAAAAAATCACTGATGGCTGGATGGATTTATGGTTGACGGCAGATCAACAGGGACAATGGTATTTCGAACAATCAGACTATTTAAAAGCGGCAAAACAGTACCAAGACCCACTTAAAAAAGGGACGGCGTATTACTATGCGGGAGAATATCAATTAGCCCACAGCGCATTTTTACAAGTGAAGTCTGATTTAGGCCTGTTTAATGCGGCAAACGCGCTAGCAAGACAAAGAGAATATGTAGCAGCGCGGGATATTTTCCAGGGGTTATTAACAGAGGATATTGATTCAGAATTAAGAGAAAAAACGGAAAATAATTTGTCTGTAATGCAAGGTATTGTCGATGAAGTAAACCGTACCAGTGAAAGTCAAAAAGGCACAACCGATGGTCCAGAAGAATCGTTTGAGTTAGCAGAAGATCAACCTAAAACCGGTGATGGTGCCGATGAAGAGGTTGATGCCTCTTTAATGACAAAAGAGAGTCTCAATGCCAATGAGATTTTGGGCAGTCAAGAATTAGCCGATAAATGGTTACGTAGAGTTGAGGCTGATCCGAAATACTTCTTACGTGCTAAGTTTCAACTGCAACGATACGAACAAACGCGCAATCACGCAACAGATACAGTGAAGGAGAAGTGAAGATGACCATTAGTAAACAAAGCACAACTCATCTAATGCTCTTCGTTATTATGATAGTTGCGGGTTTCAGCTTTCCAACGCACGCGACATCAATAAATGAGTTAAATAAATCAGACAGAGTAGTAATAAAAACGTGGCTTAGTGAGCCAGCTAATAAGGACACATCACTTAAAACGCCTCGCTACGCGGTCAATGAGCAAATCATTCTTTATATTGAAGTTGCAACACCAAGATGGTTTACCAGTGGCACTCGTATTGCCAATATTGAGATCCCGAATGTCGTGACTAAGCAGCGAAATACGCTAGCGACCAATTTTACGGAACGAAAAAATGGGGTCACTTGGAGCCATCAACGTTGGGAAATTATCTTATACCCGCAAGAGAAAGGGCGCTTTGTGGTGCCTTCTACCGAAGTGAATATCGAGGTTTCCCGTGAGGGAGGCGGTAATGTATCAGGCACCTTATACAGTGCACCACAGCAATTTACAGCAGCAATACCAACCGGGTTATTAACGGACGATCAAACTTGGGTATCTGGACGTAATCTAAGCATTGATCAGCAATGGAATCGCTCAAGTGAGGAGTTAAAAGTCGGAGATACAATAACTCGAACACTCACTATTAGAGGTGAAGATACCTTAGCGATGCTACTGCCTAATATAATAAATAGTTCTTCTAGTAATGAGTACCAAAGCTACCCGCAACCCAATCAACTTTCAGACTCTCAAACGCGCGGTGATTATTTTTCAGAACGTAAAGAGTCGAGTGTGTATGTGCTGCAGGCTGGAGGTGATCTCACTTTTCCTGCCTATCAATTAACATGGTGGGATTTGGATTCTCAGCAACTAAAAACCATTAAGGTAGCTGGAGAAACGGTTAAGGTCTCGCATACATTCCAGTCATGGTTAAAAGCCTATTGGACTTTTATTCTGGGGGGATCAGCCAGTGTTATTCTCTTTGGGTTTGTTGTGGTACGCATAAGACATTATTATAAAACGCACCCTTTACCTGCGCGGTGGATCTATTCAAGGGCGGTTAAGCATGGTCAATGGAACCAGGTAAGAGTATTGCTTTATCGTGTGTTACGACAACAGCATCAGCAACTTGAGCTTAAAAAGCATTCTCAGGTTAATAAGTGGCAGCAAGACTCGACAGATTTTCAAAGCGATAAAGTGACAGTGTCACTATTGCGAGCGGTTTGGAAGAAGGTCAATGTTTTATCGAGTCCGTTAATCGTTTTATTTACTAGGTTAACACCTAAAAGAGCACTTCCTCAGTTGGATAAATATCGAGAGCATTACCTTGCTAAAAACACCGATGTTCAAGATAAATCACACAAAACTAAAGAATAGCGCTTGTGTCTATTTATCAATGATATACAGTGAAATCAGGATAAATAGACCATGACGGTTATTATGAAAAGTACTGAATTAAATTTGATCCCTATCTTTGTCGCTATTTATGAAGAAAGTAATCTATCAAAAGCTGCGGCCAGAATGGATATTAGCCAGCCAGCAGTAAGTAAAGCGCTAAAGCGGTTACGTGAAATTTACGATGACCCGCTTTTTCACCGCAGCACAACAGGGGTAGAGCCTACGGTCTTTGCCTCTGATATTTATCCTGCGATGTCGGCGGCACTCAAAAATTTCACTTCAACACTGTCAGCGTCAAGAGAGTTTGATCCTAAAACATCTAATCGTATCTTTTCTATTGCCGTTGTCTCTACGGTAACTCATTCTTTTATTCCAAGATTAGTGCGTCAAATTCGACAGGCTGCGCCTCATATTGCGTTAGAAATACATCCTCAATTTACCGAGGATCTTGAGGCTGATTTGCGCTTACAGCGATATGATTTAGTCATAGATATGGCTATCCGTGGCAGAACTATGTTGAAATCAGAAGTCGTATATTCTGAAAAACTGATGGTCGTGTGCAGCAAAGATCACCCAAGGATAGGAACGTCTATTTCACTTGATGAGTTTTTAAAAGAAGAGCATGTGGCAGCTTCTCGTTGGCATAGCCGAAGTAGTTTACTTAATGGAGAAGACATTAAAGAGCTGGAAGCGCGTAATATCGTAATTAGAGCATCAGGTGCATTAGAAATGATGCCAATTATTGGAACAACAGAGATGATTGGAATGTTACCAAAATCCGCTGTTGATGGGTTAGGTAGTCACTATAATTTAAAAGCGTTGGATTTACCGTTTGAGAAACAAGAGCACAATTTATGTACTATTTGGCATCCAAGTAGAACAACAGAAAGTGGACATCGTTGGTTGAGACAACAAATACAAAAAGTAGCCAAAGCCGAATTTAACGAAATTAAGTAAATTGATACAAAAGCAGCCCAATAATAAGGCTGCTTTTTGATGGCGGTATTTAATGTTGAGTCACTTCTTTCAAAACCTCACCAGTTGCGCCACTTGGTTGCGTGATACCTAAAACATTCGATAAGGTTGGCGCAATGTCGTAAGGGGTAATTTCGCGACTTACTTTTTCATCATCAATATTATATCCAGCAAAGATAACCGGAACATGAGTATCATAACGCCAAGGTGAACCATGAGTAGATGCAATGGTTAACCCGTCCATGTCATTAATGTAGTTTCTAGGGTTATAAACCACATAAACATCACCTGATCGCATCGGATGATAGTTGTTTTTCACTAGTTGCATGGTATGAGTGTTTGGTACTTGGTTTTTCTCAATATCAGAGCTTGTTACCGCATACGCAATGCCTTTCACTTTTAACAGTTCTTCTGCTATTACTTTTTGTACCTTATCTAACGCTATGCCTTTCTTCTTGATTACTTCATGATTTAAATACACATAAGGTTGAGCATATAAACGAATAGCGTCTTTCTCTAAGCCAAATTCGCTTTTTAAACGCGCAAGTAACTCTGGGGAAATTAGGGTGTTTTGATTGAAATAAGCGGCTTGATTTGCCCCTAACGCATTAACCGTAGCAGGGGCTTCAGGCACACCGTGATCGGCTGACAGCACAATCAATGTATTTTTCAATCCAACTTGCTTATCGACTTTTTTAAGTAAGTTTGCAATGGTTTTATCTAATCGAATTAAGTTGTCTTCTGTTTCTAAACTTGATGGGCCATACATATGAATCACATAGTCATTTGATGAGAAACTCACAGCAAGATAATCCGTAAACTTTCCTTTGCCTAAGTCTTCTTCTTTAAGCAGAGTTTCAGCAAAGTTCCCCGTGATTTCATCTCCTGCTGGGCTAAGTGTTAGCATGGTGCTGTAGTATTTATAGCTTGCTGGGCCATAAGGGTGAGGGAAGGTACGTTTAAATCCGGCAAGGTCAACTTTGTAATCGGGATTGCCTTCTTTTAGAGTATATTTATCTTCAGGCAGTGATAATGCCCATTTTTTTCCTGAGTATTGGTTAGGTACTTTTTGTTGGTTCCATGCAGTAACCCATGCAGGGTACTCATCATAATAGTAATTACTGGTCACAAATTCTGATTGTGCTTTAGAGAACCAAAATGCTTTCCCTGAATGACCACCTAACGAAATAGCGCCACGGTCTTTTACTGATACCGAGAATATTTTTGATTCACCGTTGCTTGCTATCGCGAGTTCGTCACTAAATGTGGTAGATAAAATTGGCTCAGGAGAACGACCATCTTGGGTTGCGACCTTTTGAGTTGGGTCGATCTCGGTTGATTTATTTACACCCGCACCGGAAGTAAGCATGCTGTAGTTGCCATCTTCAACGTTATAGACCAAGCGCTCTTCGTTTCTGTCATACCACACATTTCCAACCATGCCATGAACACTTGGTGGCGCTCCTGTAGCAAGTGAGACGTGCCCAACAATCGTTTCGGTATTTCCGTGTTGGTAATGGGCATTGGTATAATAAGTACCATCTTCCATTAAGTAGCGAAAACCATCTTCGCCAAAGTTCGCTTTGTAGCGTTCTAACAAATCACCGCGAAGACCATCTACGGTAATTTGTAAGATGAGTTTAGGGTTATGCTCATTCGCCAGAGCGGTTACTGGTGTCATCATTACTCCAGCGAGTACGAGACAATGTAATGCGTTGTTCTTCATGTTTTTATTCCTTGCCAAAAGAGTAAATTTTTATTGGTAATCTTAAGTGTTGATTACTTTGCATCTCTTACTAAGCGTAGCCCCATGTCTGCCATTATGATGGATTGGCTTGCGAAATCTCGACGGTAGTTTTCTGACTCATTTGCCTTATAAGAAAAACTGCTGCCTCGCACTGATTTGTGCGCTAAGCCACTTGCTTCGTCTCGTGCATTGTTTGGATTATCGGTTGGTGAGAAACGATAAAAAGTATCGTCATAAGCATCACTAACAAACTCGCCAACATTGCCTGTCATATCATATAAGCCTAGTTCATTGGGTTGCTTCATTCCAACGGGATGAGCTTGATTATTGGCGTTATCGGCAAACCATGCGACATCATCAATGTTGTTTGATCCACTGTAAGTGTAGTTTTGGCTTAAATTTCCTCCACGAGCGGCATATTCCCATTCAGCTTCTGTTGGAAGACGGTACGTTTCACCTGTCAGTTCATTGAGCTTTTCAATAAAGTAATTGGCTTGCTGCCAGCTTAAGTTATTTACGGGAATGTCTGGGGACTGGAAATAACTGAGTGATGAGCCCATTACCGATTCAAATAATTCCTGAGTGACTTCAAATTTTGAAATATAGAAATCATTAACCGAGACAAGGTGAGCAGGCTTTTCTGCTTTTGTAGCCGATGGAGAGTCTGAACCCATAAAGTATTCACCACCTTCAACATAGACCATCGTCTCTTCTATTTTTTGAGTGACAGGGTGTGGTGGCGCGGTTGCACATCCTGCTAGCACTGAACTAAGAAATAAGGTGGTAAATAATGTTTTAAAATTGGTTAAAAAAGAGATTCTAAACATGACATTCTCAACAGTAATGATTGAGTATTTATCATACAGTGAAAAGACTTTCCAAAATGGAATAACGTGTATAACTAATACCAATGTTCTTTTTGTTTATTATGGAGTTAGAACTTACTTAACAACTGGCTATAAAGGGTGGCTAATAGGTTTGTTAGGTAAGTTCTTTTTCTCAAATCAAATACTCATTATCAATAGGAATCAATATGATCATTACTCAAGGTCCTCAGTTTCAGGGTAAGGCTTCAAAACGATTACATGTCATGGCAAAACCCATTGGTGCTGTGTGTAATATTGATTGCACGTATTGCTATTATTTAAGTAAAGAGGACTTACTTGAATACAAAAAAGGCTGCTCACCACAAATGGATGACGAGACATTAGAAACGTATATTCGTCAATACATTGAAGGTCAAAACACCCCTGAAATCATCTTCTCTTGGCAAGGTGGAGAGCCAGCATTACTAGGTTTAGATTACTTTAAGAAAATTGTAGAGTTTCAAAAGAAATATCAGCCAGAAGGGATCATGATCTCGAATGATTTACAGACAAACGGTACCTTATTAACCGATAAATGGTGCGAGTTTCTTGCAGAGCATAACTTCTTAGTGGGCTTGAGTATTGATGGCCCTGAGCTATTACATAATGCGTACCGTACTAATAAAGCCGGTAGAGGAACCTTTAACCAAGTGATGAAAGCGGTGGATTTGCTGCATAAACACAATGTGAAATTTGCGACCTTAACCTGTGTAAATAACTTAACGAGCAGAAATCCACTAGAAGTGTATCGATTCTTGCGTGATGTGGTGAAATCGCCACAAATGCAGTTTATTCCAATCGTTGAGCAAAAAACATTTAGAACGGTTGCTCCTCAAACTGAGCAAATTTCGGCTCAGTTACGACAAGGCGATAAGCGTTTAATTCCGGGAAACAAAGAATCAATAATGGAACCTTGGTGTGTTTCAGATGAAGCATGGGGTAATTTCCTAATTGCAGTATTTGATGAATGGGCCCAGCATGATTTAGGCAAAGTGTTCGTTCAATATTTTGAAGCCAGTGTCGAAACCTGGATGGGGCGTAAAAACCCATTATGTACTTTGGGTGAGATTTGCGGAAAAGGCTTAGCAATGGAGCATAACGGCGATGTATTTGCGTGTGACCATTATGTTTATCCAGAATATAAAATTGGCAATATCCATACTCAAGAATTAGATGAGCTAGCGTACAGTCGTAAACAGCAAGAGTTTGGCTTTGCTAAAGCGAAAACATTAACTACTCAATGCCAGCAATGTGATTATAAATTTGCCTGTCATGGCGAGTGCCCTAAAAATCGATTTATTAAAACACGTGATGGTGAGCCGGGGTTAAATTACCTGTGCGCTGGGTGGAAAAAGTTTTTTGCTCATGCGGATAAATCAATTGCGTATATCTTAAGAATGCTAGGTAATCCAGTTCAACATGGAAAATTTAGTGATGCGGCTCGACAGCAAGCGCAATCTTCTGCGTTTCCAACTAAGTTTTAATGGAGGGGGAGAGAATGAAACCATTACTGAAAAAATGCGCCGCACTAGGGCTTGCTAGTTTATTTGCCATTGCAACGCCAACCTATGCGACGGATTCACTGCAAAATATGACACCAGAGCAACAATTGGCTTATACGGCACAAAATAAAAATGAGAGTACAGAGAAGCGCGCAGAGGCGTTGCGTCAATTAGCGCGCTATCCTAATCAAAACAGTTTAGTTGCCGTAGCAAGAGGATTAAAAGATCCTGACCCCATGATCCGCGAAGCGGCAGTGATAGGATCTGATTTATACCAATTTAAACATCGCTGGCAGATAGTATCGCCGTTATTAACGGATCCTGAGTTGAGCGTTCGTATAGCAGCAACGGCAAATTTGCTTCGTGAATACAACCAGATGTCGGCATCTCAGCAAGATCAAATTGAAGCGCCATATCAAGAAGTAACCGTATATTTGGCAAAACAAAAAGACAGTGCTGACCAATTACTGTTAGCGGATGCCTATCGTTGGCATGGTGAGTGGTCTGAAGCCGATGATATTTATCAGAAACTTGTGAAGATAGAGCCTAACAATTCGCAAATATGGTTAAATTTATCGGATAACTACCGAGCACAGAACCAAGATGAGCAAGCTTTATTGGTATTAGATAAAGCGATTGTTCAATTACCAAAAGAGGCGAGTCTATATTACTCAAAAGCGTTAACTCAAGTACGTTTAAATCAGAAAACACAAGCAGCACAATCAATACAGACTGCTGCTGATTTAGCCGAAAATAATAGCTATTATTGGTATTTAAATGGCGTTTTGCATGAAGATATTGATTTGAAAATCGCGACTGAATCGTTTGAGCAGGCGTATTTGATTTCAGGCTCACCGGAACAACTTTATGCGGTATGTGATATTTACGTGCGCTATGGAAATGATAAAGCGGAGGCGTGTTTAGAAGAGCTTGCCAAAGTTGCTCCTGACTACGTAATTGCTCAACTAAAAGAAAAGCAAAAATAATTAGTACTGTTAATAATAAAAAAGCCCGAGGTATTAATACCTTGGGCTTTGCTGTTTATACTTGTTTGAATTAGTGCACTATTTGCAGTTCATCCACTTCCATATTGATTTTAGTAGGGTTCTTTTGCAGCCAACGTAAACGTAAGCTTAATAAAATCGCAGAAGTCGTTAGACCGCCAATAAAGCCAAACCAGAAGCCATAAACACCCATCGGCTCAGTGATCCAATCTGTCATACCAAGAACGTAACCCGCAGGTAAACCTACAATCCAGTAAGAAACAAACGTACACTTAAAGATAGCTGTCATGTCTTTGTAGCCACGAAGTGCACCAGCGGCAACCACTTGAACAGCATCAGTACATTGGTAAATAGCAGCAAGAAGCATAAGGCTTACCGCCAATTCAATTACTTCTTTGTTGTCAGAATATAGATATGCGATCTGCTCACGGAATAATAAAGTTAATATCGCAGTGCAGCATGCCATTAGCAAACCAAAAGCCAATCCACAGAAGCTTGCAATCTTAGCGCCTTCAAGATCGTTTTCACCTAATTTATGACCAACGCGGATACTAACGGCAATCGCAATACTCATTGGCACCATAAAGATCAACGATGAGAAGTTAATCGCGACTTGGTGCGCAGCAACAACGATTGATCCTAATGGTGAAACAAGTAGAGCAACCGCTGCAAATAACGTCACTTCAAAGAAGATAGAAAGGGCAACAGGTAGGCCTAATTTGAATAAACGGTAGATCTCTTTCGCTTGTGGCTTATTCCATGTTTCGTATAAATTTACACGACGTAATTTAGGCGCAAGAAACGTATAGATAACCATAGTAATAAACATTAGCCAATACACGATTGCCGTTGCAACACCACAACCCACACCACCTAATGCCGGCGCGCCCATTTCGCCATACACAAACATCCAGTTTAAAGGTACGTTAGCTGCAAGGCCGATAAAGCCGATGATCATTGCTGGCGTGGTTAACGATAAGCCTTCACAGAAGCTACGTAGCGCTTGGAATAATAAAAATGCAGGAGCAGCCCATAGTACCGCATGTAAATACCCTTGAGTTTTTTCAAATAACTCCGGTTCGACATCCATAGCCGCAATAATAAAGCCAGCGTTATAAAGGATAAGCATAATCGGTACAGAAACGATTAACGCTAAGTAAATACCTTGATGGATCTCAAATGGAACTTTTTTAGATTTTCCTGAACCATTCAATTGAGCGACAACAGGTACAAGCGCCATTAATAAGCCAACACCAAATAATACTGATGGAAGCCAAACACTTGCTGCAATTGCCACTGCTGCCATGTCAGTTGCGCTTACGCCACCAGCCATAACGGTATCAACAAAACCCATGCCTGTCTGAGCGACACTCGCAATTAGGACTGGTGTTGATAATTTAATTAACCGAACGATTTCTTTTTGGTATCTGTGCACTGATTCACCGTACAAATTTTTAGTATAAAAAGGGCATTAATGTATTAAAGAGCATAAATGCGAGTTCATTTTGCGCTAGTAGCTATCGCAAAAGAAAATGGGGTCTGATTGAGTGCTTTGAACAGAGGAAACTGTTAAAGGTAAGCAGAAAGTGGACAGTATATAGATTAAGAGAGACTTCACAAAATGAAATATTCAACGTATCGTAGATATTTTTAAAATAACCAAAGTCAAATAAAACGTTTTAATGTATTTGATGGTATTGATAGGAGAGAGTGATGTTTACTGGGATTGTTGCGACAACTGCGAAAGTAATTGAAATAGTAAAGAAAGAGAAATTTCAAACCCATGTAATAGAAATTCCTGCACCGTATCATCAAGGTTTAGAAATTGGTGCTTCTGTTGCTCATAATGGCTGTTGTTTAACCGTAACCAATATTAATGGGCATCTTATTTCTTTTGATTTGATTGAAGAAACATTGCGTTTAACTAACCTTGGGTTATTAGAAGTAGGGCAATTTATTAACATCGAACGTGCAGCCCGCTTTGGTGATGAAATTGGCGGTCATTCAATGTCAGGTCATATTGTTGATGTGATGACAGTGAGAGAGATTAACCAGACCACAGAAAATTGCCAAATTTGGTTTGATGTCGCGCCGCAGTGGACAAAATATATTTTACATAAAGGCTACATTGGCGTGGATGGTATTAGTTTAACCATTGGTGATGTTGATGAAAAAGGCTTTAACGTTAATTTGATCCCTGAAACGTTAGAAAGAACCAATTTAAGTGGTCGTGCTATTGGCGATAAAATTAATTTAGAAATTGATCCGCAAACACAAGCAATTGTAGATACCGTAGAGCGAGTGTTAGCGAATCAATAATGAGTTAAAGAAGTAACTTAAAACAGTCCATCTTCCTCATTATTCGTCGTCAGATTTACAGATTGATTTTGAGGATTTATCTCCATCGTGAACTCAATTGCTCGATGACAAGATGGACAGTCATCATAAACGGTTTTATTTGATTGCTTGTGGTCAATAAGCATATTAATAGCGTGTTGGCAATTTGGACACTGGATATTCTGGTTAGTGTAATTATTCACAACAAACTCCTTCTACTGTTCTGCAATTACGATATATGGGTTGACTATTGGTTGCTCGTTAATAGTAGAAAACAGAGTTGGTTTTTGCAGTGAATTAAGTGCAAAAGTTGATAGCTTCGATGTTTTTTCATTAAGATGAGTAAAAAATGAGATGGAAAGTACCATCTCATGATTTTATGTGGTTATTTTTTATTCAGGTTAAGTTTTTCAATGAGTTGTTGAGCATGAAACATGTATTCTCCACCAAACATGATGCAATGGTTAAGAATGTAATACAGGTTATATAGGTGCTGTCGAGTTTCAAACCCATTAGAAATAGGTGTGATGGATTGGTATCCGTCAAAAAAGCTATCTTGAAAACCACCAAATAACTCTGCCATTGCTAAATCACATTCTGGATCACCCCAATAAGAGGCAGGATCATAGCTGATAGGTCCTTTGACACTTAACGCGATATTGCCATGCCAAAAGTCGCCATGTAAGAGTGCTGGTTTGGGTTGATGGTTGTGTAAGATATTTTTAGTGTTCTTGACTAATGTTTCAATATCACCAAATTCCATTCCTTTCTCATGCAATAATTGTAATTGCCAGCCAATACGTTGCTCAGCAAAGAAACAGGCCCATTTACGATGCCAAGTATTTACTTGTAGAACATTGCCAAGATAGTTATCACAATCAAAGCCATATTCAACTTGGTCACCCCATAAATGGTGGTTTGCTAAGCTTACACCAAGTTCAAAAGAGGTTTGCTTATCCATGGGTTTAGTGGGTAAGAAATTTAAGACTAAAAAAGCGTGGTCTTTAGTGGTTCCAACATGAAGTGGAGAGGGAACGAAGATGTGATCGGATTGATCAAGTTGATTTAAACTTTCTATTTCTGTTTCAAAAATCGGAAGCTCAGCTCGTTCATTTATTTTAACGAAATAACGCTGAGAGCCATCACTGATCATATAGCAATCATTAATTTCTCCACCAGTGATGATCTCACGTTCAGAAATAGTGAAGGGACGCCCTGTTACGTCAGAGATTTGTTTTGCTATAGCCTGCCACATAATTGCCTCTCTTGATTATCTGAAAAACCACATCATTAAGGATAGTGTATTCCTAATAAATATCTGTGAAGTATGGCAGATAATACCAATACAATTAATTAGATAAACGGTAATGCATAAAAATCACCCTTATAATTACTTATGTTGTCAATAGAAACGGAAAGGATTTGAGTGTTATTCTCTATTTTGATAAATTGTGACAAAACATATTAAAAGTAAGTTTAAGCCTTTAATCTTTTAAGCGCTATGAACCATAACAAGTGGATAAATTATGATTGTCAATACTGAAGGCTACCATTCATTAATTGAATACCTTACAGAGAATTTAGCTATTTTTGCTAATCAGCAAGGGGATACTGGGGAGGAAACTGTGGAAGACATTGTGACTGATCTAGTGGCTTCTAATTTAATGACGGTATTTGCTCAAAATCCAGAACTAGAATCGGAAATGAGATTCACCTTATTGCGAGAAGCCGATGCTGTGGTGGCGGATTTAGGTGAAGTATTAGCAAGTGCTTGGGTTCAAAAAGCGACAAATGAGCAAGTGATGTTCTTAGATGACTACATAGGCTTGATTAAAAACCTATTTGATAGCGCATTCCGATAATTAGTAGAATTGCTATTAAAGCCAAGTACATTGAAGGTTATTCAATTTACTTGGCTTTTTTATGTTCCTTTATAGTACTCGCCTAACCTGCCAAAATGCCTTCTTCCAATAAGGATTATCAAGACTTGAAATGATCACACCTTTTGATGTTGAAGCATGCATAAATTCTCTATTTCCAATATACAGCCCAACATGCCTAACTTTTACACTTGTTTTAAAGAAAATTAAATCGCCTTTTTGCGCATTTTCTAGTGGTATTAGCTGGCCTATTACGACTTGATACTGAGTAGTCCTAGGTAAAGAGAGTTGGTGCAAGTTGTATAAAGCATCTTGAGTAAATGCAGAGCAATCAACCCCACGTTTCGTTGTGCCACCATATTTATAAGGGACGCCTTGCCATTCTTGAAAGTAATCTTGATACGCATCAGACGTTGATAGCTGAGGGTGCTGAATACGAATTTCTTCTTTCGTTAATTGAGGTTCAGGAGAAGAGGCGCAGCCAAATAGAGTGAGTAGAGTAAAAGTTAAAATAAAATGGCGAATCATGTGTCATCCTAGATAAAAAGCAACCTTACTATTTTGACTTATTTTCACAGTTTAACGCAATATTAATAATAATCTTATATATCTCTCATGAGTTTTGTAAATCAAACTGATTAAATGTTGGGCAAAGGTGTGGTATTTGTTCAATCGATTGGATGAATAATCTACAAATGAAATGTTTTGTGACATTTAGCGCTTTCCTTGTTTTTTACAATCATGTAACCTTTGCGTGAATTTTGGAAGTACTTACTTTTAACTAAAATACTCATAATTTAACCATTTGGTACGAAATGTTGTGTTTTATTTGAAGAGCTAAGTCAAAAACAAGGAGTTACAGATGAGTTCGTCTGCATCGCAACAACAGAATCAACAGCAGCCAAAAAGGCCGTTGTTCACACGTTTTCTTGATTCAGTAGAATATTTAGGAAACCTATTACCACACCCAATTACCCTTTTTGCAATCTTTTGTGTGGCAATTTTAGTTTCATCAGGTATTGCTGGTTACTTTGAATTATCAGTAATGGATCCTCGCCCTGAAGGGGCAAAAGGACGAGCCGCTGATGGCATGATCCACGTGGTTAGCCTATTCAATGCTGAAGGCTTACAACTTATCGTTACTAACTTAGTGAAAAACTTTGTTGGTTTTGCTCCATTAGGTACTGTTCTTGTAGCAATGCTTGGTGTTGCAATCGCAGAGCACTCAGGCATGTTATCTGCTGCAATGCGCGGCATGGTAATGGGCGCGTCTAAGCGTATGGTTACAGTAACGGTTGTATTTGCAGGTATTATTTCAAATACAGCATCTGAGCTTGGTTACGTAGTACTTATTCCATTAGCTGCAATGCTTTTCCACTCACTAGGTCGTCACCCGTTAGCAGGTCTTGCGGCGGCGTTTGCTGGTGTATCAGGTGGTTATTCTGCAAACCTTCTAATCGGTACGGTTGATCCACTGCTTTCTGGTATTACAGAAACAGCAGCACAAATGATTGACCCAACTTATACAGTAGGCCCTGAAGCAAACTGGTACTTCATGTTTGTTTCTACATTCTTTATCGCAATCACTGGTGCTTTTGTAACAGAGAAAATTGTTGAGCCAAAACTTGGTAAATATAATGATGAAGAAGCGTCAGAAGATTTATCAAACGATAAGATGGGTAAGCTGACTGCACTTGAGAAGAAAGGTCTTAAATTTGCAGGTGTGGCTGTTCTTGTTGTGAGTGCATTACTTGCATGGACGATTGTTCCTGAAGATGGTGTATTACGTTCAGCAACTGGTACGGTTGCAGGCTCTCCATTCTTGAAAAGTATTGTGGCATTCATCTTTGTATTCTTCGCGGTTCCTGGCTTTGTTTACGGTAAAATTACTGGTTCAATGAAGAATGATCGTGATGTAATCAATGCAATGGCAACATCAATGTCTTCAATGGGCATGTACATTGTTCTTGTGTTCTTTGCTGCACAGTTTGTTGCTTTCTTTAAGTGGACTAACTTTGGTCAAGTAATTGCGGTTGGTGGTGCGAGCTTCCTACAAGATATCGGTCTTACTGGTCCTATGTTGTTCTTCGCATTTATCTTAATGTGTGGCTTCATTAACTTAATGATCGGCTCTGCATCTGCACAGTGGGCAGTAACCGCACCAATCTTTGTTCCAATGCTAATGCTAGTAGGTTACGCACCAGAGACAATTCAAGCAGCTTACCGTATTGGTGATTCAACAACGAACATCATCACACCAATGATGAGCTACTTCGGTCTTATCCTTGCGGTAGCGACACGTTACATGAAGAACCTAGGTATCGGTACACTGATTGCAACCATGCTTCCATACTCAATGGTGTTCATGTTTGGTTGGAGTATTCTGTTCTACCTATGGGTATTCGTCTTCGGTTTACCAGTAGGTCCGGGTGCAGCAACGTTCTACACACCATAACGGTTAATAGAATAAACGCTTAGCTCTGAGTATGTAATTAGCCCTAAGCATATAAATAAAAAGGCGATCTTCGGATCGCCTTTTTTAATTTATTTATTTCTAAATGGTTGCGTCAGCATTTTATCTAGGCGTTGCTCTTTTTCTTTTCTGAAAAAACCAAGCCCGATTTTCATCTCTTTATGCCCATCTATTGGTTTTACTAAATAGGTTTTACTAATGCGATCCCAAATAGATAAAAAGAAACCATAATTATTATGCATTTCAGAAATATGAACAGAATGATGAACCCGGTGGAAGTCAGGCGTCACCAATAACACTCGAATATAACGATCTAACCAGGTTGGGATAAACAGATTGCTGTGGTTAAACATCGCACTGACGTTTAAAGTAATTTCAAACAGAATAACCGCTTCAACTGGAATACCAAGTAAACCAATAGCCGCTATTTTTACCAACATAGAGATAATGATCTCGATAGGGTGAAAACGCGTCCCTGTGGTGACATCAATGTCTTGATCTGAATGATGCATTCGATGCAAGCGCCATAATAAAGGAACACGATGAAAGGCGCGATGTTGCCAATAGATTAACCAATCCAATAACAAGATAGAAAGAAGCCCTGTTAAAAATGATGGCGTGTTTAAATAATTAAATAATCCCCATTGTTCTTGTTGTGCAATAAAAGCAGCATCAATGGCTAATAAAGGCAGAGTGAGACGAAGAATTAAGCTATTAAAAAAGACTAAACCTATGTTACTAGCCCAACGTGTAGATTTTTTTTGCGTTAAGACTTTACGTGGCCATTGGTATTCAGCTAAAGCAAAAATGATGAATGCAACGATAAAGAAGCCCAAGCGTAGAGGGTCATTGTATTCAATCCAGTTAATTTCCATTCGGAATTCTCTTATTAAACTTGTTATTACTCATACTGTAAGTAAAATGCGCTTTTTTTTCCATATAAATAGCTTGGTTATTGCAAATGCGTATTCACAAAGTCCACCAATTACATAAAGAAAGATTAGCACGTTCTACAAAACCCTTTAATGCGCGTGGTGCTAATGTGAACCGTTGTGAGTACTGCCAAGTACATAAAGACTACTGCATTTGTGAGCATCAACCAAACGTTCAATCTAACGCGGCTTTTTTGTTAATAATGTTTGATACTGAAGTTTTAAAACCAAGTAACACAGGCAAACTTATTGCAGACTTAATTCCTGAGACTCATGCTTATCTGTGGTCTCGCACTGAGCCAAATCCAGATATGCTTGCTTTATTGCAAGATGACTCGTATCAACCGTTTGTTATCTTCCCAGAAGAGCAAATTGAAAATAAAGCCCTAGTGACAAATGATATTGTGGTTGAAGAGGGTAAAACACCTTTATTTATTTTACTTGATGGCAGTTGGCGCGAAGCGGGCCGTATGTATCGTAAAAGTACTTATCTACATCAATTGCCTGTGCTGTCATTTAATAGTGAGCACTTATCTAGCTACATTATGCGTAAGGCCTCAAAAGATCACCAGCTATCAACGGTTGAAGTGGCAAGTTTGGTGTTGGATTTATTTGGTGAAAAAGAAAATGCGAAGCATCTAGAGTGTTGGTTTGAGCTATTTCGAGAGCACTACCTTTACAGTAAGCGACCAGTGAAGGGAGCAGAAAGAGGGATGGGGTTAAAACATTTGATTGATTTTCGTACAGAACTGAAAGAAAGCAACCAAATCTAATGGGGATTTGAGGTACATTTCACACAAAATAGAAGGTAATTCCGCCTAGGTCACAGTCTGTATTTATATAAATTAGGTAAGATAACACCATAAAAAATTTAAAATAGATTAGGACAAGGATACCTTATGTACTACGGTTTTGATGTAGGCGGCACAAAGATTGAATTTGGCGCGTTTAATGAAAAATTAGAGCGCGTTGCCACTGAACGAATTCCAACACAAACAGAAGATTACGCATTATTGGTTGATGACATTGCTGACTTAATTGCAAAATATGATGCTGAATTTGGCGTTGAAGGTAAAGTCGGTTTAGGGATCCCAGGAATGGAAGACGCTGAAACGGGTGCTTTATTAACAAGTAATGTACCTGCAGCAAAAGGTCAATTCTTACGTAAAGATTTAGAAGCAAAGATTGGTCGTTCAGTAAAAATCGATAACGATGCGAACTGTTTTGCACTATCAGAAGCGTGGGATGAAGAATTAAAAGACTCTCCATCAGTAATGGGGCTAATCTTAGGAACAGGCTTTGGTGGTGGTTTGATCTTTGATGGCAAAGCATTCTCTGGTTACAGCCATGTAGCAGGGGAGTTAGGCCACTCTCGCTTACCAATCGATGCATGGTTTCACTTAGGTGATAAAGCACCATTATTAGAGTGTGGTTGCGGTAATAAAGGTTGTATTGATAATTACCTTTCTGGTCGAGGCTTTGAACTGCTCTATGCTCATTATTATGGTGAAGAAAAGAAAGCGATTGATATCATCAAAGCGAATGAAGCTGGTGATGAAAAAGCGGTAGAGTATGTTGAGCGTTTTATGGAATTATTAGCAATTTGCTTTGCCAACCTGTTTACTTGCTTTGACCCACATGTAGTTGCACTTGGCGGTGGCTTATCTAACTTTGAATTGATTTATGAAGAGTTACCAAAGCGTCTTCCAAAGCACTTATTATCAGTAGGTCGCGTGCCTCGTATTATCAAAGCAAAACACGGTGATTCTGGCGGCGTTCGTGGTGCAGCATTCTTAAATATTAAAGACTAATCTTGACTCAATATTTAGAATAGAAAATGCAGATACAAAAAGAGCCTCATGTTGTTTGTTATTACTAACAGATAAACAGAGGCTCTTTTTTTGAAATACAATCAGCTGTTTAGCTAAAAGTTAAATAACGGAGTCGTTATTAAGCACAGCATTTTTTGTATTTTTTACCGCTACCACAAGAACAAGGTTCGTTGCGGTTAGGTGTTTTTTCAAAGCGAGTTGTTTTAGGCTTGTTTAATACGCCTTCAAGCTCAAGAATATTTTCTTCTTTCTCAGCATTCACTTCGATGTTTGCGAATAAGTTGTGCTCAGTAAGCTGCGCTTCAATTTCAACTTTACGCTCCTCTGTTTGAACAACTAAAGTTAGTGGTGCTTCTTCAGTACCTAACTTAACGTCACGCTTGGTGTTAAAACCAGAAAGAACGTGATTTTGACGAGTTTCGATACGACCTTTGAAGAACATTTTAGACATCTTGGAGCCTTATAATTTTTGAACACAGTATTTTAGGCACGTTTATACTATAAACGGCAGTGGTGATAAAGGTTTAAAAAAAGTAATCTTGATTTACTCATTCAAGTACAGCTCAGCCATACCATCGAGTTTGCTTTTCACTTCTTTCCAATTTGGCATCACGCTGGTTAATAAGCGCCAGAAGCGTTCGCTGTGATTGTGTTCTGCAATGTGGCTAAGCTCATGCAGTATCACATAATCAATGCACTCTTTCGGGGCTTTGATTAGGTGAGGATTAAGCATCAAGTTCCCTTTGGCAGAGCAGCTTCCCCATTGTTTTTGCATTGGCATCACACGAAAACTTGGAATACCATCAACCCATGTTGCTTGTGGCAATAGCTCTGCTAACCGTTCATGAAAAATACGCTCTGCTTTTACGCCGTACCAACCAGAGACTAACGCTTTGGTTAGGGCCTGTTTGTCGTCATTAAAACGGGTGAGGGTAACAAGCAGTTTGCCTCGACTCATTTTTACGCTGGGTAACGCGGAGTTATCTTCAACCACTTTAAGCACATAGCGACGGCCTAAATAAAATTGCATTTCACCGCTTACATACTGTTTGGTTTCTACATACTCTAAATGGGTACGAAACTCTTTTAGTGCGTCGTAAATCCAACTCGCTCGTTTCATCACGGCATCATGTATGTCGCTTCGCTCTGCGTCATCAGGGGCACTAATCACCACTTCACAGCTAGGATGAACCTTGATGCTAATTTTACGCTTTGCGTTCTCGCTATTGTTTTTTTGAGTAACGATTTTTCTAATAACATTTTTCCTAATAACAGAGTAGGAGACAGCTTCATCACCATAGATAAAGCTGTACTCTTCTTTGTTATTCTCTTTTTCGTTTACCGATGCCATTAATGATGACCTGCTACGCCTAAACGAGTGATCTGGATAATGTCCGCAATCACTAGATTGGTTTTATCCATGCCAATTGCTTTGAATAGAACAGGCAATAGTTGACGGCGGATCTGGTTTTCAATCTCTTGTGGGTTAATTGAAAACTCAGCAACGGCTGCGGTAACTATTTCATCAATTTTTAATGCGTAGTTGAAACGTTCATCTTCGCTCAAGGTATTGGTATCTTCTACGTGTTTTAAGAAAAGACCAAAGTACGCTTGCACATGACGTTTGATTTTTGGATCAAGCTCAGAGAAACGGCCTGTTGGTAACCCTTCAACGTTACGCTCGATCACTTGCTCTTCAAAATCAGCAAATAACAGGTATTGCTTAATAGGGGCATCAAACATCTCTTTGGTTTTATCGATGGCTTGTTTCAATAATTTAGAGAAATACTCTTGGGCATAAGGGTCGTCTGCTAAATCTTGCTCAATCATCTTAGTGATACGGCCTGTTATCACGTCTTTTTTGTTACGCGCTTCATCGTCACTCATCTCTTCTGGTTTGGCGTGTTTCCCCATATTACCCACCAGATAAGCGCCTTCGGATTCTTGAATTTCTACGCCACCAATATGTTTATCCAACATGGTGCGAATGTTTTCTGCATATTCATCGTAATCGACCGTTTCTTCGGCATCTTCACGGGCTTGTTTACGCAGATCAGACATGGATTTTAAGGTCTTTTTGTATAAATCTCGTTTGTCGTCAAAACTCTTATCTTCAAAGTAGGTTGCCGATTGCAGTGCCACTTTTAAACAGTTAGAGAACGCGGTTAATGCGTCATAAAAATCGTTACGTTTTTTAAGATTGGTATCCGTTAATAATCCATCAATGGTATCGATTTTTGGTGCTAACGCTTGGCGCAATGCAGGGCCATCTTGTTTGTTTGATACGCCATCAAAAATAGCCCAGAGATCGCGATATAAGCCTGGTAATTTTTTGTATTCGGTATCCATGCGATGGTAAAGACCCTCTAGGTCATCAATATCAAAACCACCTTTAATGCGCTCTTCTAGCTCTTGGTAGTTTGCTATCGATGCATCAAGCTCTTTTAAAATGCCACGATAATCAATCAAATAGCCAAATTGCTTTTTAGCGTGCAAACGGTTCACACGCGCAATGGCTTGAATTAAGTTATGTTGTTTAAGCGGTTTATCAATGTAAAGCACGGTGTTTTTTGGCTCATCAAAGCCGGTGAGTAGCTTATCAACCACAATCATGATGTCGGGGCCGTCGTCTTTACTAAACTCATCAATAATGTGTTTGGTGTAGGCCTTTTCATCACGCCATTCTTTTTCTGTCACATTGGCTTTCCACCAATTTTGTACTGTGTCAGTGCTTTCACCATCAACCGTGTCATGGCCTTCACGAGTGTCAGGCGCAGACATTGCAACAACCGATGTCACTTTACCTATCTTATCCAATAGCTTTTTGTACTGAATGGCAGAGGCTTTAGAGTCACACGCCAATTGTCCTTTTAAGCCTTGGTGTTTAAAGTTTTGGAAGTGATCAGAAATATCATGGGCGATCAGCTCTAAACGTCCTTCGGTTTGGTAAATTTGCCCTTTTTGAGCAAATTTTTTCTTTAAATCCGTGCGCTGTTTTTCTGATAATGTATTGGTAATACGGTCAAACCACGCATCAATGGCTTTGTCGTTGGTGCTGAGATCAGGAATGCGCTCTTCATACAATAGTGGGGTAACGGTTTGGTCTTCTACCGCTTGCTGCATGGTGTAAGAGTGGATGATCTTACCGAATTTATTTTCTGTTTTATCGTCTTGCAGCAGTGGGGTGCCCGTAAATCCAATATAAGCGGCTTTGGGTAGCGCTTGTTGCATACGAATGTTGTTTTCACCGTTTTGGCTGCGGTGCCCTTCATCTACTAATACGATAATATCCGGGCTGTTGTTGTAACATTCTGGTCGCTCAATCGCGGTACCAAACTTATTGATGATAGAGAAGATAATACGCTCATTCCCTTTACCAATTTGCTCGGCTAGGCGTTTTCCTGTGGTCGCCATGGCCTCTTTTTTATCTTTGTCTGATAATGCGCCACCAGAGGCAAATGTTCGAGCCAGTTGGTCTTCTAAATCCACTCGGTCAGTAACCACAATCACGCGACATTTTGCTAACTCTTTAAGCCAGATAAGCGCTTTAGATAAAAACACCATGGTGAACGATTTACCAGAGCCTGTGGTATGCCAAATTACGCCACCATTACGAGCGCCCAGATCATCAAATGAGGTGATACGCTCCACTAAAGCTTTAATGCCAAACACTTGTTGATAACGCGCAACAATCTTGCCGACTTTTTTATCAAACAGGGTATAAAGGCGAGTCATTTCTAATAGACGGTCATGACGAAGTAGCGACATCAATAAACGGTCTTGATCAGTCACCATTAAATCACCGCCTGAGATCAGCGATATATACTCTTCACGCACCTTATTCGGGCGATGGTTAAAAATACGGTCGAAATTTTCTGGTGATAATGGCGTGTTTTTTAAGCGTGAAAAAGTGTGCTCTGTGATTTCTTCTTCTTTCCATTTCGCCCAAAATTTACTTGGGGTTCCGCAAGTAGCGTAGCGTCCATCGTGTCCATTCACCGACATGACCAATTGGCTATAAGCGAATAGGTGAGGGATGCAATCTTGTTTTTGATTACGAATGGTTTGAGATACGCCTTCTTCAATGGTGGGCTTTCCTACCGTTGAGGAGTCTGGGCGCTTGGCTTCTATCACGACCCAAGGCAAACCATTTACGAAGCAGACCATATCAGGAATGTAGTTTTTGGTGCCGTGGGTGTTTTCGACTTCAAGCTCTTCAGTAAAGTGGTATTTGTTGTTGTCAGGGTATTCCCAATCAATGATCTGAATGGTTGGATTGGCTTTTTTGCCATCCACAAACTCAGTGACGCTAATGCCATACGTTAGTGAGTTATACAGCTTTTCATTGGCGTTTTTTAAGCCTTCATTCATGGCTGGGTTGGCTAATTCTTGAATGATTTTATCAATCGCATTTTTTGATAAATGATGCTCTTTACCCATGAATGAATAGGTTTTGTGTTGCAGCACATCACGCAATACATTAGGTAAGATGACGCTTGATAAGTTACCACGCATAACTGTGCAGTCACTTGGTGGAATGAACTCATAACCAAGGTTGGTTAATAACGTGAGCGCAGGAATTTTTGCGCTTTGTTCTTCTTTGAAGTTAGGGACGGCGTTAGTTGTCATCGTTGTTTTTATCTCGTGCAAGCAGTAGCTGTCGTTCTTTTTCAAGCTGTATACGAAGCTCTTCTTCACTTGGTAGTTCCATCATGTATTTTGATGCAAACAAGTGTTCACTGTCATTGAGTACCGAATATTTTGCCACCGTATGGTTGTTTTCAGTACACAGAATTAAGCCGATGGTCGGGTTATCATCACTGCGGCGTTTTTTCTCTTCATACATACGAACATACATGTCCATTTGCCCAACGTCTTGATGGGTGAGCTTATGCATCTTTAAATCGATGAGCAGAAAGCACTTTAGATGGAAGTTGTAGAACACTAAATCAATGTAATAGTCTCCATCATCGGTACTAATACGTTGTTGACGCTCGACAAACGCAAAGCCTTTACCGAGTTCTAGTAAGAACTTTTGCAAGTTATCAATTAAGGCTTGTTCTAGTTCGCTTTCATGTACCTGACTAGAGGGCAGGTTAAGAAAATCGAGAATATAGGGATCGCGAAGATAATCTTTTACATCTACTGCTAGTGGTTTGGTGTTTTGCTCTGCTTCATCCAGCACTGACTGTAGATCATGCTTACCCGCTTGGGTTGCAAGTAATCGTTCGTAATAAAGCGTTCCCATTTGCCTTTCAAGAGCACGAACACTCCAGTTCTGTTCTGCTGCCTCTTTTAAATACCAAAGGCGAGCATGTTCGTTTTCGATGCTAATCAGTTTATTGTAGTGAGACCAACTCAAATCGGCAGACAGTGTCTGCCGATTTGGAAATGCCTGATAAAAACTGCGCATATTTCTTAGGTTGCGTACTGAAAAGCCCTTACCGAACTCCTCTGTTAACGACACAGAAAGGCTTTTCAGCACTTGCTTGCCATACTCTGCGCGTGTTTCACCTTGCTGTTCACCTTCCACAATTAAACGGCCTATTTGCCAATAGGTTTGCACCATGGTGGTGTTGACGGTTTGTGCGACCTGTTTTCGTCCCTCAACCAGTAAAGTACGAATATTGTTTAACAAGTCGGTGTTTAATTGTGAAAGATGATTGTTCATTAGGCGGCCTCTACTTGTACTCTTCTCTTTCCTGTCAATAACTGCTGCATCAATGCCTTTTTCTCTTGCTTTAAGTGAGCAAGCTTAGCTACTAACAACTCGATTTCTTTATCGGCAGCGGTTAGAACTGAGGCGATTTTTTGTTGTTCTTTTAATGTTGGCAAATGTAATGGATATTCCTTTAAGCGATCCATTTCGATTCCAGTTTGACCAGACGTTCTTCTCGAAAAAGATTCAATATACTCAAACAAAGGTTCAATACTCAAAAAGAAAAACATAAATTCTTTATCTATTTTTACGCAAGGAATTGCTTTTATTAATGCCACGTTATAAGCCCCTTCAATACCTCTCAAAATTTGAAAAATTGGAGGTCCATATCGGCCAATCATTACATCATCAATTTTGCATCGTTTTTTAGCTTTTTCTATCGGAATATATGTCAAAAATTTATCTGACTTATAGTCTCTAATTTGAATTAATCTGATATAACCATCTTTATAATGATCAATAAATGTTGCTCGCGGTGGTTGAGCACCTCCGGAGAAAGATATGTAATCGGCAATAACTCCTTTTTCCCAATCCCCCTCAAACGCTTTACCCGTTTCAGGATCAACCAAACGCTTTTTACCCGTCAACAACTGCTGCATTAAAGATTTTTTCTGCTGTTTACTGGCATCAATCAGCTTTTCAGTGGTTGCAATTGCCTTATCCCATGTAGAAAGGATTTGAGCGATTTTGCGTTGTTCGGAGCATGGTGGAAGGTTTAACTCAAGTCGGTCAAATTCTTTTTGTCCCAATGTCTTGTTTCGACCTGCTCCTCCAGGCGAGGCAAGCCCTAGAAGGTATTTCCCTTTTGGGGTTTTAAAGAAGTAAACTAAATAGTCAATATCACACTTACCTTTTTTAGGAAAAAATTGTGGGAACCTATGAGAAGCTATAAACCCATGCTCTTTTTCACTTATTTTGGCAATAGCTTGCTCCCAAGCAAAAACAATATTAACTACAAATGCATTTTCGATTACTTCAAATACTCTTTTATTTCCAATTTCAGAAGAAGTAACCTTTTCTTTGTGAAAGATTCCTTTCCCGTGTGAACGTATGCCTATTTCTCGGTAATAAGTACCTACTTCAGGTTTTACGGGAACAACAACTCTGTCAAGAATGTCTGATATCCTTTTTTTCGACCAACCATTAGGCATCATAACCTAACTCCTCTAGGTAATTTGCCATCTCAACTTCAAGGTCAGCCAATTCAGTTTGCAGTGACAAACGCTCACCACGCACTGCCATCAAATCAATTTCCGCTTCTTCTTCAAAGGTATCAACGTAGCGAGGAATATTAAGGTTGTAGTCGTTTTCGGCAATCTCTTCTAATGTGGCAAGGTAAGAGTACTTGTCCGTAGTCTCACGCGCTTTGTAGGTATCAACAATCTTCTGAATGTTATCGCTCGTTAATACGTTTTGGTTCTTGCCTGATTTAAACTCACGAGAGGCATCAATAAACAGAACTTTGTTGTCATCTTTTTGTTTTTTGAACAACAAAATTGCAGCAGGAATACCTGTACCAAAGAATAGCTTTTCTGGCAGGCCGATAACTGTATCTAATAGGTTTTCATCAATTAGCTGTTTACGGATTTTACCTTCTGAAGATGCACGGAATAGCACACCGTGAGGCACAACTACACCCATGCGACCGCCCTTGCTTGTTGGAGTAGCAGGTTTTAACGTCTCAATCATGTGTGAGATAAATGCATAGTCACCTTTGGTTTTTGGTGGTACGCCACGGCGGAAACGACCAAAGTGATCGCTTTCTGCATCTTCATGGCCCCATTTATCCAAAGAGAAAGGAGGGTTGGCTGTTACGACATCAAAGTGCAGTAGACCGCCTTCTTTATCTTGAAGTTTAGGGTTACGAATGGTGTCACCCCATTCAATACGGTGGTTGTCTTCACCGTGTAGGAACATGTTCATTTTTGCCAATGACCATGTAGAGCCAATCGCTTCTTGGCCAAACAGTGCATATTGCTTAGAACCGCCAAAGTTTTTCTGAACTTGCTTACCACATTTCATCAGTAGTGAGCCAGAGCCACACGCAGGATCACAAATGGTGTCGCCTTGTTGTGGCTCTAAGATGATAGAAAGCAGATCCGATACTTCTGGTGGAGTATAGAATTCACCGGCTGATTTACCACTGCCAGCCGCGAAGTGTTTGATTAGGTATTCGTAAGCGTTACCAATGACATCTAACGACCCAACACGGCTTGGGCGTAGGCTTAATGCTTCTTTACCAAAGTCTTCTAATAGGTGACGTAGAATGTCATTTTTTGATTTCTCATCGCCCAGTTTATCGGTGTTAAAGCTAATATCTTGGAACACGCCTTTTAATTTAGTGCCGTTTGCTTCTTCAATGGCGTGTAGCGCTTTATCAATACGTGAGCCGTTACCTGCTTCAAAGCGTGATTCATACAAATCCCAAAACGTAGAGCCAGTTGGAATTTTGAATGATTGGCTTTCCATCATTGCCGCAATCAGCTCTGGCTCGTCACCATATTCTTTAGCTAATTCATCTACTTTGTCTTGGTGAACATCTGAAATGTATTTTAAGAACAGCATGGTTAAGATGAAATCTTTGTAGATAGATGGATCTACGGTGCCGCGGAAAGTATCACAAGCAGACCATACGGCTTTGTTGATGTCGTCTTGGTTGATTTGGGTATGTGGCATGGGTTACCTAGCTGTTATGTGTAACGCTTATTTATACCAATCTACCCAATTATCTGAACAACTACTTATCCAGAATGGTATTAGTGCTAATTAAGCGAATGAAATATGGGGATATAATACGTGGTTATGATGTTTTTTTATAGTCATTTTAATCAAGATAGGAGAGAAGAAGGCAGGCAAAGTAGTAAGCGCAATATGACGAAACAACTTCTTGGATAACTATCCAATTTCTTGTATTAATTTTTTGTTTGTTTCAAAGTAAAATTCAATAAGTGATTGTATTTTAAGTGTTTAATTGTTGGCATCTTAATTGCTATATTGAATTTAACTCGTGAGGTTCACGATTCTAAATCGAATTCAATTATTAAGGAATAAAGTGATGCCAACTCCAGCTTATATGTCAATTAAAGGCCAAACTCAAGGCGATATCACTAAAGATGCTTACTCAGCAGATTCAGTAGGTAACGTATGGCAAGAAGCGCACGTTGATGAATTTCTTGTTCAAGAGCTTGATCATGTATTAACGGTTCCTCGTGACCCTCAAAGTGGCCAGCCAACAGGTCAACGTGTTCACCGTCCGGTAACCGTAACAAAACAGCAAGACCGTTGTTCACCGCTGCTATTTAACTCATTAGTATCGGGTGAAAAATTACCTGAATGTAGCATTAATTTCTACCGTACTTCGACTTCTGGTAAGCAAGAGCATTACTACACAATTAAGCTTATTGATGCGCTATTAGTTGATATGAAAACTCGTATGGCTCATTGCCAAGACGAAGCAACATCTGATCGTGTGACTGAAGAAGTGCTTAAGTTTACTTACCGTGCAATCGAAGTGACTCACGAAACATGTGGTACAGCCGGTAATGATGACTGGCGTACTCCGCGCGAAGCGTAATGATTATTGTCTATAGACATTAAAAGTTAGGGCCACATGTTGGCCCTATTTGTCGTTTTGTCTCTATTGTATTGCTTATATGTTTACTGGAAAGATTTATAAGCAATGCAATCGAGCTTCTATCAGGTGAATACAATGAGTAGTGAGTTAGAGTTTAAATTTGAAGTCCTCGGCACACAGCATGAATTTCGTGTTGAGAGTTTTAATGTCGTTGAAGCCACTTCCCAGCCTTTTAAAGTGACTTTATCGCTATTGTCACTTGATCCTGATATTGAGTTTGATGTTTTAAGTCGAAAGTCTGCTCTATTAACCGTTCTAGGGCAGGGAATTGATGCCGGACGATTATTCCATGGTGTTGTGAATGAAGTTCGTTATTTGGGCGCTGGTCGTCGTTTTTCACGTTATAAAGTTACGCTCGTTCCTCAATTATGGTTTTTGACTCAACGCCAAGATTGCCGTATTTTTCAAGATAAATCGATTATCGATATTTTAACTGAAGTACTCGATGGTGCCTCGGTGACGGATTATCGTTTTGAAACATCGAATACTTACCCAAATCAAGAGTACTTGCTTCAGTATCGCGAGACGGATAGTCACTTTGTTCAGCGTTTATTAGCAGAGCATGGCTTATGGTATTACTTTGAACATACCCAAAGTAACCATACCATGGTGATTGTAGACAAAAACGATGCTATTCCTGAGTTAATCAGCTCACCATTAAATGCCTCTTATACCGGTTCTTTAGTGTATCAATCTGATGGTGGTGGTAACGCAGATAGAGAGCATATTTTTGAATTAAGTGCTTATAATCGGGTTCGTACAGGGCATATTACTCAAACTGATTATAACTATGAGCAACCACGCATTCCTCAACAAGTACAACAAGAAGGTTTTCTAGATACAGATTTAGCCTTTTTTGATTATCCGGGACGTTACGAAAATACGCATCAAGGCCAACAAAGACCGAATTACTTATTAGCTGACCATCAGGTTGAAAATCACCAAATTGAAGCCGCAAGTAATATTATGCGTTTAACTGCAGGCTATAGTTTTGATTTGGCAAAGCACCCAAGAAGTGCAATCAATCGTGACTACACTCTGATTTCAGTGACACACAGTGGTTATAACCCCCAAGTGCATGAAGAAGAGGCAAGTGAATCTCCTGCGTCTTACCAAAACCAGTTTATTTGTATCCCTCGTGATGTTGAATTTAAAACACAGAAATTAGTAGCTCCAGTGGTTGATGGTCCTCAAACAGCAGTTGTTGTAGGTCCTTCTGGAGAAGAAATTTACACTGATCCAATGGGCCGCATTAAAGTGCAATTTCATTGGGATCGTTATGGTAATAATGACGAACACTCTGGTTGTTGGATACGTGTGAGCCAATCTATGGCTGCGCCAACGTGGGGTGCGGTTTATTTGCCAAGAATAGGGCATGAAGTGGTGGTTACTTTCCTAGAAGGTGACCCAGATAGACCTCTAGTTACAGGTGCCGTATACAATGGTTTGCACACGCCACCTTATGCGCTACCAGAGAATAAAACTAAAACCGTGTTTCGTACCCAAACCCATAAAGGGGATGGCTATAACGAAATGTCGTTTGAAGATGAAGCCAACCAAGAACAAGTCTACTTTCACGCTCAAAAAGACATGAAAACGGATGTCCTTAATAATCGATTCAGAACCATTGGTAATGATGAAGAGTTAGAAGTTGGGCGTAATCAAGAAAATGAAATCAGAAAAGATCGAAAAGAAACCATCGAAGGTCATAAAACATCAACCACTAACCAAACGTTTACAGAAACAGTTCATCAAGATGTCGATGTAAACTACAACGCTAATATGGAAAAAAACGTAGCAGTTGATCAGACGTTAACTATCCATGATAACCGTAATAGCACCGTAGGTAAAAACGATGATTTAACCATTAAAGGCGAGCAAAGCGCGATAACGATGGGAGCAAGAAGCACAGATATTAGTGCTGATGATACATTAACCGTTGGTAAAGATCTTACGGTAGAAGTGGGAAGTAATGCTTCTATTAAATCAGATGGAAAGCAGACGATCATCAGTGCCGATGAGATAAGTGCAAAAGTGGGAAGTTCAGGGATTATTTTAAAAAACAATGGAACGATAACCTTATATGGCTCAGACGTTACTGTCGATGGTGCAGGCTCAGTAGCTTTAGTTGGCGCAAGTGTTGCCATCGGCCCAGGGGCTGGGTCTTCTCAAAATAGTGCAAGTGTTAATCCCCCTCGTACTTTCTCAATGTCACCACTCGCTTCAATTAAACCGGTAATGACCTCAGCAGCATACAGTGCAATGGTGGAAGATTGCGCATTAATGAAAGAGTTATGCCAATGTGGTAAGGGGGGCGTATGTCAACTGCACAACTAAACAATGAATGGCGAACGATTATTATTGAACAGCCATTATTTGATGCATCAGAAAGCATTTATGCGATTATAGAGCCAGAGTTATGGCCTGAATGGCATACAGAGCTTAGTTCACATGTCGATGAGTTAGAGACCTTTGAGCTATTTAAAGCAACACAGTTCAATGCGATAAAAAATGGCCCTGTAGTGGTTAACGTCGCAACGTCACAAACATTATTTGAGGCGTGTGTAGATAAAATGAGCTCAGCGCATTGTGGAGCGTTGTTTTATACCGAAAACACAACCAGCAGCAGTGAGTTAATGTATTCATTACGCAATGCGTTAATCGTTAAAAAAGGCAATGGAGAAGTGTTTTTACGTTATTACGACCCAAGAGGACTATTGCCATTAGTCGCTTCTATGTCAGATACAGAGCGTCGTGATTACTTTACACCGGTAACTAAAATAACGTGGTTTAATAAAGCGTGGCTTACTGTTTCCATTTCTAATCCCATTGCTCCACCATTTTCAGATTATCAATGGGTCATGACCGAGCATCATTTTGCGTCTATGCAATCCATTTCAACTCAATGGTAAAGGAGTGATTACACCATGAGCCAATCTTATATTGTTCAAAGCGGTGATACGCTACTTAAAATTGCCATTGATAATGATGTTCCTTTTACCACGTTACTGGAGTTGAACCCGAAATATCAACCAAACCCTGATTTAATTCATGTAGGTGACAGTATTCGTCTGCCTGAAGAAGTCGAGGATGAAGAGGTAGAGCAAGATTATCTTATTGAGCCAGTAAAACCTCGCCCAGTATCAGATACCTGCACATTAATGTCGTCGCCAGAATGTGAAGCTAAAGAAGTGCATGACATTTTGTTTGTGACAGGAGTACATAAAACAGATTTTTATTGTGTGGATGAAAAAGCGCTCAAATTTATAAAAGAGGAAGTAAGTGAATTAAATAAACTGATTCAAGGGTATGTTGATCTTGTCAATGCAGTGCCTGATGCAGAAAGTGCAACAAAAGAGCAGATTGCAACACATGCCAGAAAGAGACAAGCGTGGTTAGAGGCAGCAAATTACGCAGGAGCGATTTTCCTATCAGAATCAAGCCTTGATAGACAAAGAAAAAGAAATGAAGCCATACAAATAAAAAAACAAGGAAACGAGAATTGGGAGGCTCTACAAACACAAATAAAAGAGCTTGAGAATACAAAACTGTTTGTGAAAAAGTATGACGAAAACTCTCTTTATATTGATAATTTGTCTGTTGGCACATTAAAAAGAGAAGCGCTTGAGCGTATTGATACTGATTTAGGGCGATTAAGTCAACAACAATTGGCGATGGTACAACAAAGTGCAGAAAAAGCGCAGAGTAGCCCATCACCTATAAAACCAAATAATCAATCGGTTAAGTTAAATAACATAAAAGGAAAAAGCACAGCCAAACGTCATGTTATTGAGGTGTTCTCGGTATTAGATAATAGGTATATGTATATTCGCGCTGATTTTTTTGAGCGAGAGTATGCGCATTGGCGTCAAGTACCAGATAGAACCAATACCAGACAAGCGCTTATTGATAATAATAAAAAAGGGTTAATGCAAGCAGTAGCAAAAGACATTGCTGCAGATATAAAAAGTGATATCAAAAGTGGACCATTAAAAAAACAGATTGCGGAATGGAAAGCTGACGGTGGGTACTGGCTTGAATCTAAAAAGGAATATGACCTTTGGGGAGAAGGTGATAACAGCAAAATTGCCGTAAGCCATGAAGCTCAGCTAGTTCGTTGGGGAGCGAATGCTGCAGCAAGCCTAGATAAAACAGGTATGGCGATTGGTGGCTCTGCGGCAATTGCGCTTGCAGAGGCATCAGCGAAAATAGAAGGATTTCTGCCGTATAAAGGAGGTTATGCCGCTAAGTTAACCTACACTGATGCAAATAAAAATACTGCTACCTATGCTTTTGGTTGCTTTAGACTCAAAGGGGAAATACAAATCAGTGCGTTTGTAGGCGCAATGGTGAGTGGAGATGCGTCAGCAAAAATATTATTACCTGAAGTCGGAGAAGGCAGTGTTGGTGCGCTATATAGCCCAAATGTAGGGTTGGCAACGTCCAATACTGGCGGTGAAGTTGGCCTTAAAGTCGATGGTTTTGCGGGTGGACAAGTTGGAGGCAAAGTTACTGGCAGTGCAGAGTGGAAAGCCCCACCAACAACGAACGTGAAAGAAAAAGAGAAGGTTCAAATCGATTTTCAACAGTTAGCCGAAGTATCAGCCGAAGGAAACATCGCAGGTGGCCTTGGTGCTGGGGTTGATTTTCGATTGAGATTAACTCCTGACGGATTTTATTTCGCATGCTCAGGCCGTTTCGTATTTGGTGCAGGGGGCAGCGGTAGTTTTGCTTCATTAATTAAATTAGATCAGTTGTGGGAGCTAGCTAAAGTTATTTTGCAAGGGCTACAATGGGTAGGGTATCGACTGCTTGAAAACATTGATGAACGAGCGTACGAATATTTAGTTAGAACTAGTTATTTAACCTTTGCTTCTGATGTTGTTAAAGACCCTGCTGAAGCATTAAAGCAAGGTGTTATGTTAGGTCAAGAAGTTATCAACTTTGTATGGAATGAGAGAGATGCAACACTTCAACGTCAAAAAGAAGCGGAAATGCTCTCTCAACGTATCATTAGTGAAGAGGTATTTAGTGGTGTACCTGCCGATCAACTCTTGCCTGAAGTGGTTGGTATGATGCTCAATACGTTAGTGGAAGACTTTTTTTTACGTCGTGAAGAAGCACAAGAGACTGCTATTTGTTATCTATTAAAGAAAACCACTTACAGTTGGCGTAAGTTTGAAGAGATTTTATCTCGTATGAACGACTTTGGTGCAAGAGAGGCGGGTTACGAAAAGTTATTCGCTAATTTAAAACGCATTAATACAGTATTAGATGGCGAGCAGCAAAGAGAGTTTAATGGTTGGGTTTATCGTTTAGCAAAAGCGAAAAAACAATCAGAAATACCGTCGATGCCCTTTACGCCAAAGACCGAAATTGGTTGATGATATGATTGTTAGGTTAGGTAGTGAAAAGAAAGCTTCTACTTAATAAAGATACGCCCCTAAAGATTAGGGGCGATAAATATCCAAAGCTTAATTTAAGGTAATAGCAGGTATTTTTTGCTGAAGAGAGCAGCGAAAACTATAACTTGGGTAATACCTATCTTCTTCAAGTTTATTGGGCACTCGATCTATAGTCATTGCCCCTGTTCCATCACGCATGACTTTTTCTTTGCCTGTTTTTGGCCCTTGTGGGTTGTTTTCTAGTGATTCTTGGTAATAAGTTGGTGAATACCAATCATTGACCCACTCTCTGATATTATTACTCATACCGTATATGCCTAATGGGTTTGCGGGCCATTGTCCTATTTGGTCTTCTGTACTTGTTCCAGCGTTGACCTCATCATCAGTATAATCGATGTAGTAACCAGTATTTGGGTTGAAATATTGCCCATTGCGATATTGCAAGTAACCATTATTGGTTGCGTAATAACGTTTTTCGCCTCGGTTACGGGCGGCATATTCCCACTGCGCTTCGGTTGGTAAGTCAAAAGGTAGTACTGTGAGGTTACCTAACCATTGACAATAATCTTTTGCTTGTTGCCAATTAATTGTTCTTGCGGATTGATTTTTTCTGCGTGTTAATAGGTACTCATAGTCTTCAGATCCTCTTTCTATGACTTCGCCTTTAACAACATGATAGCCATCCATTTTATCAGCTGCGACAGGCAATCCATTAATTTTTCGCATCCATTCCATATCCATAAAGCTGGTTTCATAAGTAGACATAGAATAAGAATCAAGAGTGACTTTGTGAAGGTAATCAGCTCCTTTACGTGTGCTTAGTGGGGAACTCAGACATTGAGCATCAGGTGACCAGTCAATTCGATTTGTGGTTCTACTTGGAATTTCACAAGGAGCTTTAAAATCCCCCATTTCAAAACTACCGCCTTTTACGAACACTAGATTCTCAATAGCACGAACCGCGGTGTTTAATGCGTTTTGTTTTAATTCATTGGATGCATCAGGGTACTGCTTATTGATGTTGGTAATAATGGTATCAATTTGTTGTTTTGATACCGTGTCACTTGATGCACTCATAGAGGAGTTTGCATCGTTGCAGCCGCTTAATAATGGTAGTAAGCAAGCAAATCCTAACCATTTGTTTTTCATGATTCATCCTTATAATTCTATGCCTCTATTTTAAGCTATTTAGCGTTTTCATTGAAGGTGTAACAGGAAGTAAAATGTGATATTTGTTCAGTGTTTTTGGATGTATTGAGATTGAGAGAAAGGTAGTCTAACTATTGATTTTTTTATCTAAATTAAAAAGAAAAAACCCCACAAACGTGAGGCTAGATTCGATATTGTTTAAGAAAGATACACCGTGTTATACCCGTGAGTTTAACGGAATAATCGTCACTTTCTGACCAATATCCACCGATTCAACCTCAGGTTGCACTTCAATTAAGCAGTTGGCTTCACTCATCGAACGTAAGATCCCAGAGCCTTGCTTACCTGTGGTTACTACTTCCATTTGACCATTTTGGTTAATAGAGTAAATGCCACGGCTGTATTCAGTTCGGCCAGTGCGAGAACGAATAAACTCTTTAGCAATTGCCGTAAAAGTCTCAGGTTTCCAGTCATCTTCGCCTTGAAGTTTACGTAATGCAGGCTCAACAAACTGTAAGAACGCCACCATTACCGCAACAGGGTTACCCGGTAAACCAAAGAACGGAGTATCACCAATATGACCAAAAGCAAGAGGGCGCCCCGGACGCATATTGATACGCCAGAAATTAATATTGCCTAGTTTGTCTAAAATCGTTTTGATGTAGTCCGCATCACCAACCGACACACCACCAGAAGATAAAATCATATCTGCTTGTTGTGATGCTTGAGAAAGCGTTGACTCTAAAGCGGCTTCACTGTCTTCAATGATACCGAAATCAATCACTTCACAGCCTAATTTTTGCAGTAATGCGGTTAAAGTAAAACGGTTAGAGTCATAAATCGAATTGGCTTTTTGTGCTTCACCCGGCGCTTGAACTTCATCACCTGTCGAGAAGATAGCCACTTTTGTTTTAACGATAACAGGCACAGAAGCAATACCTAAAGACGCCAGCATGCCCACTTCAGGTGCGGTAATACGTGAGCCTTTAGCCACACAGATCTGATCGATAGCAAGATCTTCACCTGCTAGACGAACGTTTTGGCCTTTACGAATGCCTGATTTACCCGCGTCGAAACGTACTTGGTCAGCTTCTTGAATCGCTTGTTCACGCATGATCACCGTATTACCATTTTCAGGCACAGGCGCACCCGTCATGATTTTTGCGGATTCACCATGTTGAAGAGGGCGATCATAGCTGTGACCTGCCATGATTTCAGCAACGACCGTATAGCTTTCGCGCACTAAATCATCACCACAAATCACATAACCATCCATTGCTGAATTGTTATGTTGAGGAACATTAATCGGCGATAAAATATCTTGAGCAGCTAATGCATTAATCGACTCAACTAAAGACACATCACTTTGTGAATTTAGAGGAGTGATTGCTTCTAAAATCTTAGCTCTTCCTTGGCTAACAGATAAAAACGCAGGAGATAATTCATCACAATTAGCTGATAAATCACTTTGTTGTTTATGTTGATGCTGTTTTACATAGTCAACAATGAACGCAGTGATAGCATCGGTATCATTGATATCCATTTGCGGTAGTTCTGATTCTGCTTTGGAATCAGAGGCAATCGCAATAATGTTGTTATCTTCTGGGAAAATCCAAGGCTTGCCTATTTCATCACGATGCAATTCAATCTTGGTGTATGGCAGCTGTTTAAAGCCTTCAATAAGAATCAAATCAAGTTCAGTTTGGTCTAACTTATTGATGAGTTGTTGACAGGTCGTTTCTTCATCAGGCGTTTCAGTAATCAACGCATTACGAAAACGAGAGCTAATCAACATTTGGCTTGCACCCGCTTTACGTAAGCGGTAGCTGTCTTTACCTTCTTGGTCGATATCAAAATTATGATGAGCGTGTTTAATGACTGCGACTTTTAGTCCCATATCAGTCAATTTTGGTAATAGCTTTTCTAATAATGTCGTTTTACCTGTGCCGCTATAAGCAGCAAAACCCAATAAAGGGATAGACGCAGTCGTTAAGCTCATAATAAAGATCCAAATTGTTCGAGTTCTTGAGGGCTATTCAAATTGATAAAAGCATTAGGGTAGTCAGAGAAATCAGCAAATACGGTATTACACTCTTTGTATAATAGGATGATTTTTCTGTCACCGCGCGCTAAGAAGGCATCAATTTTAGGAATAATGCGTTTGTGCATTAAAGTGACGACAGGTTGCATGTACTCACCATCGTGAGCAACAACAATATCAGTGTCTTCTTTTACCGCATCGCAAAGCAATGAAACTAAATTGCTCGGAAGGTTAGGGGAATCACAAGGAATAAAACCAACCCAATCAGAATTCATATTGATTAAACCAGAATGCATTCCTGCCAATGGACCTGGGTATTCACTAAACTTATCTGAAAAGGTGACCGCGTAACGTGAGTATTCTTCAGTACTGCGGTTAGCATTGATGGCAATCTGGTCAGTTTGAGGTGTTAATGTATCTAAAGCGTGCTCAATTAACGGTTTATCTTGAAATAGAACAAACCCTTTATCTTTACCGCCCATACGACGAGCTTGTCCACCCGCTAAAATTACCCAACTAGTTTGCTTTGGCTGGAGCATATTTATCCTTGCTAACGATCACTTTTAATGGGGTTGATTCTATCAGCTTTGCGTCTGAAATGGTCCATTGACGATGACAAATTTCAGTTAATGCGTTGGTTTGGTGACTGGTGACGACAATGCTAGAGCCACGTTCAAGGAGATCTTTCGCCATAATAACCAATAAATCGATGGATTCTTGATCAACACTGGCACTTGGCTCGTCCATTAGCAGTATAGAAGGTTTTAGCACCCAAGCTCGTGCCATAGCGACACGTTGTTTTTCACCACCAGATAAAACAGAAATATGTTCGTCAGCTAACGTTTCAAGACCAACCATGCGTAGCGCATTGATCACCATATTGCGTTTTTCAAGTTTATTCATGGTGGTGTATTTCATACCATAAATAACATTATCGAAAACGGTACCATCAAATAAAAATGGGTTTTGATGAAGGTACACAATTTGGTTATTACCTGAGCGACCAAATAAGCGTGCAGTCCAATGGGGTTGGTTCAGATTAAGCTTGCCAGTCGTTGGGTTTTGTAATCCAGATAAAATCTTAAGTAGTGTTGTTTTACCTACACCATTAGCGCCACGTAAATAGACAGACTCTTTTGGTCCTAATGATAAATGTGGAATATGGAAAAGCACACGATCATTAAATCGCATCGATAGATTATCGGCAGTAATTCTTATTGTCATTTTTTATGCCTACTAAGTACGTAAATACCCTTTACCACGAGTGATAGAGAGTAAAAAATTCAATACCAAAGCTAAAATTAATAGCACCATACCAAGGGCAACCCCTTGAGCAAACGCACCTTTTTGACTTTCCATAGCGATTGCGGTTGGAATATTTCGTGTTGCATTAAAGATGTTACCGCCGACCATCATCGAGCAGCCGACTTCAGTAATAATTCGAGAAAACCCAGCAATAACGGCGGCTAGGATAGGGAATCGCGTTTCCCAAATTAAACTACCAAAAGCACGTGGTAATGAAGCGCCGAGGGTAAATGCGGTTTCCCATACACGTCGGTCACTGTGTTGAAATGCGCCGTGCATCATGGCAACCATGATAGGGAAACAGATGAACATTTGACCGATGATCATCGCTTCTTGAGTAAAAAGTAATTGCCAATCGCCAAGAGGTCCAGATCGAGAAAGAACCATATACAGCAATAAGCCAATTACCACAGTAGGTACAGATTGTAACGTGTTAATAATAGAGAGCAGTAGCCACCGCCCAGGAAACGAGCCATACGCAAGCGCAAACGCCAACAAGAGTGCTGGCAATAACACAACCGCCATTGCAAATAGTGAGACAGAGAATGAAACACCAACGATGCTCCATAATGCAGCATCACCGCTAAACAGTAATTGAATGGCTTCGTGAGAGGTGGCTAAGATAGTCATGGATTATTTAGCGTCCGCAGTGAACAGTTTTTTACCATTAAGAGTAAAGCTATCGATCATTGCTTGGCCTTTATCACTAATTAACCAATCACTGAATGCTTGAGCGCCTTTCGTATTTAAGTTCTTGTAACGCTCAGGGTTAATCAGAATCACTTGGTAAGGGTTAAATAGACGCTTGTCGCCCTCAACCATGATCTCAAGATCAAGTTTGTTTTGGTAAGCTAGCCAAGTACCACGGTCTGTTAATGTGTAAGCTTGTAGCTCAGAAGTCATGTTCAATGTTGGTCCCATACCTTGGCCAACGGCTTTGTAACCACCAAAGTTTGGTTCAATCTTAGCTTGAGACCATAAAATCAATTCTTTTTTGTTTGTGCCAGAGTCGTCACCGCGAGAAACGAAAGTAACGTCTGATTCCGCCATTTTCTTGAATGCCGCAGTCACGTCTTTCATGCCGTGAATGTGTGCAGGATCGGCTTTAGGACCAACTAGAACAAAATCGTTATACATTAATGCTTTTGGATCAACGCCATAACCTTTTTCAACAAAGTTTGCTTCCGCTTTAGGGGCGTGAGTCATTACTAAATCAACATCACCATTTTCGCCCATTTTTAGCGCTTTACCTGTGCCCGCTGCCAATACTTGAACTTCGTAGCCAGAATCTTTTTTAAATTCAGGCAATAGGTAATCAAGTAAACCAGAGTGGTAAGTACTTGTTGTCGTTGCAAGACGAACGATACTAGCATCATCTGCATATACGTTCGTTGCAGAAAAAGAACCAAGAGCCAGTGTAGCCATTACTGTAAACGTACTGATTTTATTGTTCATGTTATATCCATGTAGTGTTATTAAAATTACTGCAAGTGCAATAAATGAATAGACTCATCGCCATTTAAGCAATCACTATGCCAGAAATAATATTGATAGTATCATCTTTAACTTAATGATATTTAAGCGATTGATGGGTATTCTGGCATAAAAGCCCTACAAAAAATGTGACTAGGACAAAATGTCTCACACGAAAGGATACATTTTGTAGAATACAGGGTAGAATAATTAGGACATTTTGACCCACATATCTTGTTAAAGCGTATAAATTAGGAAACTCTATGGTCTCGAAATTAGATTGGAATGCATTTTCAGTGCTTGTTGTTGATGATGAAGTAGGTATGCAAACCATACTAAAAAAAGCATTAAGCAAACAATTTGGACAGGTTCATACTGTTGGAACCATTGAAGATGCCGAAGCCATTCGCCAATCTCACCATCTTGATTTGATCATTCTTGATATTAATTTACCGGGCCAAACTGGACTAGAATGGCAAGAGAGCATAGCTTCTGACTCTCGAAACTACGACGTCATATTTATGACCGGATACGCAGAGTTAGACACTGCAATTCAGGCATTGCGATTAGGGGCTGCTGATTTTATTTTAAAACCGTTTAATCTCGAAAATATGCTGCAAGCGGTGAAGCGTTGTATGGACCGTCGCTTAGTCGAGAGAACCAACTTTGCATTACAACGAGAAGTGGAAAAAAATAACCCAATTGAAATGATCGGTAATGCGGAAAAAACCATAGAGCTAAAACAGATGGTTGCTCAACTGGCACCATCAAATGCAGCAGTTCTTATTGAAGGTGAATCAGGTACAGGTAAAGAGCTTGTGGCTCGTGGGTTACATCAATTAAGTCACCGTAACGGTCCGTTTGTCCCTCTTAACTGTGGTGCTATTGCGCCCGATCTTCTTGAAAGTGAATTGTTTGGTCATACATCAGGTGCCTTTACTGGAGCTAAAAAAGGACGTGAGGGATTATTTAGAGTCGCTAACGGTGGGACTCTATTTTTAGATGAGATTGGTGAAATGCCAATAGGGATGCAATCGTCTCTTTTACGTGCTTTAGAGCAAAAAGCCATTCGACCAGTGGGTTCTGAAAAAGAAATTCCAGTTGATGTTCGTATTGTTGCTGCAACTAACCGTAATTTACTGGAAGAAGTTGAAAAGGGTAATTTCAGAAAAGATCTCTTTTATCGCTTAAATGTTCTGACGGTATCTTTACCCGCTCTGCGTGAACGTAAAGCGGATTTGGCCTGCTTAACAGAACATTTTTCACACATGATAGCGAAAGAAATGGGATTAAAACCAATTCATTGGGCGCATGAAGATATCGTTGCGATGGCTCAATATGATTGGCCCGGGAATATTCGTGAGCTGAAAAATATGATTGAGCGTTGTATTTTACTCGGTAAACCGCCAGTAGATCATTGGGCTAGTCTTCAAGGTGATGTGCCATTGCAGCAACCATCATCTAGCCAAGAGCAAGTTTTAGATAAAGAACCAACGGAATGTACGTGTATGCCAGAAATGGATGAATACCCTGAGCAATGGACATTAAAAGAAGTTGAAAAGAAGCACATCATCACTGTGGTAGAGCTGCATGATGGAAATAAATCTGCTGCTGCAAGGCAACTTGGTGTTGCTCGTAAAACATTAGAAAGAAAATTTAAAGAGTGGAGTGAAGAAATCGCATGATGCTGTCTTTGTCGTTATGGAAGCGACGTGTTCAAACCATGGTGAGATATCGATTACTGTGGCTAAACTCGGTCCCACTGTTTTTAACACTATTAGCGCTTGTTGTGATTACCGCATTTTGGTCGGTACATTATACCTGGCAAAATGCACTTAATGATGTAGGAAGTAAACTTTCTGTTGCCAATAATAGCATTGTTTTTTTACAGAAAGAGCAAGGAGCAGAGCTTCGCGGTTTTGTTGAGTCTTATCAATTTCAAATTAAACTAAAAGAGAGAGATTCTGACTTTACAAACTGGGTAAGAGATCAAGCAGGGAAATACAATTCAGATTATATAGCGCTTCATCCCATTAGTTATGTTGATCAGTTACCTGCAACTATTGTAAAAGCATTGTCACTGGGGATCTCTCGGACATTTTTCCAAGTCATGGAACAAGATGATTTGAATAATATTTCACCTGTATTGGCCTCTAAAGCTTATGTGGTCAATAAAGAGGACAACAGCATAGAAAAGCGAGGACTAATCAGCCGTACTTTAATTCCTATTTTTAATGAGCATGGTCATTTAGAGTGGATTGTAGATAGCGGTATTCTTTTAAATAACAGCACCTTCTTAGTTGATCGCATTCGAGACTTAATTTATCCAGAGGGCGATCTAGCCGCTGATAATTACGGGACGGTCACGTTATTTCTAGATAATTTACGTATTAGTACTAACGTGCCATTACATAATGATTTTGCGAATAAATCACTTAATCAAGGCCGTGCTATCGGAACGACGGTATCTGCGAAAGTAAAAAACAACGTAATAGAAAACGGAGAGCGCTGGGTTAATAGGGCTTATGTATATAACGACTGGTATATTTCGGCTTATCAACCAATTAGAGACATGAATGATAAGGTGATCGGAATGCTCTATACCGGCTACCTTGAGTGGCCACTGTTAAAACAATATTTACAAAATTTAGTTGAGGCAGGAGTAACAATATTAATTACTCTTTTATTATCGACTATTTTTGTGCACCGAGGTGCTAGGGATCTCTTTCAGCCAATAGAAAAAATCCATTATGTTGTTAAATCAGTACAGATGGGAAAAGACGTTCGTATTGGTGATTTAGGTCTTAATAATCATCATGAACTTGCAAGTTTAGCTCAGCAGTTTGACAACATGCTCGATCAACTTCAGCAACGAAACTTGGAGATTCAACGGGCCTCAAAAGATCTTGAGTCAAAAGTGGAATCAAGAACCGCCAGTTTGCATGAAAAAACCATTGAGTTAGAACAATACATTAAGTTGCTCAAACAAGCTCAAGATAAGTTAATCATGAGTGAGAAGTTGGCCTCTTTAGGGGAGCTTACCGCAGGTATTGCGCACGAGATCAATAACCCAACCGCCGTAATCTTAGGTAACACTGAGTTGATTAAGTATGAGCTTGGGGAGGGCGCGGAGGTTATTTCAGAAGAGCTTGATGCGATAATGGAGCAGATAGATCGAATTCGTAATATCACGCGCAGTTTGTTGCAATATAGCAGACAAGGTGGGATTCAAGATCAAGTTACTTGGCAATACATAAATCCTATTATTGAAGAAAGTGTCACTTTAGTTCGAACCGGGGCGCATAAGCGAGATATCGAGGTGGAGTTTGACTTTGAACAACCACCACGAGTAGAGGTGAATCGCCATCATCTGCTACAAGTATTGGTTAATTTACAGATGAATGGTATTCATGCCATGAACAGTAAAGGGAAGTTGATCATTCGAAGCCGTACATGGTGTGAAGAAGGCGAAGAACGTGGCGCTATTATTGAAGTGGAAGACTTTGGTAATGGAATGAGCGCTGAACAATTAAGTCGGATCTTTGACCCATTTTATACCACCAAACGAGAGGGTACAGGACTTGGTCTTTCAGTATCTCAGAGTTTACTCAGCCAAACGGATGGGGAAATTAAAGTTCGCTCGCAACTTGGAAAAGGCTCGGTATTTACGGTTTATTTGCCAACAAAGTCTAATCAGCAACAATACGATAATTTGGTTGGTTAATCGTAATCCTAAGGTACGGTGGGTAAGTGAGTAAGAACGACCAGAAAAGAAATGTTATCTGACTCACAAATTTATGCACTAAGGTCTCAAATTGGTTTTTTTTTAAGCGGAGTGTTTATAAAAAGTCTTGAAATTTAATTAGTGATATTAGATAGTTAGCACGTCCGGTTATGACCCCGAACAGTTCCAAATTAAGCCACATTTTGAGACGTGTGGCTTTCCTTTTCTTCTCTTTTCAATATTTTTCACCCTCCTAAACAAGTCTGTTTTTTTGTCTGTTTACTCATTCTTGAGATTTATACCTATGTAATAAATAGGTCAGATAATTAATGGAATTGGTATTATTCGTATATATGAATTGAACATGAACAAACCACTCATGCTTTGTTAAGCCATTGCTTTGTATTATTTATTCCAAGTTACTTTTATAGCGAATAAATGGAGAATATAAAGATGAGCCCACTAAGTATTGTAATCATCACCCTAAATGAAGAAAAACGCATTGGTCGTTTATTGGAAGATTTAACAAAACAAACAAATCAAAACTTTGAAGTGATCATTGTTGATTCAAACAGCGAAGATGCCACATGTGAAGTTGCTCAGGCCTTTGAAGCGAGCATTCCTGATCTAACGATTCACAAAATGGATAAACGTGGTGTTAGCTTAGGTCGTAATACTGGCGCATCACTCGCTAAGCATGAACGCTTACTATTTTTAGATGCCGACGTAAGCCTAAAAGCAGATTTTCTTGAGAGAGCAGCAACACAATTAGCTGAGAAAAAATTAGAAGTTGCTGGTGTGTATATGGGCTCTAAAGGGCTTCCTATTGCTCATAGAGTAGGCTACGCCTTATTTAACTTAGGTTTATTTGCTACTCAATTCACTTTTCCAACCGCCGTAGGGGCGTGTATTTTCTCAACAAAGCGTGCGCATAAAGATCTTCAAGGTTTTGATGAAAATATCACCTTATGCGAAGACTGTGATTATGTGAAACGAGCAAGCCAAACATGGCGTTTTCGCTTTTTACCAATGACGTTTGAGTTTGATCCACGTCGATTAGACCAAGATGGTTTATTTACGATGGGGGCTACGTATTTAAAAGCCAATGTTCGTCGTTTTTTCTTCGGTGAAATGCGTAATAACGAGATGGAATATAAATTCGGCCATTACTCTGAACAAAAATAGTCAGCATAGGTAAGCGTGCTTATGTATGATTCTATAGCATTATTTACGGGCGCATTATTGGATGCGCTCATAGGGCCAAATTTATTTGTTCCGGGTGAGCCGTTCTTAATAGCAGCTGGTTTTCAGCTTCATCAAGGGGTTTGGACTGGTGTTATTGCGGTATTGCTCGGTGGTCTTACTGGTGATCAACTCAGTTATTGGATTGGGCGTCGCTTTGGCCGAAAGGCTCAGACACGATTAATGAACTGGCAACCGAAAACTCGCCGTCCCATTGCTCGCTGTCGCTTGTTACTTCAAAGAAAAGGTAATTCGGTCTTACTGTTTGCTCGCTTATTAGGACCAGTGGCTTGGATCGTTCCTTTTATCGCTGGTGTAAATAATATCGAGTGGCGACGATTTTCATTGTTTGCATCTATTGGATTACTACTTGGCGTGGGTCAATTTGTCTTATGGGGGTATTTACTCTCTTATGGGATTGATGCCTTTCCATGGATGAGTGATATGACACTATTTGTCACCGAGCATAAACAATCAATAGTTACCTTGTTACTGATAGTTATTTTTTTCGTGATGGCAAAGAAGTTTCAATGGAAAGATATTCGTCATTGGATCATCACAGAGTTTACTCATCGCAAATAATTAGGGTCGTTTGACCCTAATTTAGATTGTCAGAATACGATGTTTAATAAAGCAGAAAAACGATTATTCTTTTACTAGTGGGAAGGTTAGGGTGGCTTTTAGTCCTCCCATTGCACTCTTTGATAACTCAAGCGAGCCGCGATAACTGTGCGCCATTTCACTCACAATATTTAGCCCAAGACCTGTTCCTGGAGTCGTTTCATCCAAACGGATACCGCGTTTAATGACTTGCTCAAACTCTGATTCAGGAATGCCCTCACCATTATCCTCAATCATGATTTGAATTTGATTTCCTTCAACTTGCTCAGAATGAACACGGATCATTGAATGCGCCCATTTATACCCATTTTCAAGTAGATTCCCTAGCATTTCATCGAGATCGGTCTTATCGAAGGCGATATGATCTTCACTGTCTAGCTCATTTATTAATATCACTTCACGTTCAGCATAGACTTTATCAAATGCCATTGAGATCGCATCTACGCGTTCAGAGGGTGAGGTGGCTACTGAGAGGATATTCATTGAACCTGCCATGCGAGCACGACTAAGGTGATAATCAATATGTGCTTGCAGTTGAGCAATAGGGGCAGACAGACGATTTTTATCTTCAACGCTCAAATATTCTAATTCATTTTTAAGTACCGATAGAGGCGTCTTTAATGAATGAGATAAATTACCTGCATGATGACGAGCACGTTCAAGTAACTCTTGGTAATGAAATAATAGTGCGTTGAGATCAGAAACTAATGGCGCGATTTCTTGAGGATAATGCTGACTTAATGCCTGCTGTTCACCTTTACGCAGCATAACTAATTCAGATTGCATTTTAGCTAGAGGGCGAAGTGACCAACTGACTTGAATACCGATAAGAAATAAAACCCCACTAAATAATAAGCCAAGAATGATCCAGAGCTGGCCTGTAAGTTGATGTAAGGTTTTTTCTAATGGATCTTCATCAAGCCCAACAGTGATGGTTATTGGCTGTTTAATTTCAGGAAGGTAAATATTTTTTTGTATATAAATAAGTTCTTCGTTATTAGCGCCTTTCACTTTTGGGTTAATAGATAAATTATCTTCTTTGAATGTGAGCTTTTTATCCCACAAAGATCGCGAACGAAGATCATCACCTTTGGTTGATGCCGTCCAATAAAGACCACTGTAAGGCTGACTAAAGCGAGGATCAGATAAACGCGATGGCATGATGAGATTACCTTCGCTATTCACTTCGATATTAGCGGTGATCTCATCCATTGAAAGCGATAACTGACTTTTTACATCTTGGACTAGATAATCGTTTACTAATTTAGGGATACCAATTCCCGCAGCAAATATCATGGCAGATAGCCAAAAAGCCGCAGCAAGAAGCAAGCGGCTTTTTAGACTCAATTTTTTGAAGGTATCTTTGAATTGTCTCGGTGATGTATTCACAGTAGACCTTTTATATTTTAAGGGTTTAGTTGATAGCCAAGACCACGAACCGTTTTAATAATTTGTGGTGCTATTTTTTTACGAATTCGACCGATAAATACTTCAACCGTGTTTGAGTCACGATCAAAATCTTGTTTATAAATGTGTTCAACTAAGGTAGTTCTTGAAATAACCTTATCGGGATTATGCATAAAGTAGGCAACAACTTTGTACTCTAATGCCGTTAAGCTTACTGCTTGTTCTTGCCATAACACTTTTGAGCTACGAGTATCTAAACTTAATTCCCCAATTTTTAAAATAGGAGAAGCGTTACCAGAAGCGCGACGTAATTGAGCGCGAATCCGAGCGATTAATTCAACCATTTCAAAAGGTTTGGTTAAATAATCATCGGCCCCTGCATTTAACCCTTCAACACGCTGAGATAGGGTATCGCGAGCACTTAGAATAATGACGGGTGTATTGATGTTTTCATCTCGAATACTTTTCAATACGGTTAGTCCATTTAACTTTGGTAGGCCAAGATCGAGAACAATCGCATCCCACTCTTCTGTTGTTGCACGATATAAGGCATCAATTCCGTCTTGGGATAATTCAGGAACCCAATCAGCACCTTCTAAGGTTTCTACAATTTGTTCACCTAAGCGCGGATCATCTTCTACGACTAAAATTTTCATTATTATTCTCTTAGTGATTATCTTTTTTTGTTGTTATTTAAGAGCTGCGCGAATATCGCGGCCTTTAATCTCTGTAATTGCTAAGGTTGCTGCATCATATTCAACTTTGATTATATTGTTTTCATGTACCAGTTTTAATTCGTAGGTCCATTCATTGTCGTCTTCATCCAGCTCTACTTTGATAATTCGGCCATGGAAGTCTTTCTCAACCATAGCGTAAAGCTCAGAAAATGGCTTTACTAAACCGGCTTGAACCGCATCATAAACTTCATCTTGATCTTCATCGATATCTATTTTAGCGCCATTTTGATGAACATCTTGAATGAGCTGATGCCCATCAGGGTGAGCATTCGCAAAAGCACTTTGTGATAATGGGAAAAAAGTGAATAGGGCAGCAAGGTATAAGGCTGATTTTTTTAGCATGATGCTTCCTAATTAAGTCAATACAGCATCAGTATAAAACAGCGAAGATGAATAGAACATGAATTTTATTCTGAAGATAGTCGGATAAGAAAAGTCCAATATTCTCTAATCATAATGAGTTGTTTTGATAAATGTGTAAATTATTATAGGTTGTTGTGGTGTTTTATGGTGTTTTTTATAGGCTATTGATTTTATGGCTTAAATTTTAAATTTAGTGATTGAAATCATAAATATTTGACTGTTTTTTTGCCTTTTTAAAAAATATTTCACTGGTTTTACGTTTTTTAAGCTGTTAGAGTCCCATCCCTCACGCATCAAGTGGGATACCCATGTTTAAAAATAGCAATGAAAATAGCGATAAACTAGTTCCAACACTTACTATAGGATTTATCCTTTTATTCCTTCTCTTTGCTCTTGTTGATCTCTCAACATTTACAGCAACGATTCAAACCTTATTTATGTCAGCATCGACCATGTTTGGGCTATGGTGGCAGTGGTTAATGATCATCACATTTGTTATAGCTCTTATCATAGCGATGAGCAGTTATGGCAAAATTAAGATGGGTGGTGAAGAAAAACCAACGTTCGGTACGTTCAAATGGGTCGCAATGATCATGTGTACCTTACTTGCAGGCGGTGGCGTTTTCTGGTCAGCTGCTGAACCAATCTTTCACTTCATTACACCTTCTCCAACTTTTTCTGATGTTAAAACTGGCACCCTTGCAGCCGTAGCGCCTGCGTTAAGCCAAAGTTTTTTGCATTGGGGCTTTCTAGCATGGGCTGTATTAGGCACATTAAGTACGATTGTACTAATGTACGCACATTATAATTGTGGCGTTAAATTGCGTCCCCGTGCTTTGCTATATCCAATTTTAGGCAACAAACTTGAAAATCATTGGTTAGGCTCATTGATTGATGCTTGTTCAATTATTGCGGTTGCTGCCGGTACAATTGGCCCAATTGGTTTCTTAGCAACGCAACTTAGTTACAGCTTAACGGTACTGACAGGACTTGAAAGTTCACTGATGAGTCAAATCGGTCTTTTATCTATGATTGTGGCAATTTATTCAGTTTCAGCCTTTACGGGGATGGACAAGGGCTTACAGTGGTTAAGCCGAATGAATGTTATTGGCGCTGTCACTTTATTAGTAGCCATTTTGGTACTAGGCCCGACAAGCTTTATCTTTACTGAGTTTGGTCTTGCATTTGGTAACTATATTCAACACCTACCAGAAATGAGCTTAAGCACCGCAGATCCTGCATGGAACTCGTGGTGGACTTGGTTCTTCTGGGGATGGTTTATTGGTTTTGCACCAATGATGGCTATCTTTATTGCGCGAATTTCTAAAGGTCGTAGCGTTCGTGAGTTAGTGATTACCGTGGCAATTATTGCACCTATTGCGACAAACTTTTGGTTCTCGGCACTGGGTGGTACAGGGATCTTCCTTGAGTTACAAACCCCAGGTAGCATCTCTGGACCATTACAAGAAGCGGGTTTACCTGCAGTACTGTTAGCGTCATTAGAGCAATTACCACTAAGCTGGTTATTAATTCCTGCATTTTTAGTGCTTACGACGACGTTTGTTGCTACAACAGGTGACTCAATGGCATATTCAATTGCAATGGCTGTTGAGGGAACTGATAAGCCATCACGTTTCCAGCGTCTATTTTGGGCGTTAATGATGGGTATTGTTGCTGGCGTATTATTGATTGCAGGAGATGGTGGATTAAACGCTCTACAATCTTTCATTGTGATCACGGCCGTTCCGGTGTCTATCTTACTTGGCTTTACGTTTATTTCAGCACCTATTGCTGTATTAAAAATGAAAAAAGTTGAGCAAGAAAGCAAATCGTCAGTAGACTGCACTAAGAGCGTTACTGTGTAGTCATTGATTACGTTTTGATTGAATGGGAGGCTTATCGCAGACATTGCGGTAAGCCTTTTTTAATATGGGGATTCGATTATTTCAGGAGTTAATGTATGCCAACTAAGAAAGCCGTGCTGCAGCAGTTATTTTTGCGAGAAGTAAACGGGGCTCCAATTACTGAACGTAATGAATTATCTCATTGCACCATAATAGAAACAGAGTTCGCTATGTGGGAGAGAGAGAAGAGGGATTTTTCATTTGATGAGGTCTTTGAATCTCACTGGATAAAAACCTGTACTGCTGGTTATATTACTGAATTGATCTTTAAAGCAGATGGAAGTTTAACTGAATTTACCTTGTTTAATAGGTTAAAAACGGTGGGCCATTGGGTGTTAGATGAAGGCTTGTTGTATGTATCAATATTTAAAGGTGAAAACCAATACGATTTTGTGATTGTGGCAAACTCTAGCGTTAACATTCACTCTGCGATTGAGTATAAAAATGGTGAACTACATTCTTATCTTAAGTTAGCACAAACTAGAAAAGTATAATCACTCAATATTTATTCTATTTTAATACTCGAGTTATAATGTTACTTCTTGATACATTTATTGTATGTATAAAATGAACTAACTCGCATTAATTTATAAGAGTTGTTTAAAATTGCGACGATTGTTATTGTGCCTGCTTTTTATAAATGAAGTTTATTTTTATAACTTGTAGGGTTTATCTTTAATGTTTTCATCAAGGATAGATAACAATGAAAAAAGAATTATTCGTTATATCATGCTTTGGTTTTCTTACTGCTTGTGGTGGTGGTGATAGCGGGAGCGGGAGTGCAACCAATACAACTAGTTGCGGTAATATGCAAGAGATGACATGTACATATCCAGTATCACAATTGGAATTGAAATACACAATGTACTTGCATAATGATAATAGTATATTTTTAAGTGGTGGATTTTATAGTGAGTACAAACCGCCTGTATTTCCATATGAAATGCTCATTTCGGATATTGAACGTGTAGAAGTTCTTCAGGATGGTGTTTTACTTACAAGAAGTGATCCTTGGTCTCTTCAATATACAGCGTTAGATACTTCAGCTTCTATGTATGAATTTAATTGGTATCGTAATGGTAATTTAGTTGGATATAGTTCAATAGACAGACTTCCTGAGCCTATTAATAATATCTCAGTGTTGAGCAAGGAGGTGGTAAGTATTGTTTCGGTATCATGGGATGGTTTTGTCGATCATACTTATACTTTAGATGTTGGCTCTTTGAGTTGTTATGATGAGAATGATCTTGTTGAAAATATAGCGCCTAATAATTCTGAATACGTTAGGCAAGAAGTATCACCGTCTATATCTATTGATTTAATTTCTCAATATAGCAAAACGACTCAAGAGCTTCAGGCGTCATATGAAAGGTGTAATATTATAGCGCATATTAGTGGAACTAATGATTTGGCTATACCAGTTCAGCATATTGGAAATATAACACTTGATTTTAAAGCGGAAGAAACAGTGTTGCTTAATTTATTCTAAATGAAATAGGCCGCTAATAACGGCCTATTATTGTTTCTACAGTCTTTTAAATCTTTCTCCAAACTCCCCATTCACCAGAAGCTTCAGGGTTATTACCTTGAGTCCACCACTGAGCTTGATACGTAACACCATTAACGGTTACTTGGTCACCCGTATTATAAGTGGCTGTTGCATCCCATGTAGATGATGGATCTGTTGGTTCAGTAGGAGGTGTTGGCTCTACCGGTGCTGGTGGCGTCGGCTCTACTGGAGTAGGGGCAACAGGCGTTGGCGGTGTAGGCTCTACAGGTGCAGGGTCGACAGGTGTTGTTGGAGTCCCACTGATCACTTCCCAAACACCTGTTGTGCTCGTTGCAGGGTTATCACCTTGGTTCCACCATTTAGCTTGGTAAGTTACACCATTTACAACCACTTGATCGCCAGTGTTATAAACCTTGCCTGCATCCCACGTGTTTGTTGGATCCGTCGGGTCAGTTGGCTCTGATGGATCCGTTGGAAGCGTTTCAACAACACGAGTTACAGGCCAGTTAGCGTGAGACTCATAGAAGTTAGTGACACATTTTTCATAGTCACCAGGAACAAGTGCGGAATATGCAGTTTGGAAGCCGACTAATTCACATTCAAAAGAAGCGCCTTCTGGACGATCAGGGTAGTATTTCCAGTTACCATCCCAGTTAGTGTAAAGTACATCGGTCGCACCATTTAGATTCAAACTGCCATAAGGGGTTTGTTGCCAACACGTATTTGCTTCATCTGCTTCAACTGGGATTTCGTAATGTTGTGCTAACCCTTCCCAATAGCGAATACGGTTAACTGGCTGGCCTTTGTCTTTGTTCTGCTCTCCACATTCAATACCGCCATTAATGACATTAATTGTTGTACCAAACCCATAACCAATGCCTGCATCAGTTTCTCGTTGAGAAGGGGTCCAAGTACGGTCAATAACATGCAGCATGGCAGGTTTTGGTGCTTGAGGCGTTAAGAAGAACCAAACGGCTGATGCTAGGTTTAGCCAAGAATCAGCAACTAGCCCAGGATTATTGAGCAACACAGTAGCATCGCCATCGAACATGACTTCAGAGAAAGCGCCGTAGTTAAAGTGGTAAGATAATTGTTTTGCACCACGGCCAAAATAGCCTTCACCAGCCGCACATGGCCAACGTTTATTTTGCCAGTCATTTTGGCCACACCCTGTGGTATAGCCTTCTTGACCTTCAGACCATCCCATTTCACGAACATGGACTAAGGCTTGTTGCCATTCTTCAAGCGCAAGAGGGTTATCTGACACGTTATCAATGGCAATATGCCCACCAGTCTCTTGAGAGAAATGCGCGAATGCCGTTACGATTGATTTTTTACAAATAGCATCAGCGTCGCGTCCATCCGTATAGTCACCACAAAAAGCAGGGAACTTACCAATAGCACGCAAGAAACGTGTATACGTATATTCAGGCGCTGCCATTTGAGTTAAGAAGAACCATTCAGATTGTGGGAAAACTCGTTCAACACGCTTTACGTTAGCTGGGTTGGTTGCAACACCGGCATCAATGGCTTCTACTGCAGCATTTGGCAATGTTTCTAGCGCTTTAGCCCATACGTCGTACATAGGGTCTAATGTTTTCGCATCTTCAGCAGCCTTAATTTCAGCTTTAGAGACAACATAACCTGTTGGGTTTTCAGGATCTGGTTGAGGATTCATTGTGAAACTATTGGCTGCAAAACTGCAGGCAAGTAACGAAGGGAGTATAGCGAGTTTAAACATGGATAACTTTCCTTGTCGTTATTTATAGAATAAAAATAAGTTAGAATAACTATAGAAGTTTTTATAAGGTTCGGTTATCTAGATACATGAATCAGTTTTAACTATGCGAGTTGTTTCAAAGAGTATAAATTATAAGCGAAAGCATATTCGCAATGTGATTAGCGCTATAGTCAGGGAAATATATTAATGGTAAGTGTCAGAGCAGCAGAGAAAATTGATTTAAAGAAAGTTTATGAAATAGAAACAGAAGCGTTTGGTACGCATGGATATCCTTCTTTTTTTATTCGACAGGCCTTTGACTGTTGGTCTGATGGTTTACTTGTGGCTAAAAAAGCAGGTGAGGTTGCAGGGTATGTATTGCAAGTGCCATCGAGTGCAATTAAAGGAGATGCTTGGGTATTATCGTTGGCAGTATCAAAGAGCGCACAAGGCTGTGGCTTAGGTAAAAAATTATTAGAAACAGCGATTGAGAATGCTAAACAATATAAGCGATTATTATTGACGGTGTGCCCTAAAAACACAGGAGCGTATACCTTATATCAATCATATGGCTTTTACTTAGTAGAAGAAGAGCAAGACTATTTTGATATTGGTGAAGATCGTTTAGTTCTTGCCCTAGATATTGTTGAATAACTTGTTATTGTGTCTTTAAAGAATTAACAAGATTGAGACGGAGAGAATATGGAAATCGATTATAAAGTAAATGAACCGATTAGTGCTGAGCAGTTTATAACCTTGCTAAAGAAAACTTCTTTAGGTGTACGTCGCCCCATTGATAATATTGAAAAAATACAAGCCATGTTAGATAACTCAAATTTAATTGTTACGGCATGGGGAGATGGCGAACTCATTGGTATTGCTCGTTCAGTGACAGATTTTAATTTCTGTTGTTATTTATCTGATTTAGCTGTTGATGAGAGCATTCAATCAATGGGTGTAGGTAAGTACCTTATTTTAGTGACAAAAGAAGAAGTCTCTTCTGACTGTAAGTTGATTTTGTTAGCTGCCCCACAAGCAGAAGGTTATTACCCCAAAATTGGTTTTGAAGCGCACAACAGTGCATGGGTTTTATCCGATGAAAGTCAGTTGAAGCTATTCTAAGGAAAGATCATGACATCAATCAGTGTATTAGGGTGTGGCTGGTTAGGCTTACCGTTAGCAAAACATTTAGTTACTAATGGTTTTGCTGTTAAAGGCTCTGTTCGCAGTGAAGAAAAAATAGAATCTTTGGAAGCAGTCTCTGTTACTCCATTTGTATTGGATATTGATGGCGAGATAGCAGAGCAATTATGGGGAGCATTTCTAGATTCAGATATTCTAGTTATCGCGATCCCATCTAAGAATCAAACTGGCTTTAGTGCTTTGATCCGTGTCTTAGAGTCTTCATCTATTAAGCATGTGGTTTTTGTTAGCTCAACTTCGGTATATGCGGATAATAATGGTGTGGTTACTGAAGATATTGCTGCATCTGAATCTTCTGCATTATTTCAAATTGAATCGTTGTTTTACCAATCATCGGTATTTACAACAACGGTGATCCGCTTTAGTGGTTTAGTGGGATATCAACGAAATCCAGGGCTATTTTTTCAAAAAAGCGGGCGTTCAGTGAGTAACCCTGACGCTGCTGTAAATATGATCCACCAAGATGATTGTGTAGAGTTAATTACACAGATAATCAAACAAGAAAAATGGAATAATCTATTTAATGCGTGTGCTGATAGCCACCCAAGTAAACGCGAGTTTTATACTCAAGCAACTCAGCGAATAGGAGTGAGTACACCTGAGTTTATTGAATCAGACACTCAAACGTTTAAAATCATCAGCAATGAAAAAATTAAAAAGGCATTGGGTTATGAGTTCATTTACCCTGATGTGATGCAAATTACTTACGATGAATGTTAATTAACAAAAAGCGCGATTCAAATTAAGGACAGAATAATGAGTAATCCAATTGAAACTAAACCATTAGTAGCTAAATCATTAGTAACAACGACATGGTTAGCTGAGCATATTGACGATGAGAATCTCGTTATTGTGGACGCCTATATGGCGAATGTCGTAGGTAAAGAGCCGTTAGTTTATGATACTTTTTCTTGCCTACCTACAGCGCGTAAATTGGATGTAGAAGCTGACTTTTGTGATCATACATCTTCTCAAATCCATGCGCTTCCTAATGAAGAGCAGTTTACTCAAGCAATACAGAGACTAGGCATTAATTCAGATTCAATCGTTGTTATATACGATAACCAAGGTATCTATTCTGCACCAAGAGCGTGGTGGACGTTTAAGGTGATGGGGTTTGAACATGTTTATGTCTTGGATGGTGGATTACCTCAATGGCTCAAAGAGGGAAGAGAGACAGCATCAGAATACACAACAACATCGTTATTAGGTAATGCGACTGCGAAAGTGGTGAAAGGCTTAGCGTGTGACTCGGACGAAGTACTTAGCGTAATAAATACCGATGTTGCAATTTTAGATGCGCGTGGAGAACTGCGTTTTCTAGGCAAAGCACCAGAGCCACGTGAAGGTGTTCGTAGTGGTCATATCCCAAGCTCTAAAAATCTCCCTTTTTCTATGTTGTTAGATAACTATACATACCAAGATGAAGATACATTACGAACTATTTTTGAGGGACGCGTGCCTTCAGTAGATACGAAAATTTACTTCAGTTGCGGTTCAGGCATAACAGCATGTATTTTGATGTTAGCTGCTGTATCTATAGGTTATAAAGAAGTCGTTTTATACGATGGTTCTTGGGCGGATTGGGGAACTAATCACTCGTTGCCGATAGAGTAATTAAAATAAGGGTGATCAATGAGAGATACTTTAAGAGCCAAAATCATCACGGTGTGTGATAAGAAAATAGAGCAAAAAGGGGATAATGTTGGCTTATCTTTTTATGCTTTTTTTGCAAATAAGAACGATGATCCAGAGCTGCTTATGGAGGCAGCAACGTGGTGGATTTCAATACATCAGTTGGATCATTTTGAAAAAGCAATAAAGATAAAAACGATGGTACAGGATGGTTTATAAATGGAAATAGAAGTACGTAAAGGCACAATAGATGATGTACTTGAGGTTGATGCTCAGATCCCAGATTAAGTCTATGAATCGTTACCCAGCAATGCTGCACCTGCTAATCTCTAGTGGCTACCATATTTCTGGTTATGAAGAAGAAGGGTCAACGGATAAAAGTAAAATTAAGTTTATAAAGTACATTATGGCCGAAGGGGTATAGAGCTCTCAGGTGCACTAGAAAAGAAGTGCTCTTTATAGTCTACAATTAAGACACCATAAACTTATAACCAAACCGTTATCAGTAGTATGTTAAAGCTACGATCGAGAATAAAGGATGATTCAATGGAAAGAATTACGTTTAAAAAAGTCACATTGTGTGAATATCCCTCACTGTTTGGGATATATAAAACGTACTTTCATTCTATAGTCGAAGGTTCACTTGGTTGGGATGAAACTTTTCAACAACAACGATTTATGGAGTCATACCCTCACGAATGGTTTGATTGGGTGATGTTCAGTGGAGAGCGCTTAGGGCTCATTTGTACCCACTTAGAGCAAAGTAAAGCTCATGTTCATCTGTTTATTATTTTTAAAAAATATCAAAATAAAGGGGTTGGTGGCTCAGTGATGAAATGCTATCAGCACCATTTTAGTGATCGCGTTGGAAAAGTGAGTTTATCTTCTTTTAAAAATAACCCTAAAGCCATTCGGTTTTATCAAGGATTAGGCTATCAGATCATTAGTGAAGATGAGTATTTTGTAGATATGGAGCATTCGCTGCTTTATTCTGGCCAAATAGGGTATTAAACAATGCTTAAAAATCACCAAAAATTATGTCATCTGCATCTTTGTGCCATTTTGGATAGGTAAACATCGCTTTTGAGAAAGTTGGATCATTATAATGATTCACCAACCACGCTCTTAAATAAGGAAGTGGAGCTTGAGCGTACCATTTTTTATCGACTCGTGAAAACTGGCGGATAAAGGGTAAGATAGCGTAATCCACCAAGCTGACTTTCTCTCCCATAATATAAGTATGCTGAGTTAGAACGTGTTCAATCTCCATTAACCATTCACAACAGCGCTCTCTGCATTCTTCTTTATTGCTATCGTGATAACGAGAAGCAGCTCGATATTTCTGTAATGCATCAACAAACTCATGATCACTCCGATGGATCAACTCAAGCATTTGGGGGAGTTTCTGCTTATCATGTGAATAGAATAGGTTATTAGGATCAGATTGAGTGAGTGCCCAAATCATCACATCAAGACTTTCGTCGATTACTTTACCATCACTTAGCTGCAATACAGGAACCGTACCTTTTGGTGAAATAGATAGCATTTCTTCAGGTTTATTCTTCATATCAATATCACGCAGCACCACAGTTTGTTGTGCATGTAAAATACCCAAACGAGAACGCATCGCATAAGGACACTGTCGAAGGGAGTAAAGAATAGGCATTGTCATGATTAAATACTCAAAAGCTAACGTGTTTTAAATCATATTAATGGAATAAATCCTTGGTTTCACCTTTATTTCTTTATGATCTGGATCAATGAAAGCGTAATGAGTGGTAATGAAAGCGTGAGACGAGTAGAATACTCGCTCAAAAAAATTATTACATATAATAAGAAGCGAGCAATTTCATAATGAGTAGAAAACTTGAATTATTGGCCCCAGGTGGTGATGTAGAAGCGATTAAAGCAGCCATCGTAGCAGGAGCAAATGCCGTTTACTGTGGTTTAGATGTATTTAACGCACGTAACCGCGCTGCCAATCTTTCATTTGATGAGCTAAATGGTGTATTACGATTAGCTCATGAATATGGCTGTGAAGTTTTCCTAACATTGAACATCGTTCTTCTTGAGCATGAAATTAAATCAATTTCAAAGCTACTTAACCAACTAGTAAACACCACCATTGACGGCATTATTGTTCAAGATCTTGGTATGTTTAATCTAGTAAAAAAATACTTTCCAACACTAGATATCCACGCTTCAACGCAATTAACAACACATAACGATGGTCAAATTCAATTTTTATCTAAGTTAGGTGCTTCACGCGTTAATTTATCTCGAGAGCTTAATATTGGTGAGATTAAATCCATAACAGAGCTAGCGCATGAGCACGGTGTATTAGTGGAAGTATTTGTTCACGGTTCATTATGTATTGCTTTTTCTGGTCAATGCTATTCAACATCAGTCAGTGTAGGTAACTCTGCAAACCGTGGACGCTGTAGTCAAGCATGCCGTGATGAGTATGAAGAGACTGATGTTGGCAATAAATACCCATTAAATTTAAAAGATAACTCAGCTTACTTTGAATTACCTGAATTGGTTGATGCTAAAGTAGATTCACTGAAAGTAGAAGGCCGTATTAAAGGCGCTCATTACGTTTATACCGTTATTGAAAACTGGCGTAAAAATATCAATACGTTTGTTGAGTCGGGTGAGTTGTATGAAGATGATTCAAACCTACATAAAGTATTCAATCGTGATTTTACCAACTCATTCTTGAAAGGTAATTTAACTAAAGACATGTTTATCGATAACCCGCGCGATAATAGTGTGAATTATGCCGTTCAACAAAGTAACGCGATTGATGTAGTACAAATTCAAGACGTAAAACAAGAGCTTTATAGTGATAAAAACGCACTTGGGGCAACACTAGAAGAAAAAATCAAGTTCTTAGATATCAATAAGATTTCTATCACGATCGCTTTTAAAGCGGTTCTTGGTGAACCATTAGTTGTAACGATAACACCAAGTAATAAAGAGCAAGAAACGTTTGAGGTGAAATCGCAATCTCTGCTAAGTGAAGCGGGCGAGAAATCGATTACTTCGTCAGAATTAGAAAAAAGATTCAAAGGTGTAATTAACGCTAATTACGAACTTACCGGTTATGATTTTTCTGAATTGGCGGATAATTTAGCTATTCCATTTAGAGAGTTAACAGAACTTAAAGATAAAGTGGCTTATTTACTAAATGGTTCTAAAGAAGTACTTAAGTTTGTTGATGTACCAGCATTACCTAAGTACGCGAAAGTAGAAGAGAAACCTAAACTATCAATGCTGATTGCAGATGTCGCAGACTTAAATGTATGCGATGCAACAGATGCAGATATTTATTTTAAATTACCTGAAAGCTTTAGAAGAAATGACACTAAGTACATTAATATCTTCTTAGAAAACCCTCGTTTAATTCCATGGTTCCCAGCGGTATTGATTGGTAAAGATTATAATGAAGCGGTTCGAGTTCTTGAAGAAGTTAAGCCTGCGCGTATCGTAACAAACAATACAGGTATAGCGTATAAAGCGTTTGAGATGGGCATTGAATGGATTGCAGGTCCATTCTTAAATACCACTAACTCACACGCATTAGTGACAATGAAAGAAGAGTTTAATTGTTCGGGTGCCTTTATTTCAAATGAGATCAATAAAGGACAAATTAAGCATATTCGTCGTCCAGAGAACTTTAAACTACTTTATAGCATTTACCACCCGGTATTAATGATGACAAGTCGTCAGTGCTTTTTCCAACAAACTGTTGGCTGTAATAAGCGCGCAATTGAAGCTGGTTGTATGTTGAAGTGTGAAAAAGCGACGACAATAACCAATACAAGAGGTGTTTCTTTTGCGGTAGATAAGCAAAAAGGCGGCTACCCAAGTATTTATAATCACGAGCAATTCTTAAATATGGATATTGTGACTGATATGTCGGATTTATTTGATGAGTTCTTTATTGATTTAACTAACATTGGTGGTGGTTCTAAAGTTCAAGCTGATAAAGTTGAATTAGTAAAACATTTTGAGCGTTTGTTGAATGGCGATGAGCAAGTACAAGAAGAGCTGTTTACCATGGTGCCAATTAATACACATGACCAATATAAAGTAGGTCTATAAGCGTTAATTGTACTGATAATCTTAAGATAGAAGCCGTGATCACATATCACGGCTTTTTTTTGTCTATAATTCAATAATAAATATGAGTTTGATATAGCAGAAGTGCAATTATAAACAATGAGAGGAATTGGCTATGGTGACACTACAACTACTCAAAACAGAAGATGCAGAAGCGTTATTAGAGTTTGAATTGGTCAACCAAGAATGGTTTGAATCCTATATTGAAGCGCGTGATGAAGATTTTTTTACTGAAGAAGGGATCAAGGAGCATATTGATTTTTATCTTTCTGAATATGAACAAGACCGAATTTATCCAATGTTACTGAAAAATGTCCAAGGAACCATTTGTGGGCGAGCTAATCTTTATAATATTAATAGAGAAAAAGAATCCGGTTTTATTGGTTATCGAATTGGAGAAGAATTTATTTCTCAAGGACTCGCAACTTATGCGACTGAAGTGCTAATTAATGTAGCAAGAGAGACGTTGGCGTTGAGCGAATTAATCGCCACTGCAACAACGGATAATTTAGCCTCACAAAGAGTATTAAGTAAAAATGGCTTTAAGCAAGTTGGATTTAAGCCTGAATTTACCATTGTGGATGGCGAGATCATTGATTGTTATGAATATCGTTGTGTAATTAAGCAGTTATCAAGTGTGGTGTAGTTTGAGCGTAGCCGTAGAGCGGGGCTTGATATATACTTTCTTGTTTCAAAGGAATCTCTATAATGGAAATGATAATTGTCTCTTCTGAGCGACAAAAGCGTATGGTCATGATTTTTGGTCGCATGAAAGCAAAAATGTCAGATAAGGCACTGTTGAATAGTTTAGATTCACGTGAAGTGAATTCAACAGCTTATCCTGCATTTAAAAAAGCACCAGATCTACGTGTTGAGCGCATTCAACTTCCATTCGGTGATGATAAAACAGGCTCATTAGATGGTGGTGATTTCTTATATCGTTACTTATCAAAAGGCTATATTTGTTTAGGTGATTTTGAAGGTCAGCCAAAGCCAGATCTAGCACCATGGGGCGTTCGCTCTGTACGTCGTCAGCCTAAAATTGGTTTCGGACTGTAATCGATTAAATCTATCAATTACATGATAGCAATAACTGTATCGTAATATTTACGATCTAAGCAGAATTAAATTGCAATGGGAGTATTCTATAAAATTCATATTATGAGTTTTGTAGAGGACTTCCATGAATAAATCTAGATTCCCACTCCTTATATTACCTTTGTTGTTTACTTCAACTTTACCCGCAAAAGAATTTGATTTTTCACATTAATAGCAAATCATTCAATATTATCTAACATCTTCGAATTAACTATTTGATAATTCTGTATACTAAGCGGCTCTGAAGAATAACTTATCAACGATGCATGGTATCTGCTGTTAGCGACAATGTGAGATCATGGTGTACAGAGCAAGAGTGGAGAGAATTAACGGCTTACACTGCGCGACCAGATTCTGTAAATCAATTAGCTAAATTGTATGAAGAAGACAGAGCAGGGACGATAAACTTATTTCCTAAATTTGGGGTTGGTTTTAATACTAAAGTACCTGGCAGACATGCAGGAGACATTACTTAGAAAAAGATGCATTTTTAGGGTTCTGGGGAGCACCCATAGGATCGGATGCGTCGGAATTGAAGAGTAACGCGAATGGATCACTTGCTCCGACACTATATGAATACCTTACTCAAGACATCGTTCTTGAGAATGAAAATGGATGGGGATTTCCTTCCTTGCTTTCAGAACTGGATATACAAAAAAGTAAATAAAAAAGAAGAGCAAATACCATTCTCTTTTGAGTTGATTGTGAGCATATCGTTAAGTGTGCGCACTTATAATGTTAAGCATTATCTTTATCAAAAAATGAAAGTGATCTCATGCATATTTTTGAATTTATTTTGTGAAAAAGGACACATTTTTAAATGATAAGACTGTTAAGATGACTCAGAATTTAATCGCTTGTCTCATTAATGAGTCGTGCAATGTAGGGAGTGTAGGCTCCACTGATAGCTCTGCATTGCTTTATATTATTTAAAATTATAAAAAGTAGACATATTATGCATTTAACATTAAAAACAAAGCTTGTCATAACAAGTGTTGCTCTCATCATCTTAACGATTATCTCGCTGGGTACTTTTTCATATCAAACAATGAAAACCCAAGCATGGGATGATATTCGTAGTGAGAGTGGGAATACTGCAAAAGCATACAGTTTAGGTATTGGGGATTGGTTTAAAGGTCGCCAAGATGCGATTACTGCAATGAAAGAAGCCATAGAGCGTAACCCTAATTTAGATATTGTTGATCGTCTAAAACAAACATTAACGTCAGGAGGGTTTGGATTAAGCTTCTATGGTAATGAGCAAGGGGTAATGGAGCGTCAAGATCCGTCATTGAATAAAGCAGGTTATGATCCCCGTACGCGTGGTTGGTATAAAGAAACGGTATCCGCGAATAAAGCGATTACAACCAAACCTTATGTTAGCCATACTATGCAAGCCCTTGTAGTTACACTAACAGAGCCAGTTCGTGAAAATGGAAAAATCATTGGTGTTACAGCATCTGATCTCTTTTTATCAACTTTAATCGATGATGTTCTGGATATTCCTGTCCCAGGAAAAGGTTACGCCATGCTTCTTGATGTCAGCAATAAAATTGTCGTTGCTCATCCAAATGAAAAAATGACACTAGAGCCGATTTCAGAATTAGGTCAAGGGTTTGATGCAATAAGCTTAAATAGTGAGCTTACCTCTGACGGCTTCTTTTTTACTGAGCAAGATGGAGTAAATAAAGCCGTAATGGTAACGGCTGTCCCTAATACTAGTTGGGCTATTGCTCTTGTAATGGATCAAGACACGCTAGAAGTACCGTTAAATGCAATGCTATTTAAATTAATACTTATTGGTGGTTTAATTTTATTGTTTGTTTCATTATTTACGGGCTGGTTAGTCACACGCCAATTACGTGAATTAGGTACCGTATCAGAAGCCTTAGCAGATATTGCAAATGGTGAAGGGGACTTAACAGTTCGTATTAATGTTAAATCTGATGATGAAGTGGGTAAACTTGCTGAAAACTTTAACCAGTTTGTTTCTCGTCTTCACACAATGGCATCGAATTTAAGATCAATTACTTTAGAACTTAATCGTTCAGCGGCAGATTCGGCAGATTCAGCCCTGCAACGTAGCCAAAATATTCGTCATCAACAAGACGAAATTACCATGGTCGCGACTGCGGTAACAGAAATGGCGAGTGCAACCCAAGAGATAGCAGGTAATGCGGAGAATACAGCAAAATCTGCAGAGCAAGCGGTAACTTTAACCCAAGAAGGGCATAGTTAAGCAAACCAAAGCCAAACATCGATTGGTAATCTTGCGCGTGAAGTAAACAGCGCAGTGGGTATCATTGAAGATCTGAATGGTCATGCTCAGAAGATCAGTTCAATTCTTGCAACTATTCGCTCGATTGCAGAGCAAACGAATTTGCTTGCATTGAATGCGGCAATAGAAGCAGCAAGAGCAGGGGAGCAAGGACGTGGGTTTGCTGTTGTTGCGGATGAAGTTCGTGTTTTATCTCAACGAACTCATACTTCAACAGAAGAAATTCAATCGATGATTGAAACATTGCAATCTACAACACAAGAAGCAGTATCTGTTATGTCAGACGGCCATCACTTGGCAGAAACCAGTGTAAAAGATGTCGATAAAGCGGGTATGAGTATCGAAAATATAGCGGCTCAAATTAATGTGATTAGTGATATGGCGACTCAAATCGCTTCGGCAGCAGAAGAACAATCAAGTGTTACAGCAGAAATTAGCCGTAACACGGAAGGTGTGCAAGAAGTTGCAAACCAAATGGCGAGTGAAGCTGAAACTGCAGCACAACAAGCTGAGGCATTAAAGTCACTAGCAGATTCATTAGAAGAAGAAATTAAACGTTATAAATTGTAGTAATTAATACTTTAAATATACGCAGGAAACCGTCTTTTTTGACGGTTTTTTTGCGTCAAAAAAATGTGATCTTCATTCAAAAATGACGCTAAGGCAACGACTTACAAAATATTTGATAAACATCTTTCATTAGCTATTCCCAAAAGCAAAACAAGGTGTAGAATACGCTTCCTTATCGGCTAACACAGTATGTGTAATCTATTCCAGTGTATTGAAAAATAAGATGAATACACTATTAGGACATAAATGAAAAACGTATTATTTGCTCTTGTTATTTCTTTAGCAACCGTTTCTTGTACTCCAATTTTTGATGGTAACTATAATCAATCTAATCCAGAGTATTGTGATTGCAGTAATGGCTCATCAAATTCAAACACATGGCAGCCCGGTTCATCAAAGCCAAGCACATCAAAACCAACCCAAACGGTGGAAGAGCAATTAGCAAATCTTGCTAACCAAGTACACAATAAATGGGGAGATAAAGAATTTCTTGAAGCGGGTAAGCATCGTTATGTGAAGTATCTTGATGGATATCGTACTCGCGCACATATTGATTTTGATAAAGGTAAGATTTATATCTCTACCATTTCACAATACCAACCAAAAGAAACGTTGAAGAAAGCGATCATTGGTACCGTATTGATGCCTGCTGACCCATCACATGTCGATTTATTTAGTGATAAATCAATTCCGTTGCGTGGTCGTCCATTCTTACTTGGTCAGATTAAAGATCAAGAGAATAAAGACATTGAATGGCCATGGAGAGCTGGTCGTTATGCCGATTATTTAATTGAAAATAAGCTGCAATCTAAAACGATTAAAAACGGTAAGGCATATTACGTTGAGATCTCAATGGTAGACGACCATTTGGAACAGCGTGAATTTCAATATGCAGATTTGATCAAAAAAGCGTCGAAAGAATACGATATTTCAATCGATTTAATTTATGCCATTATCCAGACAGAAAGCAGCTTCAACCCTTATGCAGTAAGTCATGCTGGGGCCTATGGTTTAATGCAAGTGATCCCAAAAACAGCAGGGGCAGATGTATTTAAACTAGTTAAAAATAAATCTGGTATTCCAACAAAAGAGTATTTATTTAACCCTGCGAATAACATAGATACAGGCACCGCTTATTTTTATATCTTAAAGAATAGATACTTACGAGATATTACTCATACAACTAATAAACATTACAGCATGATATCAGCCTATAATGGGGGTTCTGGTGGGGTATTTTCAACTTTTAACCCAAGCAAGACTAAAGCAATTAGTGAAATCAATAGCTTAAAACCAGATCAGCTATATTGGGCATTAACCAATAAACACCCTAAGGCTGAAGCACGTCGTTATCTTGAAAAAGTATTGAAGTTTCAAAAAGAGTTTAATGAAAAAGTGTAGATAGAATATGTTAATTGAGAGGATGAATAAATTGAATTATACATTCCTAATACGATTTTTTTGCTTCTCATTCTATTAAAAATATAATCAAATTAGTTGGTGGTAACGCTAGATTGAAACAGATTTTCTTTTGTTTGTTGTGTTTATATTCCTCACTTTCATGGTCGTTTGAATTGACCACCGAAGAACATGAGTGGCTTAAGCATAATCAAAATTTCACATTTTATAATGATGACTACGATTCGAGGATTTTCTTTGTCGATAATGGAGTTGAAAAAGGACTTTATCCTTATCTTATTGAAGATATTAATAAAAAATTAAATACGAAATTTTCAATAGAAGTTAAAGATGTTGATGTATTACATGAACAATTTAATAAACTTGAAAATGGTGCTTATTTTGATTTTGCGAATACAAAAGAAAGACGTGAAAATTACTTCTTTGTACCTACTTTATATCGGGTAAGTACTAAGATTTTCTTTAAAGATAGTAAAAATATTAAAGACTTAGTTAGTTTGAACCATAAAAGGATTGGCCTTGTTGATGATTGGTATTCTACAACTAATTTTGTGAATCAATACGAAAGTTCGTTACACTATATACCAGTAAAATATAAAAGCTTAAATGAATTAACGGCAGCTTTGCAGGTTGGAGATATTGATGCTTTTGTGGCCGACACGCAGGTGATTACAGATAAAGCATTTCCAACTCTTGATTTACCTCGATTAGAGAATTTATATACATCATTCGCAATTTCAAAAAACAATATTGAGTTATATACAATTTTAGTTAAGTATTTTACTGATTTAAAATCAATCGAAGTAAAAGATATGGTGAAAAAATCGCGTGAAGATTATTTCATCTATTTATTTAAAAATAATGAAGAGCTTAAAGGGTTAGAGGTTACTGTCGGTTATGGGATTAATGAGTTTCCAGCCAGCTATCTCATAAGTAATCAGTATCATGGTATCGCGCCAACGCTTTTTGATAGCATTAAATTGATTTTTAAAGATTCAGTTAATTTTACAGAACCAACTCTGGGTGAATGTGTCGATTATGATATTTTACTTTCTACATTTGAAAATAAATGCATAACAGATAATTACTTACTGACTAAGCCTTATTATAGTTTTGAACTTTCTGTTTTTAATAAATTAGAAGGCAACTTTATATCTCGAATTGCTGATGTTAATTATTCAACTGTCGGAATATTAAAGAATGCGTATTATTATGACTACGTGAAAAATAATACCTTAAAAGTTAAAATGGTATTTTTTGATACCTTTGAAGAGATTATTAAAGCAATAAACGACGGTGAGATAGACTACGCGTTTGGCGACCAGAGATTATTACTTAATCATACTATTAATCATGATATGTATGATTTAAAGACAGCAGGGACATTAACAAAAACGTTCTCTGTCTATATGGCAGTAAAAAAAGAGCATGAAGCGTTATTTAAAGCAATTAATTTGATATCGATAAGTTCGGATAATGAGCGTTTAATTAAAAATATCTATATAAATGAAAATGAAAAATTTAAACGTAACGATTTATGGGTACTAACGAGCGTTTTGAGTGGTAGTTTGCTTATTATCACTTTTTTATTGTTCAGAGATTATTTAGCGAAAAAATCACAACGTCGCCTATTAACTATGAATGAATCGTTGATAGGCTCACTGGAAATGGCGTCGTTGTACAGTGATGAAGAGACTAGCGAACATAACAAGCGCATTAATATTTATTCTGAGCACTTATCAAATCTTTTGAAAATGCCAAAAGCGTTTGTAGAAGAGATCAGAATGATAGCTTCTTTGCACGATATTGGAAAAATTGGTATTCCTCACTACATCTTGAAGAAACCAGGAAAACTAGATCCTGATGAATTTGATGTAATGAAACAACACGTAAACATTGGCTATGAGATAATAAAGAATACGGACCTTAGCCTGATAACCAAAAATATTGTGCTGTATCATCATGAAAAGTGGAATGGGAAAGGGTATTTACATCTTTCAGGTAAAGATATTCCTATTGAAGCTCGAATAGTAAGTATTGCGGATGTGTATGATGCTTTAAGACAGAAACGTATTTACAAAGAAGGGTTTACTCATGAAGTTGCTATTAAGATCATTGAAGAAGAAAGGGGGGTATCATTTGACCCTGCGATCGTTGATGTATTTTTGAAACATCATGAAGAGTTCAGAGCTATTTTTGAGAATAATCAATAATCAATTGGGGCGAGTAGAACGCACATTCGCCCCTGTTTTTTGCTACCTAGTGTTTAATCCCCAAGCACGCCTTCACCTTTCACATCAAAATTAATTTTTTCATGCCCAGCAAACACTTGGAAACGCTTGCCTTTTGCTCGGGCAATAATCGTAATGCCAAATTTCTGAGCCAAATCTAAACCCATTTGCGTTACGCCTGAGCGAGAAAGTAAAACAGGAATACCCATTTGAGCGACTTTAATGACCATTTCAGAGGTTAAACGACCCGTAGTGTAAAACAGTTTGTCATCACCGGTTTCTTGTTTTAACCATAACTCACCCGCTAAAGTATCTACCGCATTATGGCGACCAACATCTTCCACAAATGAAAGCACTTTATTGTCTTTGCACACCGCACAACCATGAACCGCACCAGCCGCTTTGTAAGTATCATTGTGATAAGTCAGCGCTTCTAACGATTGATAAAGGTCGGATTGGTTAATCGTCACTTGTGGTACTTGATAGTTTTCAAGCTGCTTCATTACGTTGCCATACATGGTGCCTTGACCGCAGCCAGAAGTAACCGTCTTCTTCTTTAGGTTTTCTTTTACATGCTCAGTGGTTTCTTTGGTATTTACCGCTGCTGTTTTAGTTTCCCAATCAATAATGACGGATTCTAAAAGAGAAGCGTCAGTAACAAAATGCTGGTTTTTTAAGTAACCTAAAACTAACTCCGCAGGGCGAGCACCAAGCGTCATTAACGTTACCACTTCTTGCCAATTCAACATAACGGTTAAAGGTTGTTCGCAAGCGATCTCTTTTGTCAGTTTTTCGCCATATTCGTCATACACATCAACAGAGATGGTTTGGCTTGGTACAGCACCTGTTGTAATTATTGTTGGTGATGGTTGATTCACGGCAACGCTCCAAAAAATTAATAAAGACTTGATAAACTAGGCAAATACTATACCACTCTTAATAAAATGAAAGGAGTTGGTATAAGGTTTGCTTTAATTTAGGTAATTATAATCGACATAACGTAGGTGACTTGTGGGTAAAAAGACAGAAAACCAATGGCCACTTCAGTTTGAAGTGATTGAAGAAATCAAACAAGTAGGGCGTTGGAGCGCACCATCATGGCGCATTGGTGACGTTCATCTTTATGAGTCAAAAACACAAGCAGCACAAAGCAATGGCATATTATTTGAACGTGATCTTGAAATATTCTTAGATGAACGAACTGATTACCGTTTTAACTTAAGCTCTCAAGATCCAAAACTATTTTTTGCCTTTGAAAATGATAATGACGTACTCATTCCAGTGATGATTACTGCTTCACAAAGCTTGATAGGGCAATACATGGATGGTGATTACGTTGTGTTATCCATTGGAATGCCACTACCAGTGCAAGCATGGTTAGAAGCTTTTATCGGCAAAAACGGTGAACTGATAGAAGTTCGTAGAAAGAAACGTAAAGGTGCGGGGCGCGCAAGTGAGCAACTTCCTAAGTAGATGGGCACTGAGAAAACAGAAGGTAAAACAAGGTGAAGAGGTCAGTGATGAGCCTATTCAAGCATCGCCAACACCTGTTATTGACGCTTCTGTCGATGATGTTGAAGCAACACCAATCTTAGAAGAGTCAGAAGTAACGCTTGAGATAGAGCTGCCTACCGAGGCCGATCTAGGTGAAATTACAGGAACCAGCAACGTCAGCCAATTTATGGCAACAGGGGTAGATAAAAACCTGAAAAAAGCCGCATTGCGTAAGATGTTTTTGAATCCTGAATTTGCAATGGAAGATGAGCCAAACTACTCAACACCACCAAAATTGGATAGTGAAACTGCAGCCAAATTACGAGATTGGATGGTAGAGCCAGTTGAAGAAGAAGGCGAGAGTGAGCAAGAGTCAGTGGCAGAGCAATTATCAGAACCATTGCCAAAAGAACAACAAGAATTAACCGTTAAAAATGAAACAACAAACAGTAATGATAATGAATATCAATACGTTACTGGCAACGAAAAAACGTCAAGTGAGACAAAAAAGACCATTTAAACAATCGGGACATTTTGAACCAAGGTGAGACAAAATGTCCCGAAAAAAAACACCGCCTGCCAAATAGTCTAAAAATACCGCATTTTACCCAATTAATATTTCTAATAATTACCCATTAAGTTGGTACGGTTATTGCGATATACCACCTAGAAACCAGTCACAGAACTGAATAGGCCCAAACGGGGTCAAGAATAGGTGAAGCAATGTTAACCCAATTTTTAGCACAATCTGAAACAACGAATGCCAAAGCGCGTCAGTTCGCTATTGCGCAAACCGTTGAGTTAAACAACTTAATCCCACCAACGGTGAGCTACGAAAGCCGTGGTAACTTGATCATCATTGGACCTACTAGCATTATTGTTGATGTTGCCGAGCAGTTCTCAGAGCTGAACAGCATCACACTGGTCTCAACCGAATCCGATGCACACGATAAAGCGACTGAAAGAACGGTTTACCACGCTAAAGATCTAAGCATCAAAGGCTTTTTAGGCGCATTTGATGTTGAGTGTACGCTAAATGGTGAACGCGTTAATCTTGCAAAAGCAACCATTGGCGCTGCTGCATTCGATCTTGTGTTAGACATGAAACTAGACAGCGTAATGTCAGAGCAAGTGCCAGTACCGGGTTACTATCCTGTAGGTCGTGGTTACCCAACGCTTGCACAAGTGCTTGATGAATTACCAGCGCTTGTTGGTACGTTTGATAAACCAAAATACTTTCGCTTAAATCCAGAGTTATGTGCACACAGTTCACGTGGTGTAAAAGGGTGTGAGCGTTGTGTTGATGCTTGTCCTGCTGGCGCACTAACCAGTGAAGGTTCAGATCAAACAGGCCACCACATTCAAATTAACCCATATCTTTGTCAAGGGGTTGGTACCTGTGCAACGGCTTGCCCGACAGAAGCCATCAGCTATGCATTGCCAGAAGCGGAGAAAACACAAAACTTCGCTACTCGTCTATTAGCAAATTACAAGAAAGAGGGTGGTGAAACACCGATTATCGCTTTCTGCAGTGATCGCCATGAAAACTTTAACGTGATGGCATTAAAAACCATGCCAGATCATGTTATCCCAGTGGTTCTTGATGAGCTTCTTTCTGTGGGTATTGATACATGGTTCTCTGCACTTGTTAATGGTGCAGCCCAAGTTCTGTTTATCGCAAGCCGTAGAATGCCAGAAACCATTCAGCGTGTATTAACGCAAGAAGTAGAAATTGCACAGGCTTTCTTATCTCAACTAGGGTTAGATCCTCAACGCATCCAAGTCGTTTACATGGAAGCGTTACATGAAATGACGCTTATCGATACGCCATTAGCGGTAATTGAACAACCATTAACGGGTAATAAGCGTGCACGCTTAATGGGCGCGTTAGATCACCTCGCTGCTGATGCGGCTTCAAACCATATCGAAATTACAGAAATTCAATCTCTGCCTTCTCATGCGCCTTATGGCAGTGTGAGCTGTGAAACGAAAGACTGTACGTTATGTATGGGTTGTGTGGCGGTTTGCCCAACCCGTGCACTTCATAGTGATCCCGATTCACCAACATTAAAATTCATTGAGCAAGATTGTGTTCAATGTGGCCTTTGTGTCAGCGCCTGTCCAGAAAAAGTATTGAGCATGAAAGTGCAAATGAACTGGAGCCAAACACAGCGTCAAGAAACACAAATAATGCATAAAGAAGATGCCGCGTGTTGTATTACTTGCGGAACACCTTTTGCTCCAGCATCAATGATTGAAATGTTACGAGCTAAGTTACAGGGTAACCCGCACTTTAGTGATGAAGCCTCTATTAGCCGTCTATACATGTGTGAAGACTGTCGAGTAAAAGACATCTTTACTGATCTGTCTGCAAACCCAGAAAAACAATTAAAGGTGTAATGACCATGAATGAACAACAGCAAGTAAGACAAGAAATCTATGGTTTATTAGCGCATTTATTTCGTATTGCACCAGATCAAATGGTGATTGATTGGTTAAGTACGCTTGAAGTAGAAAGTAACGATGATCATGCAATGAGTAAAGCATGGTCTGTTATTTCAAAAGCGGCTCAAGAATCAAATCAAGAAGCCCTAACAGACGAATACCAAAACCTATTCATTGGCGTTGGCCGTGGTGAAGTGATGCCGTTTGGCTCATGGCACATAGCGGGCGCATTAATGGAAAAACCGTTAGTGGCACTTCGACAAGATCTAATGCAATTAGGTTTTGAACGTGCCGATGACGTAAAAGAGCCTGAAGATCATATCTCAGCATTATGTGAGGTAATGGCTATGCTTATTGAAGCGGGTGATGCTGAAGTTCTGCAACAACGTTTCTTTAATCGCCATATTCAACCTTGGTATGTTTCACTGTGTGAGCAAATCAATAATGCAGAAAATGCAGATTTCTACAAATCAGTGACAGGTTTAGTAGAGGCGTTTTTCATTGTAGAACAAACGCGCTTTGCAAAAAATCCAAACGCAATTGAAGTCACAGAAGTATAAAAGTCGTTGTGACTTAAAAGAATTAAAACCATAAAAACAGACGCCCATTCCAAGTACATTGGAAGCAAAGGAGCATTGAATGAGCAATAAAAATACGGACCTAAACCGCCGCACACTACTGAAGGGCCTTGCAACTGCAGCTGCCGCAGGAACAGTAGCAGCAGCGGTATCAGGAACAGCAAGCGCAAACACAGTAACGGATAAAAAAGACGTTGAGAAGAAGGGCGATGGATATCGCGAAACTCAACATATTCGTGATTATTACGATAGCCTATAACGGAGCTTAATAATGAAATTAACTAAACGTTCCGATTCGGTACAAAAGCAAGAGAACCAGCTTGGCATTACACGTCGTATGTTCATGCGTACTTCAACGATTGCTGCGGGTGCAGTAGCAAGTGCAAGCATGTTTGTTCCAAGCATGATGAAAAAAGCACAAGCGAAAGAAGTGCCAGTTGATGCGCCAACAGAAGTGAAACGTACTATTTGTTCACATTGTTCTGTAGGTTGTGGTATCTACGCTGAAGTACAAAATGGCGTATGGACTGGTCAAGAGCCAGCATTCGATCACCCATTTAACGCAGGCGGTCACTGTGCAAAAGGCGCAGCACTGCGTGAGCATGGTCATGGCGAACGTCGTCTAAAATACCCAATGAAGCTAGAAAATGGCAAATGGGTAAAACTGTCTTGGGATCAAGCGATCGAAGAGATCGGTAACAAAGCACTTGAGATCCGTAAAGAATCAGGCCCAGACTCAGTGTACTGGTTAGGTTCTGCAAAGCACAACAACGAACAAGCGTACTTGTACCGTAAAATGGCGTCATTATGGGGTACAAACAACGTCGATCACCAAGCGCGTATTTGTCACTCAACCACAGTAGCCGGTGTTGCAAACACATGGGGTTACGGTGCAATGACAAACTCATTCAATGACATGCATAACTGTAAATCTATGCTATTCATTGGTTCAAACCCTGCAGAAGCACACCCAGTAGCAATGCAACATATTCTGATCGCAAAAGAGAAGAATGGTTGTAAGATCGTTGTTGCCGACCCACGTCGTACACGTACAGCAGCAAAAGCGGATCACTATGTTTCATTGCGTCCGGGTTCAGACGTTGCCTTTATTTGGGGCGTATTGTGGCATGTATTTGCAAACAAATGGGAAGATCAAGAATTCATTAACCAACGTGTGTTTGGTATGGATGAGATCCGCACAGAAGTAGCAAAATGGAACCCAGCAGAAGTTGAGCGTGTAACAGGCATTACAGAAGCTGAAGTGTTTGAGACAGCAAAACTGCTTTCTGAAAACCGTCCAGGCTGTGTTGTTTGGTGTATGGGTGGTACTCAGCATACTACGGGTAACAACAACACACGTGCATACTGTATCCTAGAACTTGCTCTTGGTAACATGGGTAAATCAGGCGGTGGTGCAAACATCTTCCGTGGTCACGATAACGTACAAGGCGCAACGGATTTAGGTGTTCTTTCTGATACGCTTCCAGGCTACTACGGTGTTGGTGAAGGCGCATGGAAACACTGGACTAAAGTATGGGATCTAGATTACGAGTGGGTTAAAAACCGATTCGACCAAGGTAAATACAACGGCAAAACGCCAATGAATAACTTTGGTATTCCTGTATCTCGTTGGGTTGATGGTGTTTTAGAAGACAAAGCAAACATCGAACAAAACGACAATATCCGTGCAATGTTCTACTGGGGTCACGCAGTAAACTCACAAACACGTGGTACTGAGATCAGAAAAGCAATGAGCAAGCTGGATATGATGGTTATCGTCGATCCATACCCAACCGTTGCTGCAGTAATGAACGATCGTACCGATGGCGTATACCTTCTTCCTGCAACAACGCAGTTTGAAACGCACGGTTCTGTAACCGCATCAAACCGTTCATTCCAATGGCGTGAGCAAGTAATTCAGCCATTGTTTGAATCAAAACCTGACCACGAGATCATGTACCTACTGACTAAAAAGTTAGGTTACTCAGATCAACTGTTCAAAAACATCAAAATTGATCAGAACAACCAACCTGTAATTGAAGACATTACCCGTGAATTCAACAAAGGTATGTGGACAATTGGTTACACAGGCCAAAGCCCAGAGCGTATTAAAGCGCACACAATGAACTGGCATACGTTCCACAAAACAACGCTAGAAGCAGAAGGTGGACCTGTAAACGGTGAAACCTACGGTCTTCCTTGGCCTTGTTGGGGTACACCAGAAATGAAGCACCCAGGTACGCATATCCTTTATGATACGTCTAAACCTGTAGCGCAAGGTGGCGGTAACTTCCGTACCCGTTTTGGTGTGGAATATGAAGGTCAAAGCCTACTTGCTGAAGACAGCTACCCAGTAGGGTGTGAAATTGAAGATGGTCACCCAGAATTCACTGACAAACTGCTTAAGCAACTTGGTTGGTGGGACGATCTGACTGCGGCTGAAAAAGTAGCAGCAGAAGGCAAAAACTGGAAAACCGATTTATCTGGCGGTATTCAACGTGTTGCAATTAAACACGGTTGTATGCCATTTGGTAATGCAAAAGCACGTGCGATTGTATGGACGTTCCCTGACCGTGTTCCACAACACCGTGAGCCGTTATACACACCACGTCGTGATTTAGTTGCTGATTACCCAACATGGGATGACCGTGCGGCTAACTTCCGTATTCCAACGTTGTACAAAACAATTCAAGATCAAGACAAGTCAAAAGAATACCCAATTATTCTGACATCTGGTCGTCTGGTTGAGTACGAAGGTGGCGGTGAAGAAACGCGTTCAAACCCATGGCTTGCTGAGCTTCAACAAGAAATGTTTGTCGAAGTTAACCCGAAAGACGCAAACGACATCGGCTTTAAAGACGGTGACATGGTTTGGGTTGAAGGCGCAGAGAAAGGTCGAATTCACGTTAAAGCAATGGTAACACGTCGTGTTAAACCTGGCTTAGCGTTCGTACCATTCCACTTTGGCGGTAAATTCCAAGGTGAAGATTTACGTAGTAAGTACCCAGAAGGTACTGACCCATACGTAATCGGCGAAGCAGCAAACACAGCAACCACTTATGGTTATGACCCTGTAACACAAATGCAGGAAACCAAAGTGACACTATGTAAAATCACGAAAGCGTAAGGGGTGATATAAAATGGCTAGAATGAAGTTCTTATGTGACACCAAGCGTTGTATTGAATGTAACGGCTGTGTCACAGCATGTAAAAACGAAAATGATGATGCGCTAGAGTGGGGTATCCAACGTCGTCGCGTAGTAACACTAAATGACGGTGAGCCGGGTGAAACCTCAATCTCTGTGGCATGTATGCACTGTACCGATGCGCCTTGTATGGCCGTTTGTCCTGCGGATTGTTTTGAACATACAGAAGATGGCATCGTACGTCACAACAAAGATCTTTGTATCGGTTGTGGTTACTGCCTATTTGCTTGCCCATTTGGTGCGCCGCAGTTCCCTAAACAGGGTGCTTTTGCTGAGCGTGGCAAAATGGACAAATGTACATTCTGTGCTGGTGGCCCGGGTGTAGAACCAGGTTCACAAGAAGAACGTGAAAAATACGGCGCAAACCGTATCGCAGAAGGCAAATTACCAATGTGTGCTTCTTTATGTTCGACTAAAGCACTGCTTGCTGGTGATGCAGAGAAAGTATCTGACATCTTCCGTCAACGTGTTGTAGAACGTGGCGCAAAAGACGCTGGTTGGACAGATGGTGAAGATCTTTCGTTTGATGCGACTAAGAGCTAATCCAGTGGAGAGAGTGATGTTTACACAATTAAAACGTCTTTCTCTTTCGTTATTGCTGCCATTATTGGCAGCATTAACGCTTTCATTTGCTGTACCTAGTATGGCAAATGAAAGCACAGCGAATAAGAGTGCAGAGAAAGAGATGACCCAACTTGCAGGCGCTGATTTTTGGCGTGAAGTAAAGGCCGGTCAAGAAGGTTATACAACGTCTCAATCACCTGAGCATGGTGTACTTATTAGTACCGCAGGTGAAACGTGGTTTGTACTAAAAGAAAAGTGGATGTCACCATTAGGTGCACTTGCTATTTTTGGTAGTTTAGTAATGGTAACACTGGCGTATTTCGTTGTGGGCCCATTAAAACTGAGTAAACCAAAAACAGGCCGTAAGATAAAACGCTGGTCTCGTATGGATCGCGCCTTACACTGGAGCATGGCATTTACATTTTTAACACTGGCATTTAGTGGTTTATGTTTAGTTTATGGTAAACACTTTTTAAAACCGATTTTACCAAGTGAAATCTGGGGCATGATTATTTATGCTGCGAAGCAATACCACAACTACATGGGACCGATCTTCTTTATCCTACTAATGTGTGTACTTCTGAAATGGTGGAGAAAATCGATCTTCAACAAGACAGACATTCAATGGTTCATGAAAATGGGCGGCATGGTAGGTAAACACAAAGGATCGCACCCATCAGCTGGTTTCTCAAATGGTGGTGAAAAAGCAATTTATTGGTTACTAATTATATTTGGTACTGTTGTTGCTTTTAGTGGTTTTGTATTAGATTTCCCTATTTTCGGCCAGCTACGCCGTGACATGGAGCTATCTAACCTTGTACATATGCTATCAGCACTTATCCTGATCTGTGGTTTCATCTTCCACATCTATATCGGCTTGTTCGGTATGGAGGCGGGTCTAGATGGCATGGTAACGGGTGATGTTGATGAGACATGGGCAAAAGAACACCATGACTTATGGTATCACGAAGTGAAAGACCTTCCTGAAAACCAACCACAAGATAAGAAAGTAGACTAAGTTAATTCATTACTTTTATTGTCATAAATTCAAAAGCCGAGCAGGGTAACTTGCTCGGCTTTTTGACGTTTAAAAAACAGCCTTCTCAAACTTAGTAACGATGTCGGTCCTATTTATCTTTGCTATATTTATAACGTTCTCAAAGATTAATCTGAATAAATAATACTAAGAGCGCTGTTGATTTGTGTAGAAGGGAGGCGGAATGGAACTATTACATGAAGAAAAAGTATGTTGCCCTTATTGCAATGAAGTGATTGTAATTGTCGTCGGTCCTGAAGATCTCGGCCAAGAATATATTGAAGATTGTAGAGTTTGTTGCCAACCGATTAACGTTCAAGTTACCACCAACCTCAATGATGAATTAATGGTGATTACCTATAATGAAAATGATGCCAGTTGATAGAACCATCGCTCATACTCAATCGAACAGAGTAACTTAGTTATTTTTTGCGTGTTTGAAGCTTAGCAAAACGAAATCAATTCTATTTAACTTATTACCAATACTATCAATAGCTTGAATCATCAAAAAATACAGTTCTAAAAAGGAAAAATGAAAAGAAATAGAATGAAATCCATTTATGAAAGGGTATGATGTGCGAATGGAAAACATACATTTTCATTAATTTTTAACGGCAAGATTCGAAATCAATAAGTTCGGTTGAGAGTTTGAGAGTATGTATAACGGTTATATTGGCAAAAGGTGAATTATGTTTACAGTGGAAGTTGATAGTGAATTGAAATTGGCACTTATTGAGCCATCTTTTGCGAAAAAGTACTTTGAAATCGTCTCAAAAGAAGAAGCCTATTTGTCTCAATGGCTGGCTTGGCCACCACTCGCAAAATCTGAAGATTTCTTTTTACGCTTTGTACGTAAATCGCTACTTGATTATGCGGAAGGCAAAGGAATGGTTTGCGCCATGATTTACCAAGGTGAATTGGTTGGTAATGTCAGTTTTAATACGATTAACCATCAGTTAAAAATGGCAGAAATTGGTTATTGGCTCAGTGAGTCTTATCAAGGTAAGGGTATTATTACTCGCGCTGTCTCTAAGTTAATCGAGATTGCATTCACAGATTTACAGCTTGAGAAAATTCAAATAGCAGCAGGCGAGAACAACTTACCAAGCCGTAAGGTTTGTGAACGTTTAGGCATGACATTAGAAGGCATTATTTCTAATCGAGAAAACCTAAATGGTCGTATTATCAATCATGCTATTTATGGTTTATCGAAGCAGCCTGTGAGCTAACCGCATAAAGCGACTCGTTGTCGTGTAGGATGAATGCAGTGACTAATGTTATGTGCCGTATCGTGTTGATTTATTTAATTTTAGAAAAAGGCTAGATGCCTTAGTGGAATAACTAGTGACAAATGTAATAGGGAACTATGAGGCATTTTGTCGTAGAAAGAGCGTTAAATAACAGGAGCTTAAAGTGAGTGATTTTGATGACTTTGACGGAGTAGAAGAGTTCTACAAAGGTACGTTAAGAAAACTAAAATCTGATATTTATGACGAATTTGTATTAGGTGTAGTGTCGACGAATAAGGTTGATATACATGGTGATCAAATGAGTTTAGAGGCTCTAAAAAGTACAGAGATTGCCATCAATAAACATGGCTTACCCTTGAACGCTCATCATGATCCAAGAATAGCAACCTTTGGTCGTACTCTAGCGGCAAAAATGCTCACTAGCCGTGATGGTGAAAAAACCTATGTTCTTGCTGTTATTGCAACGTACTCAAAGTCATTTTATCGACCGTTTCCAACAGAAATGAGAGCCTTAAACTCAGCCTACATTCCCACTGAAACTGATGTTTCATTTGGAGATGTTGAGATTGAATACAGCAATATTGAGCTTGATGAAGACATAATCACATGTGCATTAGCTAACGCACCTGAATTCGTTGCGACAAAACCATATATAGCGGTTCGAAAGGCTGCTGATCCGGTAACGATATTAAGTATTGCCATACCCGCAAGCATAGCCCTCCCATTTTTAACTGGTTACTTTAATAAGTTAGGTGAACAAACTGCTAACCATCAAGAAAGGTTTGCTAGTTGGCTGGTAAACTCAATTGTGAAAAAAGTTAACAAACGAGTTCTCTATAATTTCAATACTCCTTATCGTGGATGTTTGGTGGAATTTATCATCGAGACAAACAGTCCAGTATTAATTAAAGACTCTATTAATCAAATTACAGATGCTAGCAACAATGCAAAAAAACTCATTGACAACTTAGTCGATGAGAGCCCAAAACGGTTGGTTTATGTTTACCACAATGACGACAAAATGTGGGTGCCTGAGCATGTCACGCTAGGTAGTGGGCAAGTTCTTACGGACCGACCATATCTGATGAGCATGGAAGAGTTTGGAGGCTTAAGTATAGGTGCAAGGATCGCTGATTAATGTTATTTAACAAACTGTTTAAGAGTGATTCGCAACGCTTGGCATTTTCACTATGTGTTGCGTTTAGTGTTTAAGGTGGTATGCGGAAGCATCGGTATTGCGTTGCTCACACCTTAACAGGGTGTTAAATCTTATTGGGGAATTAAAGTGGATAAAATAGCAATAATAATATCAATATTCTCGGTAGCAATATCTTTCGTTGCTTTGTTAATGGTAGTGTTGAATAAGAAGCAAGATATGAGGCCTTGGATTGCTATTGAAGATGTTGGTTATGAGTTTGCTGATAATGATTGTTTTAGAGTAAATGCAAAGGTTAAAAATGTATCTGGTGGACCGGCATTAAACTTAACATTTTATACAATAATAGAAGGTAAATCTGATGTTAGAAGCTCTGGGTTACCTTCTATTTTACCCGGCCAGCTATTAGAAATGCGGTCCTCAAATATCTCTGGTGTTGAACAATCATATTTAATCGAGAAAAATATTCCTATTGAGTTTAAAGTTGAGTTTGAGGATGCATATGGTTATCCATACAAACTGACACAAAAAATCACTCCATCAGGTAAGTTATTTGATTATACTCCGGAGATAAAACGTTCAATTAGAACTCTGGGATTAAAAATTTAACAAATGCATCAACACGATTTGCTACATTCGGCATTCTAGGTTTCTTTGAGTTTACCATGTTAAGTGGTAAATTTGAGCATAATCTGCATGGTAGCAAACGTGTTATGCAGGCGTTAGGCTACTCTTGACATTCCAGGAAATGACTTTGTATAGCATTCATGTTGTATGAGGTGTATACTTTGGGTAAACCAATGTGTAGGAGATAGTTATGGCAACTACTTCATTTGATAAGGACTTCAAAGTAACTGATGATAAGGTTATTAACAAGTTCAAAATGGCAGCCGCAAACCCTAGAAAGGTAGCGGTCAAAAAACGAAACTATGAGTCTGATAAGTCAAAAGGTATCCAGTTATTAACACGACAGTTGTCAAACTCGGGGATGTAGTTGAAGCTTTTGATAGTGATAAACTTCAAAAGCTCTTCTCTAATTTCACTTGCCCTAAAAACCCTGATGTAGAAACCTTCCTTAGATCCAAAGCAACTCGATTTGAAGAAAGCGATAATTCTAGAACATACCTCATCTTAAACGACAATGGTGACATACTCGCTTATTTTTCACTAACGTTCAAAGAAGTGTCTTTAGTCCATTCTGATATATCTAAAGGCCAAGTAAAGCATTTAGATGGAATAAATAAAAATGCAGAGAAGATCAAAGCTTACTTGATCGGTCAAATTGGTAAGAATTTTTCTGTTGAGCCAAATAAGATCACGTTAGAGCTAATCCTTGATGAAGTATATGCGATTATTAACGAAGCCAAGGCGTTGATTGGCGGGCGCGCTGTGATCCTAGAATGTGATAAAAATCCGAAATTAATTGAATTATATAAAGAAAATGGTTTTGATGAATTAATTCATACGCCTAGCGAATCTCTGGTAACTATGTACACCTACATAGCCTAACAAATAAGGATTAAGCGCTGCGCAGCCAGCGTTAAATCCCGGGTGTTGAACAATCCCGTAGTCACTTCTTTATAGTAAATTTTACGATCTAGTTTGATGGGCGCATCGCCTTGAGTCTTTTCTCAAGGCGAGTGAGGCCAAGATAAGATTATGATAGTAACTTTATCAATGGGTTAGCTATTTTTTAAATCGTCTTATTTGTTGTATCTCCTCTGGTTTAACCTCAGCCATTATCCTTATTATGTTTGCCTTTCGGCTATCTCGATCGCGTTATACCCATGCTCTCCATGTCATGCAGGTAACGAGGGCAGGTTAGTATTGCTTTGGTTCGGATGGGTATAGTGCTTGGCGGAGTTTGATAATTTAAAGTGTAGCGATAGAAAAACTGTAAGCCATTGCGGTCGAGTTTAACGGTGCTCTACGAGTGAGAGCTAATCAAACTGGCGAAGAAGCTTTCTAAATCAGTCGTGTTTAATGTATCGGGACAAAGGTCAAAGAACTCGCTAATCCGATGAACTGCACGAGAATAAGCATCAATGGTAGCAGGTCGTTTACCTTGCAGAGTTAAGTTGGTAAGGTGTAATTCATAAAGGCGATGATATCGCTCTTGTTATCCGCCATCAAAATGATGGGGGTACAGAGAGTCTGGATGATACCGGTTTTACTCTGCCGCGAAGCTGCTTCGTTCAACAATCTGTTTAAGAGTGATTCGCAACGCGTGGCATTTTTACTATGCGTTGCGTTTGGTGTTTACGGTGGTATGCGGCAACATCGGTATTGCGTGGCTCACACCTTAATTGGGGGTTAGCACTCATCACTTCAACTAGATCTAGCGAAAAATTTCAATTCATATATAATTGGTTTTATATACAGTGTTTTCACCTAATTAACTTGAAAACATTATGTTAGGAGATGTATATGACTTATATACCAAATTTTAATGAAGACAAAACTGCGCAACTAGCAGCATATTTGACCTCGAAAAGTGGCGGTGAAATTTACCATCTTATGCTCATGAAGTTGCTTTACATTTCTGACAGAAATGCATTGGCGACACTAGGGCATACAATAAGTGATGATAACTATGCTTCCATGAATTATGGACCTGTTTTATTGAACACTCTGTCTTTAATCGATGGAAGTGTTCGTTCTACGAATGGTTTGTGGTCAAAACTTTTGTCTCCAAGTCGAAATTATAAAATATCATTGCTCAATCGTGACTTTGATACTGCTTTATTATCAGAGGCAGAATTGGCTATTACTGATGCTGTATTCTCTCAGTTTGGCTCAATGGATAGATTTGAGCTAGCGGATAAAACGCATGAGTTCGGTGAATGGAACAATCCTCATGGTTCAATATTGCCTATTGATTACCAAGATATTTTGAAAGCAGTTGGTTTTGATGACGCTGATGCAAACAGTATTTTACAAGAATTACAAGATGTTAAAGCAGCGAAGGACTTTTTAAATAATTTATGAGCACTATTATTGAAAAGAACACTATTCTTGTTCCTGTACCGTCGCCAACATGTAAGCACTTATTTATCGTATTGACAACTCCTGAAGGTGATCCGCCAGTAGTTGTCATGGTTAATATTACCACTCGACGACCAACATCGGATTCAACCGTAGTCTTAACTCCGGGAGATCACTCTTTTGTAAAACATGAGAGCGTGATTGCATTCGAGCACGCATCTCTGTTTGAAGTTTCTCGACTCGAAAGTGGCTTGGCTAGTGGGGCTCTTTCCAAGTACCCTGATATTAGTGAGTCGCTATTCTCAGCTGTAAAAGCTGGTCTTTTGAGCTCACCTAGGACACCTCAAGGGATCAAAGATTACTGTTCAAGCAGATTCTGAGTGTTTTTAAGCAGCGTTATTACGCTGCATTTTTTATGTCTTAACCTTCGATTGTTCAAGAGTGCTAACAAATAAGGATTAAGCGCTGCGCAGCCAGTGTTAAATCCCGGGTGTAGAACAAGCCCGTAGTCACTTCTTTATAGTAAATTGTGCGATCTAGTTTGGTAGGTGCATCGTCTTGAGTCTTTTCTCAAGGCGAGTGAGGCCAAGATAAGATTACGATAGTAATTTTATCAATGGGTTAGCTATTTTTTAAATCGTCTTATTTGTTGTATCTCCTCTGGTTTAACCTCAGCCATTATCCTTATTATGTTTGCCTTTCGGCTATCTCTGCCGCGAAGCGGCTTCGTTCAGCAAAGCAATCAACACGATACTTATTACACTCGGCATTCGTGGTTTAGAGTATAATTGGCTTGGTAATTAAGGCGTTCGCACGTGTTATTGCGGCGTTATAATTTTTCTTAGTATTGCTGAATATTTATACTTGCACTATAATTGGTACAAAATTAAGTACAATTAAGGTGCTATTATGACTCGATTAAGATTGGACCAAGATATTCAACCACTTTCAGAATTTAGAGCTGGCGTAGCGTCGTTTATTCGTCAAATTAACGAAACTCGTAGACCTTTAGTTATCACTCAGCGTGGTAAAGGCGTCGCTGTTGTTTTAGACGTTGCTGAGTATGAAGCTATGCAAGAGAAAATAGAGTTACTGGAAGAGATGCAACAAGCTGAAGCACAAATCGCTAGTGGTTTCGGTTTATCAAATGACGATGCTCGTTCTAAAATCTTAGCGCGCTTACGTTAATGAATGTTATTTGGTCGCCGCTTGTTTTAGACAAAATAGGGCAGACAGCAGAATACATAGCATTAGACAATCCATCAGCGGCAGAAAAATGGGTTAACGATGTATTCGATAAAGCTGAGAATTTAGGTTCATTTCCAGAGTTGGGTCGTCTTGTCCCTGGCTGAATAAAGCGAATTATCGTGAAATCATTTTTGGTAATTACCGCATTATTTATAGCGTAACGTTAAGCATAAATATTTTAACGGTTCGTAACTGTAGTCAATTGCTGACTATGGCTGATATATAAAGTTATAACAAATAAGGATTAAGCGCTGCGCAGCCAGCGTTAAACCTCGGGTGTAGAACAAGCCCGTAGCCACTTCTTTATAGTAAATTGTGCGATCTTTTTGAAATCTAACTTATAAGTCATGGATGTTTACCGAAATCGTTTCTTCATTCTCTCGTTCTGCGGCAAGAGATAATAGTTCTAGATCTTCAACCCGATCCATCAAAAGTTCATAAGCTTCAGCTGGTACACAATAAAATGCAGGCTCATTTCTGTTTAGTACAGCAACAGCTTCGCCATTAGCACTTGAAGCAACTTTCATTGGGTTAGCTTTAAACTCAGTAATACTTGCTGCAACATCAGCTAAAATTCTAGTAGTCATAATGGTCTCTAATTAGGTTGATTATTCGGTCATTATAGTGTGCCGTTGTAGCTTAACAAAGCAATCAACACGATTTATTACATTCGGCGTTGTAGGTTTATCTTTGGTTTCAGTGTTTAAGGCAGTAAAATTCAGCTAAGTCGTTGTAGTAATAAATGTGTCAATGCGGCGTTTAATGC
>NZ_JARACR010000029.1:0-47905 GCF_028765505.1 Aliivibrio sp. A6 | reverse complement strand
AATTTAAACGCTTCATAAAACATTGGATTGGCATTTTGTTCAAGGGTCAAATCTTCTGTTTCTCCACCACGGTTTACTTTCGTTACTTTTTGGCCAATAGAGATCATCTCAGCTAAGATCGCCCCCTCTTCACCTTGGATCTCACTGGGTACATAAGAATCACTGGTCTTAGAGTGCATGACAACAACATCAAAGCCATCGTAACCACAAATAATACTGCCGTTACCATCAACACCGGAATCTAGCAGGTGCGCCTGTGCTTGAATTGATGTTGGCTCACCAAATAACTCAACCATAGAGCCTACACAATAAAAACCGATGTCCATAATCGAGCCATTTGAAAACTCAGGATTAAAAGTATTTGGGTTTTCACCATTAAGGTATTTAGGGTAACGAGAAGAGTACTGACAATAAGTGATGTGTACTTTTCGAATCGCCCCTAAACTTGGTAAGTGTGACTTAATCTGCTGAAAGTTAGGTAAATATGGCGACATAAAAGCTTCAAACAACACCACGTTATTTTCTTGTGCGGTTTGATAAGCAAATTGTGCCTCTTGGTAATTTGAGGCGACTGGTTTTTCACAAATGACGTGTTTACCTTGCTTCATCATCTTAATAGATTGTGGAGCATGAAATGAATTAGGGCTTGCGATGTACACCGCATCCACTTCATCACACGTCGCTAATTTATCTAAACAATCAAAGGTTAAATTGACGCTAAATTTATCTGCAAATGCTTTAGCTTGTTCAAGTGAGCGTGAATACACTGCAGATAGTTGGTATTTACCACCTTCTAGTGCAGCCGCTAAAAATCGCTCAGTAATCCAGTTGGTTCCAATAACAGCAAGTTTGATCATAATGGTCTCTCTATATTGGTTTTCTTGTGATTATTTCGCTTGAAGTGCTTGAGCGTTAAACTGAATCCCTGCCCAACCGGTTACCATAAAATTACGAATGTTTTGGTGGTCATTATTCGTTGGATTTTGTAGCACATCTTCACGATAATATTGTCCAAAACACGCTAATGTTTGATCTACACTGAGTTGATTTAATAAAGCGAAAGCAAAAATCTTACATGAGCCATTATTTTGATCAGCCAAATTAACCGTATTACCATTCGCAAATTCTGTTGGTGTAAAGTCATAGTGAGACTCAATAACGGCCATGGTTTCGGTAAATTCAATCAATTCAGGCTGTGTGCTTAGTTTTTCAATAAATGCGTTTAACGTCATCATGACTTCCTTTTATCAACTTGTTTCTATCTGAATCCAATACAAAAAAACCTAGATAGACGTTCTACCTAGGTTTCAATTATTTCGCTAATACATCTTGCCACTGTGGGTTTTTATTCATGTAATGAACCACATAAGAGCAGACAGGCACGATCAATAAATTGGATGTTCTCATCTCATGTAAGAACGACTCCATCATTACTTTGCCGTAACCTTTTCCTTGTAGCTCATCAGGGATCCGCGTGCTTATTACATCGAGAATATTGCCTTTCTTTTCGTAATACACTTTAGCAACCGCTTTTCCCTCAAGTGCTATGTGATAACACTTGTTATCAGGATCATGAGTTATCATATTCATACCTACATTCCCTCTTCCTTCTTAAGTACAACTACTTTAATCAGTTCCACTTAAAAATGCGAGTTTCATTTCCTTCTTGTGGCGCTTCTGGAATATTGAGTGACAATAAAAATGATATAAATGCCATTGTTGCACCTACGTAAAACACCGCTGCTGGTGACACAAGCCATATCACACCGAAGCTCACAGGGATAACCACAGCAGCAATATGGTTAATGGTAAAGGCCACACCAGCCGTTGATGCCATATCAGCAGGATCGGCAATTTTTTGGAAATAGGTTTTAATCGCTAATGCTAAAGCAAAAAACAGATGATCGATAATGTACAGTGCTGCCGCCATTTCTGAGGTTTGTACCAATGCATAACCAACAAAAACAAAAATCAAACCAATGTATTCAAACATTAATGCTTTGCGCTCACCAACGACACCAATCCAGCGCCCTATCTTCTTAGCAAATAACCAGTTAAATGCATAGTTTGCTAAAAATAATAATGTAATATCAGCAGCTGAATAACCAAACTTCTCAACCATTAAGAAGCCAGCAAACACCATAAAGATCTGACGACGAGCACCACTCATGAAGGTTAATGCGTAATACAACCAATAACGCTTACGTAGTACCAATTTCTTGGTTTGTTGTGTTTCGGTTTCAAAATTTGGAAACGATAACCACATAAAGATCGTCACGATTAATGCAATTGAACCTGCAATGAAGTAAATCCATTTAAACTCTAATTGCACTAATTCAAGCAATACCCATAACACGCCATAAGTACACAAAGAAGCAAGCGCACCGATAGAGATAAGCTTACCGAGCATCTCTGGAGCTTCTTCTTTGGTTAACCATTGCAGCGATAAAGACTGTTTTAAGGTTTCAAAATAGTGGAAACCTACCGACATCAATAACGTTGTGCACAATAAGCCATATACGCTTGGGAAGAACCCAGTAATCGCAACACCTACCGCTAACATCACCAAAGAGAGGATCATGAACTTCTGCTCACGAATAAAAAGAAGGACGAAAACAGCAGTAAAGGCTAGAAAACCTGGGATCTCACGCACACTTTGCAATAGCCCAATATCTGCACCAGTAAAAGCCGCTTTTTCTATTACAAAGTTATTCAACAGTGCATTCCATGTAGAGAAGGCAATAGGCACAACAATAGAAATTAAGATCAAAAAGGTTTTTGGATTTTTCCAATGAGCTAGGCTCGGCATGATAGTGACTCTTATTAATATTTAGATTTACACACTGTAACATATTTCGTTGAAACATCGTCTTAGCCCATGGCTATCTTTACTTTATTTACCTTTTAATAATGAGACTAAGTACTGAATACTTTCTGACACTTGTTCTGTTTTAGTATAAATCCCAACATTGCCTTTTTTTTCTGACTCTTGTGGAAGGTTCACAATCCCCAACTCCGCCATTTTATCCTTAACTTGATCGGTATAAGGCATGATCGCATCACTGGTTTTTAGCATATCAATACTGGCTTTTAAGGAGTTAAGTTCATACACAACCCCTGTTTTTTGCTGTTTAAGGTTGAACGCTTCCATACCTTCATCATTCAAAATCTTCGTGTGTCTGATGTGATCAGGGGTGACTTTTATTAAAGGGTAATTATCCAACTCATTTGATGTTAGATCATTTGATAACAATGGATGCCCTTCCCTTACAAACCACGCTTCTTGTTCGATAAATAAAGGCATAAACAATACACGATGTCTTGGATCGATATGTTCGATTTCATGACCGATAAAAAGATCAATATCACCATTGAGTAATTGATTTAACATAGAGAGGCCATTACCAAACTCGATATACATTGAGTTATTTGGATGCTGCTCCACAAATTGTTTAATCACTTCAGAAGCAAAGCACTCCCACCACGCCTCACCAATCCCTAACTTTATCTTGCCCTGACTTCTGGCTTTCATGTCGGTCAGTTGATGCATCATTTGACTGTGTTTTTCAAACAAATCTTGTACATAACGATAATAGAGCCAGCCAGAGCTTGTCAGTTCAACCCCTTTGGATTTTCGATGAAACAAAATCACATCCAAGCTTTCTTCTAGTTTCTTAATTGCTGTCGTTAACGTCGGTTGACTAATAAACAGTTTTTCAGAAGCGCCTTTAATGCTGCCTTGGCGAGCCACTTCATAAAAATAGCGTGATGATTTATCCATAATAAACACTCAGTAATTATTCTGACTTCACAATACCCATGATATAAATTTTTTCTATATCAGAGTTCAAATTATCAATTATTCATCACCGTTTTTTTTCGCTATATTGCGTTTAATTTCTTTTAGTTAGTGGAATAATAAATATGGAAAAGCGTTGGTGGCATAACAGTGTTGTATATCAAATTTACCCTCGTAGCTTCTGTGACTCAAATAATGATGGTATTGGTGATCTACAAGGTATTATTAGTAAACTGGATTACTTGCAAAGTCTTGGTATTGATGTCATTTGGCTTTCTCCTGTTTATCAATCTCCAATGGATGATAACGGTTACGATATCTCTGATTATCAAGCGATTGCGGCTGAATTTGGCACCATGGAAGACATGAAGCGTTTAATGCAGCAAGCAAAAGATCGCGGCATTAAAGTGGTAATGGATTTAGTGGTTAACCACACATCAGATGAACACGCTTGGTTTGTTGAAGCAAAAAGCGATAAAAATAGTCAATACCGTGATTTTTATATCTGGCGTGATGCTGGTGAAAACGGCGAAGCGCCAAATGATTTAGGGTCTATCTTCGGTGATACAGCATGGGAGTGGGATGAAGAGAATCAACAATATTATTTCCATTTATTCTCTAAACGCCAACCGGATTTAAACTGGGAGAACCCTGCGGTTCATCAAAAAGTATTTGATATGATGAACTGGTGGATTGACCAAGGTATTGGTGGCTTCCGTTTAGATGTTATCGATTTAATTGGTAAAGAAATTGATAAGAAAATTACCGGTAACGGTGATCGTCTACACCCACTTCTTCAAAAAATGAACCAAGCGACGTTTGGTGATAAAGATCTATTAACCGTTGGTGAAACCTGGGATGCCACGCCAGAAACGGCACAACTTTATAGCAACCCTGCTCGTAATGAACTATCAATGGTATTTCAGTTTGAGCACATTACTCTGCTATGGGAAGATGGTGATAAGTGGAAACCAAAACCATTAGATCTTAATGCCTTTAAGCAAGTGATGATCAAATGGCAACTTGAGTTAAGCAACAATGGTTGGAACTCGCTATTTTGGAATAACCACGATTTACCTCGTGTTGTCTCTAAATACGGTTGTGATGGCCAATATCGTGTTGAGTCGGCAAAAATGCTGGCAACGACTCTGCATATGATGAAAGGCACGCCTTATATTTTCCAAGGTGAAGAGATCGGCATGACGAACGTCGCATTCGATACGTTAGAAGAGTACAAAGATATTGAAACGTTGAACTTCTATCGAGTAAAAACCGAATCTGGGGTTAGCCATGAGAGTATGATGAAAGGAATTCATGCCAATAGCCGTGACAATGCGCGCACACCAATGCACTGGGATAACTCTGATAATGCAGGATTTACTCAAGGTACACCTTGGATCAAACTGAACCCGAATTACCCTGAGATCAACGTTGCCGCAGCGCTAGAAGATAAAAACTCGATTTTCTATCACTATCAAAAACTGATCGCACTGAGAAAACAGAACCCCGTGATTGTCTACGGTGATTTTATTCCTTTGTTTGAAACGCACTCTGCCGTGTTTGCTTATGAGCGTAAAGATAACGAGCAACACTTAATCGTGTTAAATAACTTTAGTGCAGAGCCACAAACATTAGCATTGCCTGAGCATATTGCTAACCGCTCTGTAGAATGCTTGATCAGTAACCTTGAACCAACAACACAACTAGGCCCTGAGTTGATATTAGCACCTTATCAAAGCTTGGTTTTAGCGCTTTAAATCTGCGTTTTGAACTGCCTAGTAGCGCCCTAATACTTTCATTGGTATAGGGCGTTATTTTTGCTTTATCACATCCCTTTAAACAAACTTTGAGCACTTCTGCTTACGGGTAATTTCACACCACCAATGTGAACACACAAATGCCCCAGTAAATCCTTTTTCACTTTTTCTATTTGAGCAACATTAACGAGACTTGAACGGTGAATTTGCCAAAAATGATCAGGATTGATCTTTTGCTGTAACTCTTTTAGCGAACTGCGAATAAGGTATTCCGTTATATTGATATCATTTTGCTTGGCATAAACCGAAACGTATTTATCTTCTGCTTTAAAATACAAGATATCTGAAACAGAAATTAAATGCAGATCTTCACCTTTGTACGCTTTAATCCAACGTAAATATTCTGGCTGTTGCTGTGCAGACAGTTGCTGTATCTGAGCAAAAAGATCACTCAATACATCTTGATTTTGTTTAGGATCTGAGTGTTTATTTTGCTGAGTTAACCTTTGTTTCAGTTTTTCACAGGTAGCTTCAAGTCTGGTTTCAGATATGGGTTTCAATACGTAATCAATCGCATTAGTTTCAAACGCTTTTACCGCAAATTCGTCGTAAGCGGTAATGAACACAATTAACGGCGCTACGGTACTTTTTTGTAATTTTGTCGCCAATGCCATGCCATCTAATTCTGGCATTTTTATATCCAAAAAGGCGATATCCGGTTGGTGTTGCTCTATTGCCTCAAGCGCTTCTTTACCGTTAGCACATACCGCTACAATATCTAAATCAAGCCAAAGATCGGATAACATTTTTTCTAAATGAAAGCGCAATAATGGCTCATCATCGGCAATAACGGCGGCAATGGATTGACTCATGAATATTCCTTATTTAGTTGAAGCAGTTTATCAGATGGAATAATCAGCTCTGCATTTACACCACCGTCTTTATTTTCAGTGATACGAACGGAAGCACTGCCATCGAACAAGTCATGCAACCGCTGTTTGATATTATTTAAGCTCATCCCATGCCCTTTACTTGGTGACACTGACTCCAATCCAATACCATTATCAGAGATAACAACAATAAACTGATTATTCTCTTGCTTAAACTGAACCATAAGCTGTCCTCCCTGCGCACTCGGCTCTATACCGTGAGTAATGGCATTTTCAACCAGAGGTTGAATTAACAGAGGTGGCAGAGAAATAGGCTCAATGATTTGATTATCGATGTTATACGTTAAACGATCCCCTAAGCGGATCTGTTGAATCGATAAATAAGCATTTAATAGCTCAATTTCTTGCTCAACGGTAATTAATGGATTCCGGTTTGTTTTTAACGATCCTCGAAGTAAATCCGTCAGCTTCTCTAGCATCAATTTTGCTTTGTTGCTGTCTAACTCAATTAACGCGCTGATATTCGCCAATGTATTAAATAAAAAATGTGGCTCAATTTGACTTTGAAGCTGACTTAACTGGCTTAATACTAGTGCTTTCTCTTGCTCTAACTGTTTACGCTTAGAGAGTGCTAACGCTTGCTCTGCTAACATGGTTTTCTCAGTTGCGTGAAAGTAATAGAAACAAATAGCAGTAAAGATTAACCCTAATAATACAATGGGCTGAAGTGCTTCTAAGGTGGCGAAATCGTCATATTTATTTAGCCATAATGATGCGTGAAACGTACCTAGTGTGATAGAAAGCACCATAGCTAATACGGTGGAATAGGCTTTTTTTAAAGTGGGAAAGTTATTCTCTAAGACAAATGAGCATAAAACGGCACTATAGCCATAACCCAAACTAATAATGATGTGCTCATAAAATGGTGATGGCCAAATATTGCTCGTCATCATGGCGATAACCACACAGAATACCGTTGTGATAAGTAAACTTTTTACTAACTGCAGTATCGTTTCTTTTCGCTCACTCATTAGAATCGTCCTTTTATATTCAGTAACAGCATATGCTTATCGGATAAATTTGCATACGCTGAGTCGCTTTTTCCTGTCAAAAAACGCGCGGCAAGTTCCATTTCCACACTTGAATCACCTGAATCATGAAGCAAATAATTTAGCCATTGCGTTGCTATCACTCCGTTATCTTCTGGTGAATACAAGACATCAAATGTTGGGGTAAACTGGCTTAACCATGAGATGTCTTTACTCCACTGCCACGCTGTCCATGCGTTAGAATCCAAACTCCAATGAAACATCATGTTATGTTGAACCATATTGACATGATTAAAGCCTTGTTGATATGAAGGTGTTGCTACAGTAAGCGCATTATTCCACTCGTTTTTACTCCATGCTCGACTGTCATACCAATACTCTACAACGATACTGCTTCCGATTTCATTTGCCCAAGTTAACCCTACTAGCGCTTGATAGGCATTTTCTTCTTTTTCTAACGTGACAGAATAACGTGTGATACTTGGCTGCTGATAAGAAAGATACTTGGATTGATACACTGCCGATCCATGAAACTCCCACGCGGTATCTAGCACTGTAACAACACTTGCGCCCAATAACCCTTGTCGAACATCATCATAATAAGCGACCCATTGGTATTCTGTATCTCCCACTAACGCATAGCGTCTTATACCAATCCCTTGCTGTTCACTTTGCTCTTCTAACTCACTTCCTTTTTGCTGCGTCCATGATGAGTCGGTATAAATTAACGACCATTCACCTTGATCATCAAAATAAGAGACCGAAGCGACACCGGCCCCTTCCTCTACCTGTATACCAACAGGGTTTCGACGATAAGGCGTAAAAATATCCAGCGGGCGATAACCATAACCAACACCCCAATCGACTCTTACTTTACCCAACTGTAAATCCAATGGAATATCGGTAATATCAATGCTGCTTTGCCAAAATAATTCACTGACAATTAACTCAGCTTCTGCACTTTTATCTTCTGATTGAATGCTAGATTGGGAATAAAGATCATTGCCTTTAAGAGCCACCACCGCATTCCAATTCTGATAACCGATTTGAACATCCAATAATCCATTAAACGACTCTTGGTGTTTATTGTCTGTCATTGGAGAAAAGACCGTCTCTCGCTGTTGAACCGTTTCGGCACTCAGCATCCAATCCCACTCGAAAGTCATCTCAGAGGCTTGAGCGCTTAAAGAAGCCACCCAAGCACTACAATACCCTAGTCGTTCTAGCCAAGGTTTCATGATCACAAATCCAACTGTTTGGTGCGTGACAGATAAGCAGGGTTATAATATTTATCGGCAATCTCTGTTGGTGTAATTTCTTTATATTCAATCACCGTTTTTTGATTGGTTTGAATTTGATCATTTAACACCATTGAAATCACTTTGGTTTCGCCTTCTCTTATCCCTTTAATAAACCACGCTTCTTTGGCCATTTTTCCTGACCGCAAATACAAATCGGCTTTAATCGGAAAACCCGTTCCTTGCTCTAGCCATAAATCGATAGTGAAATAACTCGCGCCTTTTGTTGTCGCTTTTAGTTTAATCTTCTCACTTTGAATTGCTTGACCATCAGTTAGTTCGAACGTTGTCGATTCGACCCACTCACCTTGATAATCTTCACTCCACGTTAACGTTGAAATATCACCCACTGAGGCTTCACCGAGTAACTTTTGCATCGGTGTAATGCGGATTGGGCGGCGACTTTTCGGCATGAGTAACCAATAGTTATCCCCTAGCATCAGCATCTTTTGTCCGGCTTCCACTTGAGAATTAAACAACACCAAAGATTCTCGATCTTCTCGTGTGTATACCGTGTATTGGCGAGTTTTATCTAGCTCGTCATTTTTGTATAGCTTAACCTTAGAAACCACTTTTGCTGAACTTTCACCTAAGCGAAAATCATCGGCCTTTTTCACCAGTAGTTTAACTTGGGCCCCAGTCAGGCTGTTCGTATTATCCATATTTTGCGTTGTTGCGGTTGCGGTTGCGGTTGCGGTTGCGGTCGATTGAAAGCCAACAAGCACAAACAGAATAAAGATGTGAGATAATTTAGACATAAATAAGCGCCTCCGTAATGGGTTTTTTCACGCCTTTTTTGGCCGATAAGTACGCGGCTAATAAACAAATACACACAACACCAACGCCTGCATAAGCCACTAATTCAAATGAGAAATAAATATTCAGTGGGTACCCATCCGTTCTTCCCGGAGGTGGTGGCATCTGCACATCAACCACCAACAGCAGTATTGTCGTTAAGGCTGTTATTACTGCACCAAGAACCACACCTATCACTGCAAGTAAGCCCGCTTCTCGTAAGAATGAGTGAATGATCTCGTTAGGATAGCTGCCTAATGCGGATAAAGTGCCGATTTCACGTGTTCTTTCTGTTACGGACATCGTCATGGTATTAAATAACGCCACAAATACCACTAGCCCCATCACAAAGCCCATCACACCAAAGATAAGATCATATAAATCTTTCACTTTGTTGTAGAAAAATGCGCGCTCTTGCCATGGAGTGATTTCAACGTCGTAATCAAGTGGCATTGTTTCTAACTCTTGAGCTAATCGTTGATGTAACTCGGCAGTTTTTTCAGTATCAAATAAAAAGACCGATAAGGTGCTTACTTTCTCTGATAACAGTAACTCTTGTGCAGAATCGATATGAATATAAAGCTGACGTTTATCTAACTCGGGAACCCCCGTTGAATAGGTGCCATGCACTTTAAAATCAAACGCATTAAGTGCCCCTTCGCTGGTGGTTGCCAGTAAAGTTACCCAATCACCCACACTGACGTTGAGGTTTCTCGCTAAATCGACCCCAAGCATGATTTCAGGCTCCATGACATCGTATCGACTTGAGGTAATGTCGGTTAACGTTTTTCCTGATCTCATGTCTAAAAATGGGCCTTTCATATCGAACTCTCGATCGTTCACCCCAGTTCCCATGAAAATCGTCGATTTTACGCCATTAGAAATTAGCCCAGTAAAATCAATTCGAGGTTGTACGCCTCTTACTTCATCGTATTTCATAATCGTGCGAATTAATTCTGATGTATCAGATAATCCATTACTTAATGGCATCTCTTCATCGCTTTCAAAGTAACCCGGTTGGCTTAATGTAAGATGGCCCGTATCTCTTGCTGTCGATTCTTTCAATGAGTCATAAGTATATAAACCAAACCCACCCGCACTGGTTAATGCAAATACGGCAATCGTAATAATTAAGATAGAAAGTGCGCTACGACGGCCGTTTCGCAATAAATTCAACCACGCTAAACGCAGAGAATAAGGTAATAGTGAAATTAACTTGCCCATGACACGGCCTCCTTGCTGATGGTTCCATCCAGTAAGTTGATGCACGTATCGCAATGTTGCGCCATTCGATAATCATGCGTTGCAACAATAAAGGTGGTGCCAATTTCCTTCCCGAGCGCTTTCATAATATCAATCACAGTCTCTGCGGTTTGGCTATCTAAACTGGCTGTTGGCTCATCCGCAATAACCAAACTTGGTTTATGAACTAAGGCACGAGCAATGGCGACACGTTGCTGTTGTCCACCAGAAAGGTTATCAGGTCGGTGGTGAATAACATCGTCTAGCCCCACTTTTTCTAGCATCTCGGTGGCTAGGAGCGTTTGCTCTTTACTGCTGTATCCATTTAACACTAGTGGGTATGCTACGTTCTCTAATGCGGTCATCACGGGGACTAAATTAAAACGCTGAAACACAAAGCCCAGTTGGTGACGTCGTAACTTAGCGGCTTCAATAGGGTCTTTAGGATAGAACTCACCATCCATTTTTATTTCTCCCTGATAATCCATATCAAGTAAACCTAAGATATTTAATAAGGTACTTTTACCTGATCCGGACGGCCCGCATAACGCCACCATGCTGCCTTTTATGATAAAACCATCGACTTTTTTCAGAGCCTCCACACGCTGTGAACCGAGCTGATAGGTTTTTTCTATTCCTTTAAAACTGATCATCATTATCTCCTAATTACTTGCGGTAATAAGTGATTGAGCGTTAAGGGATTCTGGGTGAGTGTTATCTTGTTTTAGCATCACGGCGAGCCATTGATTGGCTTGTGCTGGATCTTCTGCTCTAAGTGCCGCTTGTACTGCGTATCCGTATACCCAAGCCGTCGCTTCATAAGGCAGCTGTTGGAAAGTTGGCTCTGAAAGTAGAGCTAAATAGAGATCATAACCACGCTCAAAGTGATTAAACATATCAGGAAGTTGTGAATAGGTTGCCGCCGCTAGCGCACGAGTGAGATAAGACTCAGGCAAACCTGAAACTATCGGCTGTTCTTCAATTGGTGCATTTTCTGTCGCGAGTAAATTTAACCCTTTCCCTATTTTCGCTAGTCCTTGCTCAACGTATTTCATTGCGGTCCATGGCATCATGGCATCTCGACCTTTTAGGGTTTCTGCACTTCCTAAATAGACAAGTGTCAGTGGTGTTGCTCCATCTGTTTGAATCAATTCCTCAAAACGATCATAAGCCGGCTCGACAAGATCTTCATTTCCAGCCGCCGCTTGGTTATATGTTGAAATGTCTTCATCCGTTAACGCAGCTTGAGTAGAAAACGTCATTACACTTATTAATAAACTTACCGTTGCTATTATTCGTTTCATCTGTCTGTCCTTAATTACATGATCCTGTTTGATGTTCACAGATTAACTAAGACAAAAACAAAAAAACGTTGAATGCGACGAACGGTAAATAGAGAGGATGAATGGTAATAATGAGTTTAAATACTTGTCATCGATACCTATTCTGGTTAAGTTTAATGCTTACTAATTAAACAAGGATGCGTGTAATGGAAATAGTGATTCGCCGAACAGAAGTAAAAGACATTGATGGGTTGTGTGAATTATACAGCCAACCTCAAGCTCAGGCGCAAACTCTCCAGCTCCCTATTCCATCACGTGCACTCTGGGAAAAACGACTCTCAGCAATACCTGATAATGTTTACAGCTATGTCGCTCTTATTGATGGGAAAATTGTCGGTAATATTGGCGTTGAACAAGTAACACGCCCAAGAACCCAACATGTTGCGCACTTTGGTATGGGGGTTCACGATGCCTATCACGGTCGTGGTGTTGGAAGTAAATTATTAGAAACTGTGTTAGATCTTGCTGACAATTGGCTCAATGTGAGACGCATTGAAATTGATGCGTTTGTCGATAATCACGCAGCCCTAAGGTTATATAAAAAATTCGGGTTTGTTATTGAAGGAGAAGCGATTGATTCTGCGTTTAGAAATGGTGAATTCATTAACACCTATTATTTGGCTCGCATTAATCGTAACTAACCTCTCCTTTCTTTAGTAGCTAAACTTAATTAAACGTGGCGGACTGTTTCTGAACATTAGAAGCAACCGCCATACTTAACGTAATTGACTGTCTTTACTTGCCCTGCGGTTATAAGCACTGAATGCTTTTTCACGCGCATCTTCTTTTGCCTGACACTCAACACACAACTCTACACCCAGTATTATGTTTCGTCGTGCTTCTGGAATTAATTCCCCACACTCCAAACAATAGTTCGTATCATTGTACTCATGATGAAGATGCGAGCGAGCACGGTTAATTGCATCAATTACGGTGGCATCTATTTGTTCTTGGACGCCACCATCTCTTGTAAATCCATTAGCCATAATGGTCTCCAGTTAATGAAATAACGACTAGGAGAGCATTATCTATTATTAACTGAGGTTTGATAATGGCGCTATATGATAATTCCTATTACAAATATGTAATAATTTACATTGTGATGATAAGAAAAAAGCCGCAACGATAGAAGTTACGGCTTAATAAATGCGTTTCTTTCATAAAGAATCAATCAAGTGTGTTTAAGTACTCTTCCCAATATTGAGTAGCAACCTTGATCGCCTCTGCTCTTGGGTAGTTTTCTGCTCGTTTATTTGCCCATAAAACATTAGCGACATTAAAAACAATGGTGTTCGCCATTAGCTGTAATTGTTCTGATTTAGTACCTAATAAACAAGATTGAGGGACTGGTAAATCTTCAATTAATGCTTCTTCCCAATACAGCTCTTCACATACCCCTTTTGATGCACACCATAGAGACTGGCTAACTTTAGGGTTAAATTCAGATTCTCCCCCCATGCCTTTAAAGCACAGTGCTAATTCAGAGCAGTCATCAGTTGCTTGTTGTAAGCGAGATTCCGCTTCACCATGCAGTTGTGGTAAGCCTGGGTGGAAGCTGCCACGTAATGAAATAGGCGCAGATGCTGGGTTTAACATGCGTGCACAGGTATTCGCAGGGGTACGTAAACCGTATTCATGTTGCCATAACAGCATGGTTTCTACTTGCGGCGCATAAACCGATAGAGGTAAATAAGCGATATTGCCATCATCTAGTGCTTTTTGCGTCTCTGCAATACTTGTGCAACTTGGAATATTTAGCTTATCAATCACTTGAGATACGTGCTCTCGCGTGCTGCCTAGCTGTAAGTGACCATGGATTAACACTCTAAAGCCTTTGTTCGCAAGAATTTGTGCTGCGTATAACTGCCATGATGGACCTTGAACCTGACGCTTACCGGCAAAACACGCCCAATCAATATCAACGTTAAGCTCTTTTAGCTCTGGCGTTTGTTCGTTACGAATAAATTCACGGATAGCCGTGGTAAATCCGCTGATCTCCTCAACCGTTTCATTCTGAACTCGGATAAGCATCATCAGCATTGCCATTTTGTCACTAGAGACTTCACCGGCAAGATATTCTTTCATTACTTGGTAAGCTTGATCAAACGTCAATGGTTTGCGGCTGCGTTCACCACGCCCTACGGTTCTAATGCATTCTATAATTGAGCTCATGACTGTCCTTGTATTTTCTTTATAATTTTCAACTACACAGACGTTATCACATAAACAAAAAAAGCCAAGAAATTCATAATAATCTACAAACCTCTTGGCTTATTATCTAATAATTCAAATTGTTAGTGAGGTTTTTCTTCTCGCTCAACCCCTCGGAAAAACAAAGGAAACTGTTTAATTAACCGATAAGAGATCCAAATTAATATACTGGTTATTATTACCGCCACCACAATAGATGAGACTCGATATAAAATAGCAAAAAACGCATCTTTTTGACCGGGGATCACGCCTGTAATTGGAATGGTTAAGGCCGCTATTGCTGAGAACCCAACTCCCTTCATTATTGGATTTTCACTGGCTAACCATTTACAAAAATAACCTGATGCAATCGCAAAACTTAATATATATAAGATTGGATTATCGTATAAATCATATAAGACTAACTGAATAGCCATGGCTGCCGCACAACCAGCTAACGTTCCTACTATTCGGATACGAGCCATCATCAATGAACCCACTAATGTCATTGGCGAAAGCATAATTAGCATCGACGCTTGAGCGGATAGTGAATCATTTAAATTTGCGATTTCGAAAATCAAAAACACAATCATGGCGACCATCCACCCCAAAGCGGTTTGCTCTAGCATGTCTCTTGGATCTTTACTTTGTCCTTCTACTTTTAAGATTGGTGTATGCTCTTCAATTGGATCAGGAAACAAATAGAAAGCCATGGCACAAATTGGCACCATCATAATGGCGGCAACCCATACACCAATAATAAAGTTCTCTAAATCAAAGGTAGGATATGAACCAAAATTCAACAAAATTGAACCAACCAATAATCCCGTATATCCGAATAAATAACTGGCTTTATAGTGCATAGCATGGCATTTAAAAAGCAGCATAATACCAACGGCAACCGTCATCAAGAATGGGTATGGCTGTAAAAAACCAACGATCAATGACACTTGAATCCCTACCCAAAAAATACTGATTAACAGCTGTATGAACATCTGGGCATTCCAGCGGTTCAGATTAGATAAAATGAACAATGGGAACAAGGTACCAAACATACCATTCGACCAGCCAAATACCGTGCACATGGCAAATCCAACAACACAACCAAACCAAATTCGTAATGCTTTCATGTAAGCCTCACACTAATAAATGTAATGTAAGTAGCTGATCATGGTAATTAAACTATGGCCAATGTAATCAATCACACTGTTTCCTGAAGTGTAAATAATTACGGTTGCACGCGAACCAACAAACAATCTCGGAGACAATGCTGTATCACTCGTTAAATTAACACGTACACGCTGTGCATCACGCACCCAACGATTACTGACTTCAACACTACTTAATTGACCATTCGCTTTTTGTTGTGCGGAAGCAACACCATAATCACGGCTCTCTACAATTAATGGAAAGACTTCACCAGGCATTGCATCGTAAGCAACTTCTGCACGCATTCCTTTAACCATTTCTGAGGTCGCTTTCTCACGATAATCGGCAGAAACCCACAGTGAATCCGTCGGAATAAATGTCAGTAATGGTTGATTCGCATTAGCAAATAAACCGACATGCAATTGCATATTTGTAATAATGCCTTCGCTTTGCGCAATCACTTGTGTGTTTTCTAAATTTAGTTCTGCTTGTTTTAACGCATTCTTTGCTGATAACACAGCACTGCTTTGTCCATTACCGTTGCCCAATTTCACTTCTAATGCGTGTAATTTCTGCTTAGATGCCATAAAGTTTGCTGAAGCTTGGTCACGCTTAGTAAGCGCTGAATCTAAACCTGATGCGGAAACAGCACCTGATTTAGCTAAACGCTTAATACGATGATATTCACGGTTTGCATTATCCGCCGTAACTTTTGTTGTTTTAACATTCGAACGTGCCGCTTCGATATCCGCCACTAATGACGCTTCTTGCTCTCTTGCTTGAGCTAATCCAATTTCAGCTTTTTGAACGGCCAATTGATATTTTTCATCATCAATCTTAAACAGTAACTCGCCCTGCTTTACTAATTGATTATTTGTGTGATTAACTTCAACTACTCGACCAGACACTTCTGGTGATATTTGAACCACAAAGCCTTGCACCTTACTTTGGGTTGTTAATGGCGTTAATCTATCTGCCATCACTAAATAAGCCGTAACGATAAGAAATAATACGATTAGGATACGCATCCATTGTTTGAATTTTTGCTCTGCAGCTTGCATAGAAGTTCTCAATAAAGTCAAAGTTGCTGTGATCTGGTTCTCATACCATTCTGGATAAGTGGTTGTTCAGATAATTGCGCAGGAAAAATCGATTAGAGCAAGGCATAAATTACAGTAACTAGTGGGTCTAATTACACCTAATTTTTGCAATAGAAAGGTATAACGCAGATATAATCGATTTTAACAAGCAAGAATGATCAAATACTTATGTAGATTGGTATTATTATAGTGCGTGATTTTATTTCGAATAGATGGCAAAATAGTCCGCATATGGCCTATTAACAGGACAATAGAGATGAGTAACCATCCAGATAGCTCCGTTTCCTTTGATGATATTTACCTATTTGTTCTTATTGTTAGGCATAAGGGCATTAGCTCTGCTGCACAATTTGCAGGATTACAGCGCTCAAAGGTTAGTCGTCGCCTACAAGAGTTAGAAAAAGCTCTTGGCCATCAATTACTCATCAGAACGACAAGAGCGATTGAATTAACCCAGCAAGGGAAATGGCTATATGAGCAAACCTCTAATCCAATTAATACCTTAGTGGATGCAAGCCGATTAATGAAAGAGCACCATTTAACGCCAAAAGGTCGTTTAAAAGTTGCTATCCCTCCAGCCCTTGGAATGACGGAAATTTTCTCCCAATTAATTGAACAGTATATGAAAGAGTATACTGAGGTTAAGCTAGAGATTGAGCATCATGTTCAATCGTTGGATCTTCGCCGTGAAAATATTGATCTGCAAATTCTACCTAGCTACATTGAGCCATTACATGATGATTATATTCAGCAACGCTTAATTCAAATTCCTTATAGCATGGTTGCTTCTTCTGAATATTTAGCGCTTAACGGATATCCTGATAATGTGGCTCAATTAAATGACTTTCATCTGCTTGCTAGTCGTTATAACAAAAGCTTGCTCCCTCAAGGGCTTGATTATCAATTATTTAGTGATGATCTAAATTTACTTCAAAGATTAGCTATTTCAAGTAAAGGCATTGCTCTTCTACCATCTATATTAATTGAAGATAAAATCGAAAATGGCCAACTCATTGAGGTCTTACCCAGAACTTCTTTTACAGATTTAACTATTACTTTGGTTTACCCCACCCCAAGTTATTTACCTGAGAAAACACGGGCGATGGTGACGCTATTTAGAGAAACGTTTTCATATCAATGAAATTAATGTCCAAAAAAAAACCAACATCATGAAAGATATTGGCTTCTGTATCTTGTACTTAAATGCGTTTATAGCAATAGAAATTAACTTTCTAACACATCTAAATTAATGTATTTACCCATGTTTTTACGCTTAACACTTGGCATGTATGGGATTTCACCTAATTTTGGTGCTGGCATTTTATCTTCTAACATAGCGATAATCTCAGCGTAATTTTCAGTACCTGGGTTGATTCGGTTTGCTACCCAACCAATGATCTCTAAGCCATCATGTTGAATCGCTTCAGCCGTTAGCATTGCATGACTTAAACAGCCCAATTTAATGCCTACCACTAATACGACTGGCAATTTCTCTTGCTTAACCCAAGTAGACAAGCAATCATCTTTAGAAACAGGAACACGCCAACCACCTGCGCCTTCTACTAGCACCACATCAGATTTAGCTTTTAATGCAGCCAAACCTTGTGAAAGAACAGAATAGTCAATCACAACATTCTCTGCTTCTGCCGCAATGTGTGGCGATGCAGGCAATAACAATGCGTATGGGTTTACTTCTTCGTAGCTTAATTCAACATTAGCAGCAGAGCGTAAATGGATTGCATCAGAGTTTTGAACGCCTTCGCCTTTGTCTTCAGAGCCCGCAGCTACAGGTTTGTATGCGGCTGTATTTAGCCCTTTTATATTTAATGCATCTAAAATCGCTTTAGAAGAAACCGTTTTACCTACATCTGTGTCTGTACCTGCAACAAAAAATGCATCAATCATTACTTATAACTCCAAAGCCTACCTGATAAGTAGCAGGTAACTTATTCAATTCATTCTTAAAAATTTGATACGCTTCTTCTACTGCTAATAGCTTTTCTTTACTCAATAAACCTGAGTGGCGACCATTAGGTAAATGCGTTGCTCCAATTCCTTTTAAATCTTTCATTAAAGCAAGAGCGGAAGAATACGTCATCTCGACTGGCGTGCAGTCTAGTGTAAACTTGTTGCAATCAGATTGCGCTAACGCAAGTTTTACCATAGATTGAGTAATAAAATCGTTAACATGTTGATATGAATCAACCTTTGACCACGCATTTTTCAACTCAAACAGTGAGCCATCTAACAAAGTTGAAAATACAACCTTTCTTTTAGTATGAGTAACTCGATTCATTTCAGCCAGAGGAACGGATAAATCCTGGCACCATTGCAACGCTAAACTTGAAATAACCGCGTCAAATTCACTATTAATAAACGGTAAATGCTCAGCATCCCCTTGAACATAACAAATATTAAGTTCACCACAACGTTCTTTAGCTTTATCTAACATCGATTGAGACAGATCAAACGCCACAACCTTTGCACCACGCTTCAACAACTGTTCACTGCAATAGCCCGTTCCGCAGCCGACATCTAATATACGCTGCCCTGACAGATCTTGAGGTAAATAAGATAATAAGGTATCCGCCACCTGACGTTGAAATTCAGCCGAGCGATCATACGTATTTGCCGCCTTACTAAACGCGGCTTGAATGGCTTGTTTCTCTTGGCTTGGTGTCCAATGTGAGGTTTCTATGGCGACAGCTTGATTAACCATAACTCCATCATCCTAATTCTGTTATTGCTTGGGTAAGCTGTGTAATGTCTTGTTGCGAGTGATTAGCGCTTAACGTAATTCTTAACCGCGCAGTTCCTGTTGGCACGGTCGGCGGACGAATGGCAGTTGTCCACAATCCTTGATTTTTAAGTGCAGCAGAGAGTGTCATTGCCGCCCCCGTTTCGCCAATAATAATCGGTTTTATCGGTGTGTCTGTTTTCACCGATCCTGAAAAACCAGTTAATTCTGATTCAAATTGTTGATTTAATTCTTTGAGCTTTTCACGTCGCCACTCTTGTTGCTGGATCATCAATAAGGCATGAGATAACGCATGAGCTTGAGCAGGAGGCATTGCCGTTGAATAGACATGATGACGAGCAAATTGCGCTAAGTAATCACCACATTCTTGATTACATAACACCGCAGCACCCGATAAACCAAACCCTTTACCAAACGTGACGACTAAAATGTCTGGCGTCACTTGATAAAAATCACAACATCCTCGGCCATTGTTACCTAACACGCCACATCCATGAGCATCATCTACCATTAACCACGCATTATTTTCTTTGGTTACTTTAGCAATATCTGAAAGTGGCGATAAATCCCCATCCATACTAAAAACCCCTTCGGTGACGACCAAAGAAGGTGAATTATCAGACGCAGTTAATAATTTAGTTAAGTGAGATATATCATTATGTTTAAAGCGTTTCATCGTCGCAGGTGACAATATACCCGCTTCCATTAACGAGGCATGATTGAGTTTATCTTGCAGTAAGGTATCGCCTTTTTCTAATAATGAAAAAAGCACCGTTTGATTAGCACTAAAGCCTGAATTAAACAGTAATGCGCAATCAAACCCAAGCCATTCAGCCAGTTGAGATTCCAAATCGGCATGAGGTTTTGAGTAGCCAGTCACTAATGGCGAAGCACCACTGCCACAGCCATATAAAGATAAGCCTTGTTGCCACGCTTGAGTTAACTCTTTACTGCCAGCAAGACCAAGATAATCATTACCTGAAAAGTTAATGTAAGATTGGCCATCCACCACTAATCGAGATTGATTACCTTGCTCTATTACCGTTCTAGAACGATTCAGCCCCGCTTGCTTACGTTGAGTAAGTGCGGAGCTAATACGTTGATTAAACGCTCGCTTCATAGAATAGATCGTCTTTTTCAGGACGAGAAGCAACACGTTCAGCAACGCGGTCTAATAATTCATGCTCTTGAACCACATCTGGTTTTTGCGCAACTTGTTGGCTGTTTACACCTAATTTTTTAAACAGTTGCATATCACTGTCTTCATCCGGGTTTGGCGTTGTCAGTAGTTTACACCCATAAAATACCGAGTTAGCACCGGCCATAAAGCCTAAGGCTTGCATCTGCTCATTCATGCTTTCACGACCTGCAGACAAACGCACAGCCGATTCAGGCATCATGATACGAGCAACCGCAATCAAACGGATAAAATCAAATGGGTCAACGTCTTCAGCATCCTCTAATGGCGTGCCTTTTACTTTTACCAGCATATTGACAGGAACAGACTCTGGGTGCTGAGGAAGATTCGCTAATTCAACAAACAGACCCGCACGATCACTGTCACTTTCGCCCATACCGATAATGCCACCAGAACAGATCTTCATTCCGGCATCACGAACATGAGATAATGTATCTAGACGATCTTGGTACGTTCGTGTCGTAATAATACTGCCGTAAAACTCTGGTGAGGTGTCTAAATTGTGGTTGTAGTAATCGAGACCCGCTTGTGATAATTCACCCGCTTGCTCTGAGGTGATCATCCCTAACGTCATACACGTCTCAAGACCCATCTCTTTGACGCCTTTGATCATATCTAACAGATAAGGCATATCACGTTCTTTTGGATTTTTCCAAGCAGCACCCATACAGAAACGGGTTGAACCTGAGTTCTTCGCTTTTTTCGCAGCATCCAAAACGCTTTCTACTTCCATCAAACGTTCACGGTCAACGTCAGTGCGGTAATGAGCACTTTGAGGGCAATATTTACAATCTTCAGGACAAGCGCCCGTTTTAATTGATAGCAGTGTACTTACTTGTACATGGTTTGTTTGTTGATATTTACGATGTACTAATTGAGCATCAAAGATTAAGTCCATAAACGGCTTATCCATCAACGCCTGTACTTCTGCTACTGTCCAGTTATGTCTCACTTCCACGTGTAAATTCCTTTCGTTAACATGCTATAACCATTGCTATTGCTAAGATCCGACCACTTTTGATTGTGCTTTTTGGTCTCTATTTATACTTGGCTAGTCTACGGTTAAACGATACACTGTCAACCTTAATGGATAGATAAAGTTTACAACTGGTGAATAAATGAACAATAGCGTCGACTTGGATTTTGACCGTCAGCACATTTGGCATCCCTACACATCTACAATTAACCCGCTTTCTTGCTACCCTGTTACTCACGCTAAAGGGGTTAACCTCTATTTAGAAGATGGGACAGCATTGGTTGATGGAATGTCTTCTTGGTGGTCTACCATTCACGGTTACTGTCATCCTCACCTTAACCAAGCGCTTAAAGATCAAACCGATAAAATGGCACACGTGATGTTTGGTGGTATTACGCATCAACCTGCGGTTGATCTATGTAAAAAATTAGTTGAATTAAGCCCTTCTAGATTAGAACAGGTCTTTTTAGCCGATTCTGGCTCAGTCGCGGTTGAAGTCAGTTTAAAAATGGCTCTGCAATATTGGCACGCCAAAGGACAACCTCGCTCGAAATTCGTAACGGTTCGTCATGGATACCATGGTGATACTTTTGCCGCAATGTCGGTAACTGATCCCGATAATTCAATGCACGGTCTATATAAAGGTTTTTTACCTGAGCACCTGTTTGTTGAATCTCCGACCAGTAAATTTGGTGGTGAATGGAACCCTGAAGATATTCTTCCTTTAGAAAAAATGCTGGCTGAACGTCATGAAGAGATCGCCGCCATGATCCTTGAGCCTATTGTTCAGGGCGCAGGCGGAATGCGTTTATACCACCCTCAATATTTAAAAGAAGTCCGCCGTTTGTGTGATGAATATGGCTTACTTCTGATTCTAGATGAGATAGCTACTGGCTTTGGACGCACAGGAAAGTTATTTGCTTGTGAACACGCAGGCATTGAACCCGACATTATGTGTATTGGTAAGGCACTTACAGGCGGCTACATGACATTATCTGCAACACTCACCAGTAAAGTGGTTGCTGATACTGTATGCAGTGGAGACGCCGGATGCTTTATGCACGGACCAACCTTTATGGGAAATCCATTGGCCTGCGCTGTTGCGAATGCCAGTTTAGAACTGATCCAACAAAATCATTGGCAGACTCAAACTAAACAGATTGAAACCTGCTTTTCAGAATTACTGCCTCAACTTAAAAAACACGATGTGGTTGCCGATGTTCGATGGCTTGGTGCAATAGGCGTTGTGGAATTAACCACGCCTGTTGAGATGGAAAAAATACAAGCGCACTTTGTCGAGCAAGGGGTTTGGATACGACCATTTGGTAAGTTGATTTATATGATGCCGCCGTTTATTTCTCAACCTGAACACATTACTAAGTTGGTTAATGCCATTGATAGCGCATTAAGCGATCTGTTTTAATTCAAAAGAGCAGGTTAAACCGACATAAAAAAAACCGATACCTTTGAATAAAAGTGTATCGGTTTTATTTACTTTTAACGTCAAGTTCGTCGTTATTTTACTTTCGGTTCATTGGTAAAATCATCTTCTACAAGCTTGTAGATAATGAAAATAGCCAGTTCTAATAATGCGGTCAGCACCAAGCTCATGATCACGTAGCGCTCACTGAAAATACCAATACCATGTAGCACGGTTGATTGAATAACAAATGCACCAACAATACCTAAAATCAACAATTGTAAAAACTTAATGAACTTCAGCATGTAAATTCCTTCTTTATTATCATTGTCTTAAAAACCATCGTTATAGAGTACACCAATTAAACGACTTCTCTATGCTAACTTTCAATTTAAACCGTTCTTTCTTATATTTATGCCACAAAAATAGAATTATTCTGGCACCCAATCGGGGTTTATCTTAGAAGTCAGAATATGGTCTTCCCATGCACCATTAATGTAGAGGTAATCTTTTGCTTCCCCTTCTTTAACAAAACCAAGCGCCGATAACACATTGCCGCTTTTTTTATTATGGGGAATATACGCGGCCATGATCCGATGAAGGTGTTGAACCGTGAACATCCAATCCACCGTATGCTTAAGTGCTCGCTGCATAATCCCATTGCCTTGATAATGTTCATCGAGAGAATAGCCCACATGACCGGCGTGGAATGGAAAACGAGTAATATTACTAAAACTCACTGAACCAATAATTTTCTTCTCCTGAGTATCGAGGATCACAAAATAAAACGCCAAATTATGCTTATGTAACTCAACCAATTGCAATAAACGTTGCTTCCAACCTTCCGCAGTAAAAAAAGAATTCGCACGCTTAGGCTCCCACGGCGCTAAATGGTGACGATTACGCATAAAGTAATTAGCAATCATCACAGAATCACTGCTTTTAATTAGACGAACTTGGTAATGATCAAACTCAAAATGCACATCCATGTCGTTCCCCTATTTTTTCCCTATTCCATAATCTCGCAATTTATTCGCTATCGCGGTATGCGAAACGCCTAATCGCTTAGCTAACTTACGACTTGAAGGAAAATCACCGTATAATCCAGTTAGGATCATTGATTCATACGATTTCATTATCTCATCCAATGTTCCATCTACATTGATATCCATCATACTTGCTGTTTTCGCTTCAGATATTGGCAGCATAAAGTGAGAGGTCTCTAACTGGTTTCTATCCATTTGAGTTAACGCTTTTAGTGTCGAGCTTTTCAGCTGACGAACATTCCCCGGCCATGAATAACTGCGTAAGTACTCATACACATCTTCTGAAATAGAGGGTTTCACAATGCTTAACTCTTTACATAACTGAGCAACAAAAAATTCAAATAAGGTCGCAATGTCTGAAGGGCGCTCACGCAGTGGCGGAATTTCTAAAAATAATACGTTTAAACGGTAATAAAGATCCTCTCGGAATACGCCTTGTTCTACTAAGTCTAGTAGCTCTTTCTTACTTGCGCCAATGATCCCAACATCCACGTGGATCTCTTTTTCTTCACCCACTCGACGGAAATTCCCATCTTGAATAAAGCGTAACAGCTTGATTTGCAAGAGCGGGCTCATTTCACTGATCTCATCAAAGAAGACCGTGCCGCCATCCGCTTGTTCAATGATCCCTTTTTTGCCTTCTGGCATATTGGGGAATGCACCTGGAGCGTAACCAAACAATTCGGTTTCAGCGACATCATCAGGCATGGCTGCACAGTTAACCACCATGAAGGCTTTTCCTGAACGAATAGACGCATTGTGACAAGCACGCGCTAACATCTCTTTACCTGTGCCTGTTTCACCTTGGATCAATAATGATTGATCAATATCGGACAATTTTTTTGCCTGCGAGATTAACGTTTTATATTTCGTTGATGATCCAACAAAATGCTCAAAGCCAAGATTCGATGATTCTGGAATGAATGGACGAGCCAGTGTTGAATCCATAGCTGGTTTAATTATCACCACTGCGCTAGCTAAGATCGAGGTGTTATCATCATCAGTAATGTATACAGGCATGATTTCCATCACGTAATTCATGCCTTCAATATCCATAGACTCTCGCTGACGAACGCGCGACTCTTCTAGCCAATACATCACATTAAAATTTGGTAATAATACATTCGCAGGCTCACCAATGAGTGCCTCTTTATCTCTATTAAATAAAGACGCGACAGCCTGATTCGCATTATCGATTTTCCCTTTAAGGTTAATCGCAAATACCGGATCAGGTAAGGTGCTTAATACAGCGAGTAATTCCATATTACGACGTTCACTTGGTAAAAATGGAATTTTACGAACATCAATAACACCCTCTATTCTTCGAATTTTTGCCATTAATTGACTAAACTCATCAAAAGCGACTTCTGGAAAATTAAGATAGATTAACCCGGCTTTATTAATCTCAATATCTCGTAAATCAATATTCTGAGACGCGAGAATATCTAATAATTCACGGGTTAGACCTAATCGATCTTTACATTGCACTTCAAGACGCACAAAAGCTTCCTTAACTAAGATAGGTGTCACAATATGTTTACAGTTAGTTTGCTCGACTACAAAAAAAGAGTCAAGCTGAAGTGATCCAAATAGAGAGTTAATTCGTTTAATTACTCATTAGATAATAAAAATAAGCAATGGAGAATCAATCATGGATATTAAAGTTGGTATAAGTTCCTGTGTTAACGGTGAAAGTGTTCGTTTTGACGGTGGCCATAAAAGCAATAAATTTGCCTCTAAAGTCCTTGCCCCGTACTTTACTTATGTTCCTATTTGCCCAGAAGTAGGTAGTGGTATGTCAGTACCAAGGCCGACAATACGTTTAATCACAAACGAAGAGAGAATTGCCCTTGTTGATTCAAAAGATGCATCTTTAGACTACACTGATTCAATGGTCGAATTTTCTCAAAAAACGGTTGATAGACTGAAAGAAACAGAAATGTGCGGTTATATAGTTTGTGCGAATTCACCAAGCTGTGGCATGGAACGAGTTAAGGTATACAGTAAAAACAGTGCGACAAAAAATGGGGTTGGTCTTTACACTCAAATCTTAATGAAAGAAATGCCTTGGCTGCCAGTAGAAGAAGACGGCCGATTGAGTGACCCTGTACTTAAAGAAAACTTTATTACTCGTGTTTTTTGTTTAAATGACCTGTATAAATCTATGGATGGTGAACCAACCGCGGGGAAGATAATTGCCTTCCATTCTCGTTATAAATACACCCTGATGTCGCACTCTACCGTTGGGTACAAAACCTTAGGTAAATTAGTTGCTAAAGTGGCGGAATATGACATTAATGAGTTTTTTGCTATTTATCGAACACAACTAATGCAGACGATGGCGATCCGAGCTTCTCGTAAAAACAATACGAATGTATTAATGCATCTACAAGGCTATTTTAAGAAAGAATTAGAGTCACCACAAAAAGTAGAATTGGCTCAAATAATCCAAGACTATAATCAAGGGTTATTGCCTTTGCTTTCACCAATTACCTTAATTAAGCATCATTTAGGTATTCATTCCAATGAGTACTTAGCAAAGCAATCTTTCCTTAATCCATATCCTCAAGAACTGAGGTTACGCTATGGATTATAAACCAACCATGCAATGCGTTTGGTTTCGTAATGATTTAAGAGTGGCGGATAACCCGGCGTTATCTGCTGCTCTTGCAAATCAAGCCCCTACTGTCGCTATTTTTATAGCCAGTGAATTGCAATGGCAACGACACAATAAAGCCTCAATTCAAATTGATTTGATAAAGAGACGCTTACTTGAGCTTGAAAAAGAGCTTCACTCATTACATATTCCTTTGCTGGTATTGTCGTGCCCTTGGTTCAAGGATGTTCCACCACAACTGCACGCATTATGTAAAGATCTTGGCATATCACATTTATTTGCCAATAAAGAATATGAGGCTGACGAATTATGCCGAGATGCAGATGTTGTAACACAACTCTCTGATGTTCAATGTGCTTTTTATGACGCCAAATGTGCGGTACAAGTTGGCAAAGTACTGAATAAAACTCATCAACCTTATAAAGTTTTTACGCCATTTAAAAAGGCGTGGAGAGAATACTTTTATCAACACTTTCCAACCATTGAAAAAGTGACCGCTTCAGTTGAATTATCGGCGACACAGTTAAGGTCACTTAAAGAGTACCATGACCATACATTTACTCGCTCTATAACAAATGAGAGCAAGGCGTGGTCTGTTTCAAATAAAACGATACTTAATGCCATGCGTCAATTTTGCCGTGAAAAATCACAACAATATAATGACCAACGAGATTACCCAGCCATAGAGGGAACAAGTCAACTCTCTCCTTATTTGGCTATTGGCGCAATTTCAGCAAAACAGTGCATTTTACGTGTGCATTTGGAAGCGAATAATCAATTAACCCAAGGACAAGAGATCTGGCTTGATGAGTTAATTTGGCGAGAGTTCTACACTCACCTACTTCACTTTTATCCGTTGTTATCTAAAAACCACGCATTCTTGAGTTTTGACAAATACATTCAATGGAACAACGACCACGAAAAATTTGAGCTGTGGTGTAAAGGCGAGACTGGATTTCCTATTGTGGATGCCGCAATGAAACAACTCAACAATACGGGTTGGATGCATAACCGGTTACGGATGATCACCGCCAGTTTTTTAGTTAAAGATTTACACATTAATTGGCGCTGGGGCGAGCGTTATTTTATGTCTAAATTAATTGATGGTGACTTTGCCTCGAATAATGGCGGTTGGCAGTGGTGTGCATCAGTAGGTTGTGATAGTACACCTTATTTTCGTATATTTAATCCCACAACACAAAGTGAACGATTTGATAATAAAGGGATTTTTATCAAGCACTGGCTACCAGAATTAACAACGCTAACCGGAAAACTATTGCATCACCCTAATAGCAAACCACTATTAAAACCAGATAATTACGTAGAGCCTATTATTGAGCATGCCATACAACGGTTAAAGACATTAGATATCTATAAACACGCCAAAGCTCAGGATGTTGCAAGTTAACCATAGCAAGTATTATGATGGTCTCATCTGTTATTAAGAGTTGTATTAATTGATGTCTAATTCACTGCCTTTTATTCTTGCTGGACCTATGGTTCGAAAAACGACTGCTCATGAGATTAACCTATGGTTATCTACCTCTAAACCATTACATGGTCGAACGAAGATCAGTACCAACAATGATGAGTACGAGTTTGAGGTCACGCAAGAACAAGGCATTCAATTAGGCCAATACGCTTGGGTTTATCTTCTACGCTGCCAAGCTGATTTCCCGATTAATCAACGTATCGAATATGATATCGACACTCAAGATGGCTTATTGTCACAGTTGGTTCCCGACGCATTATATGAAAATGAATCTTCTTTTACCTTATTCATAAAAGACAAGGCTGATTATGTCTTACATGGTTCTTGTCGTAACCCTCATTATGCCAGTAAAGACAGCTTGGTTATCGCAAACCAACAGCTAAAAACACAAGCCCTTGAAGAAAGAGCTGCTTTGTTGATGATGAGTGGCGATCAGATCTACGCCGATGATGTGGCTGGGCCTATGTTGCATGCCATTCAACAGATTATCCCTCAATTAGGATTATTTGAAGAAACGCTAGCTCACTCAGAGTTCAGTAAAGATGCTGAGTTATATGCCCACCCATATAATTTATACCGCAGAGATAAGATCTTGCCGCACTATGTCGAGAGGAAGAATTTTTTATCTCGCTGCAGTCTGTATCAAACTCGCCCTATTTTCAGCTCAACAAAGCATGAAAACCATTTAATGAGTATTGCTGAATTTTTTGTCATGTACTTGCTCGTATGGTCTCCGACTTTGTGGAAGCGTATTACTCTGCCAAACTCATTGCCTAACCTAGAACCAAAATGGCAAAAAATGTGGCAAGAAGAAAAACAACAGATCGATCTTTTTGTTGCAGGCTTAAACGATGCACAGCAACTGTTTGCGCATATGCCGACTTACATGGTTTTTGATGATCACGATATTACCGATGATTGGAATTTAACGATTGGCTGGGAAAACGCCGTGAATGGTGATCCTCTTGCCTCTCAAGTCATTGGCAATGGCTTAATCAGCTATTTTCTGTGCCAAGGCTGGGGAAATAACCCAGAGCAGTTTGATGAAGCGTTCCTAACATCATTCAGAGCGTTATTTGCCAATTACGACAACGCACAACATCATAAATTAATTTGGCAACTTACGCGCTTTGAACAGTGGCATTATTCCATTCATACCACGCCAAAAATGGTGGTGTTAGACACTCGAACTCGCCGCTGGCGCTCAGAATCCAACACCAATAAGCCCTCTGGTTTGATGGACTGGGAGGCTTTGCTCGATCTACAACATGAGCTAATTAATCAAGAATCGATCATTATTGTCTCGGCAACACCAATATTTGGGGTTAAGTTTATTGAGGCCCTACAAAAAACCATGACGATACTTGGAAAACCATTAATGGTTGATGCCGAAAATTGGATGACTCATCCAGGCTCTGCCAATACCCTGCTGAGTATTTTAACTCACCCCAAAACGCCACAAAATTTTGTGATCTTATCAGGTGATGTTCATTACTCATTTGCTTATGATATTAAGCTACGTCACAGCAAGTCTAGCCCAGATATTTACCAGATCACCTGCAGTGGCTTTAAAAATGAGTTTCCCAATAAGCTATTACGCGTATGTGATTTTATGGACAGAGTGCTTTATAGCCCGCATTCACCATTAAACTGGTTTACAAAGCGTAAGAATTTATTAGTCACTAAACGAGATCCATCAGTAAACAACCAAGATAAATTAATAAATCAAAGTTCAATTGGGGAGTTAAGGTTAGATGAAAAAGGCAAGCCAACACAGATATCTATTCTGACTGCAGAAGGAAAATCTATCTCGTTCTTGCCTAAGTAACCTCATTAAAATGCGTAGATTACGCAGGAGGTTAGTGATTAATCGTTGAGGGTATTGTCTAGGTTACTCTCAACATCCATTGAAATATGGAAATACAGGCCCGCTTCAAATGCATCTAGCCATTCTAATTCCACTTCTTCACGATATTTTGTTTTTTCCAGATTGTTATTACTCATCGTTATTTCCTTATTTGAGTTTACTTCTAACTCTCCGTTAGATAAATCTTACATCAATCTAAATAAAACCAATTCCAGGAATTACATTGATATAAGGCTTTGATTATACAGATATCGAATTACAATACTGTGACAATAGTGCACAATTTCTTAAGCCGTATTGACTGTATGTCGTTATTCTAACAATCGCACACTCATCACATAACTGGGAATGATTATTATTTAGATTGATAATCTTGACTATTTAACCTAATCTATAGGTCTGTTACTTAATGAATTTTTATTATGAAATCCACCATTTTATTTTCTCTTACTGCTGTTTTTTTATTGTCAGGCTGCAGTCAACAAATTCAACCAGCATCGGCACCCTCTCAAGCGATCGCTAGTTTTTATGATTATCAATTGCTATCACCAACAGGCTCTTCGCTATCTCTTACCGCTTTACCTCAAGAAATCGTTGAGGCTGATGTGATTCTTATTGGTGAATGGCACACTCATGCTGGCATCCATCGCTTTCAAACTGATTTATTCAAAGAACTATCTACAACAAACTCAACATTAGCGCTATCTATGGAGCAGTTCAGTCGTGATAAACAGACGGTTGTAGATGAGTACTTAACAGGGGGAATTGGCGAACAAACGCTAATCTCTGATGCTAATGCATGGCCTAATTATGAAAGTGATTATCGTCCATTGATTGAAATTGCAAAAACTGAAGGCCGTGATGTAATCGCTGCAAATGCCCCAAAACCAATCGTAAAATGCATTGGACAACAGGGTATTCGCTATTTAGATAAACTCGATATTGATGAAAAGTCATGGTTAGCTACAAACATCGACCTTTCTGATTCTGCTTATAAATCAAAGTTCTTATCTTCGATGCATCATGGTAATGAAGAACAAACTCAGAAGCAATTTGCAGCCCAAATGACGTGGGATGCAACCATGGCTGAAAGTATCGTTAATTACTTAGCTTTACACCCTAAAGCTCAAGTAATGCATATTGCAGGAAAATTTCATATTGAAAATGGTCTAGGTACTGCGGCACAAATCACCAAATTAAACCCAAACCTTAATGTTGTTGTTATTACTCCAATTGAAAAAGTGACTAATGAAGGCTCTGACTATCAATTAAAAGTATTAGCGCCACCAAAACGTTTTGTAAAACAAGAAAATATGATGAAAGCATATAAAACGATTAAAAATCGTAACAATGACCTTGTTTGTAAATGATTAGCGAATAAGAAATAAAACCACTCACTTCGACGAGGGAATTAAAGTGAGTGGTTTTGGCTTAGTGTCATTTTTGATTTCAAGGTAGTTACTAATTACTTTTATTTTCGGATAACAAGTACGACTTCACCGACTTGTACACCCCATTTATAAATAACAGTTTGGTTTATCACCACATTATCTGATATTTGATAAATCCAATCATCAAATTCAACGTTATATTCTGAATCATCAACATTCAATACCATCGCATATTGCCAATTAAGTGCATTTCCTGCGCTTATACCACTGGCTTCTTCTGGGATATCATTAGCCGTTCCTGTGTAGCGGTTCTCTCCTATTTCTTGTATAACCCAAGTTCGATTTTGCTTTTCACCATCACTGAATAAGAATTGTTCATCTAAGGTCAGTGTTTTGTCATTCCAACTGGCTTGAAGATCAGCAGTAAATGTTCTTATTACTCTTCCATTAAAACCTTTTACTATCCCCTCTGCTTTTAAATCACCTTGAAAAAAAGAAGTCATCGAAAACACTGGCTTATTATCCGCATAATCATTGATGTCCTGCGAAGAACAGCCTAATAAAATAACGCTAACGATAAATACGAGAATTATTTTCATTATTTTTCTCCTATTAATTCAAGTCGCAATTCAGGGTAAGTGGTTTTTTCAGACACCCAAATATCAAGGAACAGTTGAGAAAAATCTTTACTTGCGATTTTTCCAATCGGTTTATCATTTAGAAAAAACTGATTATTCCCTATCTCATCAATGCTAAAAACCAATTTATCTTCAGGTTTTACATCTGGAAATACTTGCTCTAATTCAAGCAGCCACGAATCTAAATCAGGGTGTTTAATTGATTGCTCTTCCCACTGCTCTTTAGTCGCTTTAATTAAGTTTTCTTTAGTGATGTTACGATAATATTCAATCTCGAGCGCCTGTGGATATTGACCATACTGAAATTTTCCCGAACTGGTAAAAAGTTGTGCCTCATACACTGAGATTAAAAACCATGACAGTTCTGATTTACCACTACTTTGCAAACCTTGTAACGGCGCGGCTACGACACTATTTATTGTTAACAGGCTTACTATTGTGAGTATATTTATCAATTGTTTCATAACTCTTTCCCTCATTATTTATTCTTGCTCTTAAGCGTCTTTGAATAATAATAAATACGGGTAAGTTGACTGCCCAGATCACTCCAATTGAAAATAAAGTGATTTGATATGAATATGAGAAATCTACAGCCCCTAATCGATGACCTGCTAAATAGTTTAATGGCCCAGCAATCGCACCAAGTAAAGCAATTAAACCAAGATGAAAGCGTGATAACCAACCTAAACTGTGATTAATAGCAAAACCAAAATGACACCATAATAAAATAAGCCAAACAGGAATAAGTGCATTATTTGGAAATTGATACACGCCAGTAAATGACAATAACACATCACCAAAAATACCTAACAGCGAAATTAAAATGAGTAAATAAAAGTCTATTTTTCGTGTTGGTGATACTAAAAGATGAAGTAATATTGAAACTAATAAAAAAGGGATCGCTTGCTGTTGATAAAGGATCACAGAAAACCAAACCAATTGAAACCAAACTGCATTAATGAGGGGGAAATAACGTAACATTGAAGCCTCCTATAATACCAACCTAGATGCACTATCATTCAAAGTTTATCCAGATTGGTATAATATAAATAGCGGTTAACTAACACACTCCATGTTGTGGTTTAGCAGCGACAAGATGAACCGTACTGATTTTACGTTCTAGAAATCCCCCTTCGCAGTAACAAAGATAAAATTTCCACAATCGGATAAAGTCGTCGCCATAACCCATTTGTTTTAGCTCTGCTGCCGACTTATCAAATCGTTGATACCAGTGATTCAAGGTTTTAGCGTAATCTAGACCGATATCATTTAACGAGGTGATCACCATGTCGGTATTCTCTGCGACTTTATTCGCCATGACACTAACTGAAGGCAGGCAACCTCCGGGGAAAATATAGCGTTGAATGAAATCGACACTTTTACGATAACTATCATAACGTTGATCTGAAATAGTAATCGCTTGAATCAACATTTTACCTTCTGGTTTTAAATGACGACTACACACATCAAAGAAGGTACTTAAATATTCATGTCCAACCGCTTCGATCATTTCAATTGACACTAATTTATCGTATTGACCCTCTAAGGTTCGATAATCTTGCTTTAGTAATGTAATTGAATCTTCTAACCCTAAAGACTTTACTTTTTGCTCTGCGTATTCGTATTGGGCATCAGATATAGTGGTCGTCGTGACTTTTACACCATAATGCTGTGCGGCATAAATAGCTAATGCGCCCCAACCAGTACCAATTTCAAGTAATGTTTCCCCTTGTTTAAGCTCTAAACGCTCACAGATTGTCTTCAGTTTAAATAATTGCGCCTCTTCAAGGTTAGCATTCGCATTTGGGTAAATAGCGCTTGAATAGAGCATCTCTTTATCAAGAAACGTTTTGTACATTTCATTACCCAAATCATAATGGGCAAGTATATTTTTCTTTGAGCCTTGCTCTGTATTTTTATTTCGCTTGTGATTAAGTAAATCAAAGAACTGAATAATCTTACTAAATCGGTTCTCTACTCTATCCAATACACCTTGTTCACGGCCTAATACTTGAATTACTTTTGTTAAATTAGGGCTAGTCCACCAGCCTGAAACATACGCTTCACTTGCACCAATCCCACCACCAAACAATATTTTTCTGTATGCTTCCATATTATGAATTTCAACAACGGCAGCTAAGCTTGCTTCTTTATTACCTAAAATAACTTGTCCTAATTCATCATTAATCGTTAGTGATGCTTGTGTCATTTTGGCTAAATAGTCGAGTAACACTTTACGCGTCATTTTATCTATCCAGCTCACTGGCTTGGTTTCATTTTTTTGAATCGCTGATACGTCTTGATTATTCAACATCGCTGTTCTCCTTAATTTTTTGGATAAGGCACGAATGGGATCCGTTTTAAAAATAATTTCAGTGCCTGCCAGTAAATTCCATATACTATCTTTACGGTCATCATCGGGATTGAGATCACTTGCTGTTGAATATTTTTTGCTGAAAGTGATTTTCGTGTCATTGCTATTGTTGCATCAAAGATCTTCTCTTGTTGCTCTAACCCTCTGTTTTCTAAATGAAGTGAAAGGTGCTTATTAGGCTCTTTAATCATCCAATGATATTTCATATCAAGATTCAAAAAAGGAGAAACATGAAACGTTTTATCTATCACTTTATCTGATTTCATCTTGATCAAATAATAGTGGGTTTGATTCCATGGAGTATTACTCACCTCCGCTAACAAATACGTTAACTGGTCATTTCTATCGTAACAATAATACAAATTGATAGGGCTGAAATAGACACCAAAACAACGTACTTGGCCGACAAATAATACCCGGGTATTTAATGCATCTCCACCTAGCTCAGCGACTTTGTTCCATACCGAATTCTTTAGTGGCTCCCCTTCTTCGCCTAAGTAATCGCGTCGATTAAAAGAGAGAGGTGAAAACTTGTTTTTTTTAAGCCAACCGATGGATTCAAACTCCTCTAACTCATCCAAATCGAGGGCGAGAAAAAACATCTCATAACTAAAGCTATGCGCTCTGGTTTGAAAGCGTCTGTGCCTCACCTCTCCATGATAAAGACAAGAATGCGTCATAAACTTAATCCAAATCGCTGACAAACATCTAATGCACTTCTAACTCCATCTTCATGAAATCCGTTATACCAATACGCACCGGCAAAGTGCGTATGATTATGTCCACAAATTTCATTTCGACGCTGTTGTGATGAGATAGTATCTGCATTAAATACTGGGTGATCGTATTTATAAGATCCTAAAATCTTACTTTCATTGATTAGCGGGGAATTATTTAAGGTAACACAAAATGTCGTATCTTCGGTGTTAAGCCCTTGTAATATATTCATATTATAAGTAACGCTTGATGGCCTATTTTTATCTGTAACATCAAGGTGGTAATTCCACGCTGCCCACGCACGCTTTTGCATAGGTAACAAGGTTTCATCCGTATGTAACACCACTTCATTCTCTTGATAAGTAAGCTTAGATAGCACCTCTTTTTCTCGGTTGGTGACATCCGTTAACATCGCTAAGGATTGATTGCTGTGACAAGCTAAGATCACTTCATCAAACTCATGGACCTCTGTATTTTTTATGGTTAATGATACGCTCTCGCTATGACGAGAAATCCCTGTTACTGGGCTATTGAGATGAATGTTATCTTTAAAACGCTCGATTAAAGGGGATATATACGAAGATGAACCATTAGGAATAACGTACCATTGTGGCCGATTGGCAATATCTAGTAGTCCATGATTATGGAAAAATCGAATAAAGAAGTGCAATGGAAATGCCTTCATATCTTGCAAACTAGATGACCAAATTGCTGCCCCCATAGGTAAAATATAATGCTCAGCAAAATAGGTACTGTAACCATCATCATAAAGCATATCGCCTAATGTACTATCAGTATCAATATGCTCTCTTTCCCACAACTCTTTACACTGCTTGTTAAAACGTAATATTTCACTGATTAATGACAAAAATTTAGTATTAAAAATATTAGAGCGCTGTGCAAATAATGTATTTAAGTTATGGCCATTATACTCGAGGCCTGATATCACGTTTTTAACACTGAAACTCATTTCACTCTCTTGGCCTTTAATTCCAAGTTGTGAGAGCAATTCAATAAAATTAGGGTAGGTTCGGTCATTAAAAACAATAAACCCGGTATCAATGTCCCACTCTTTTCCTTCTGCAATTACTCGCTTTGTCGCGGTGTGACCCCCAATATAATCATTGGCTTCAAATAAGGTAACATGATACTTACGACTGAGTACGTAGGCGCATACTAGCCCTGAGATGCCACTTCCTACTATTGCAATTTTCTTCATTATCGTTTCATCCTTAATGCGACCCACTGCCAAATACGATCAGGCAAACTGCCCATAACAATTAGAAAACTCGTAAATGGAAATGGAAAATGAATATGTTTTTTATTTTTGGTGATGCCACTAATGATGTGCGATGCCGCTTGGCTTACTTCAATCAACATTGGCATTGGAAAATCATTTTTATTAGTTAATGGGGTTTTCACAAATCCTGGAGCAATCACACTTATGGTTAAGCGCTCTGCTGGAATGTCTAATTGCAAAGACTTTGCAAGGTAATGGATCGCCGCTTTACTTGCTCCATAGGCTTCAGCTCGTTGAAATGGGACATAAGAAGCACTTGATCCCATTAACGCAAGATGAGCCCCATACTTCATCTTTGGTATCAATACCTGCAAACAATAACCTATTGAAATGACATTGGTTTGAATCACTCGCTCGAACAAAGCGCCATCAAAATGCTCTGCATTATCGATGTATTCGCAAGTGCCTGCATTCAAAATGGCAATATCTAGCGATTCAATATCATTGAGTGAAGTTAAAATTGATTGACTATCGGTTAAGTCAAAAGACACTTCCATCAATTGCAACTTCTGCCTTGCTTCCAATAAAGTTTCTGATTCTTCATAAACACTGAAGTTTCGACCGCAGGCATACACTTTATCTCCTTGTTTTAGATAAGCATGAACAAGGGATAAACCTATGCCTGACGTTGCCCCTGTAATTAAAACTGTTTTCATGATTGCACCCTCTTTTTGATGAATTTCACCATTGGGCCAATAATTGGAAGGTGCTCATAAAGCATCTGTCCCATATCAATATAATCACGATGGTAGTGCACCTTGTCGGTGAATTTTATGAGCGTTGTTCCCTCAACCGTGATTTGCTCTCCTTTATTTATCTTAGGATGAATATAGCGCATCGTCCAAAAAAGAGAGGCTTCCCCTCCTGTTGGGGTTTCTTTTTCAACAACATGGTGAACATGGAAATGGCACTCTTTCAAATTACTGTATAAATGTTCAAAGTAACTTTCGAGATCGTTTAATCCATTGATTTCATGGACTGCATCAATAAATTGGATGTCTTGTGAATAAAGCTCAGCTAAATAATGAAGAGTCTGTTTATTTAGATCTCCATATAGTTTTATGAACCTTTCAACAAAAGGAGAATAGATCATCATGTGCGTCCTTGTGTTAGTGCAGTGAGCCATTATTTAATTCATGCTCACTGCCAATACCTTTATCAGTAATTAGTTACTTATAGATACGTAACCACTGATAAAATGGTTCACTTCCTGTGACCATTAATACAATAAGCCACCAATGGGATTAAATAATTTACTTAATCCTTTTGTAAAATGAAGCGGAGCATTTTGAACCGTATAACACAAGCAACCTTCAGTCGTTTTGGGGCTATGTTCATGTGAGGCGTCTAACCAGATGAAATCACCTTTTTGATAATGACCAGATTCGTCTTGAAAACTGCCATCAAGTAGTAAGGTCAACTCAAACCCTTTATGGGTATGATTTGGGATCTCTCCTCCTGCAGCGATATGCAATAGATTTGATCGTGTGTCTTGCTCTTCAATAAGACGAGCACGACTCACTGCGCCTAATTGATTCCATTTCAAGTCATCATATCGATGCAATAAATACGGTACTTCAAATGTTTTATCAGCAATAGAGACATGATATGTCGGTGTAGACATAAGATAAGAATCGTCTGTGTCTAATTGCATAATGCTTTCCAACATTGTTGTATAATCAACCGTTGGTTCATTACTTTCTGTGCACATAGTCTGGCTGTTACTTTGCCATGTCATTTTTGCTAACTCTTGGCTGATAGCCTCAACCTTGTTTTTACATTCTGAGCACAACTCACAATGTAGAGACACCGCAACAGAAAGAGACTCCGGTAATTCGCCATTGGCATGAGAACGCAACAGCTCATCGCTTGGATGGTAAGTAATATTAGTCATTCTCATACTCCTGTCTTAATTTACTCAATGCTAGGCGTAGTCTGGATTTTATCGTCCCTATGGGCTGACCTAGGTGCTCTGAGAGTTCATGTTGAGTTAATCCTTGAATATACAGACCTTCAACAACCACTCTTTGTGCCTGTGGTAGCAAACCTACTAAACGATGTAACTGTTTTGACTCTAACCAATCGGTTTCTTTTGTTTCTACTTGCTTATCAAATAGTGGCCATAAATCACTACTGATTGTATCTTCCTTATTTGATTGCATTTTACGTAACATATCAAAACTGTGATTTCGCATTACGGTAAAAATCCACCCTGATGCATTTCCTTTGGTCTGATTAAACAAAGCCGCTTTTCGCCACACTAACGTCATGGTTTCTTGAACCAAATCCATAGCTAAGGTTGGATCATTAAATTTTTTAATTCCGTAGGCGCGGATCTTGGGCGCAAACCAAGAAAATAACTGTGAAAATGCCACTTTATCTTGAGTTTCACCCACCAGATTTAACCAAGAATCTAGCTTGGCGACATCCTCTTCATTTTGTATCGGCTTATAACTAGAGTTCAATCGACTGCTCACTTCTATGTGCTGAGTTTGCATATCTACCTCCATAATAATTTAAGACTACTACGGAAGAGATTACTATTTGGATCACTCTGTAAACTATAGACCGTTTTTATTTGTTATATCTTGAATTAATACACAGAATTCAAAGCTCACTCTCAAATAAAAACAATGGTGACAATTAAATTCATTTCTATCAAAGAAACAAGATGTTAGCTTATGTGATTTAGTAGTAAATATAGCTAAAAAACTGACACTTTTCATTGTTCATGCATCAACAATAACTTAATATGAAAATTAACATTAATATGAGTAAAAGCTAACGATAATGATTAAATGGATTTTGATTGCCCTGCTTTGCGCTTCAAACACCACTTACGCAAATACATTAGGTGATCCTGTTAAAGGTAAATTAAAAGCGCCAAGCTGTATTTTTTGTCATGGTGAAACAGGAAAGGCGATGAACTCAAGCTACCCTAATTTAGATATGCAAAATGAAATGTATTTATATAGCTCAATGAAATCGTATCAAAATGACGAAAGAAAGGGCCCCCTAGCACAAATGATGAAGGCCCAGTTGCAACGACTCAATGATCAAGATTTAAAAGACATTGCTGCGTTTTATGCCAGTGCATCTAATAACGAAAATAAGTAGTCTATTTCATCGACGGTGTTGTAATGCATAAATCCAATCCGAACAACACCCCCATACGCTTCTAGATTTAACTGCTTAACTAAGCCAAGCGCATAAAAATGCCCATTCCATACACACACATTATGCAAACCTAATTCTTTAGCTACTACTTCTGGTGTATGGTCTTGAAATCGAATAGCAAACGTTGGTGTCCGATTAATGCAATTTTCAGGATCACTAATACCAAACAATAAAATCCAAGGCCTACTCTCTAATTTATTTAAAAAATAGTGCGTCAATGCTAATTCATGTTGCTCGTACTGAATAAAACTAGAGATAAGCCTTTCTCGTAAACTCGCCTCTTTTGCTCCCCATTGAGCCAAATACTCAATAGCTGCTGTAACGCCAGCCAGCCCTTCAAAGCTTTGTGTGCCCGTCTCAAATCGGCCTGGTCCTATATTTGTGGCGGGTTCAACTTTATATGGCGAAAGCGTTTGTAACCATTTGGTAGACACATAAGCAATACCGACATGGGGGCCAAAAAATTTATACGCTGAGCAGGCTAAAAAATCACAATCAAGATCTTGCACATCAATTAAATGATGAGGGGCGTAGTGAACCGCATCAACATACACCATCGCATCAACACCATGTGCAGCGTTAGTCATCGACTTCACATCAACTAAAGAGCCTGTGGTATTAGAAGCGAATGTCGTGGCAACCAACTTGGTTTTATCAGACAGCAGCGAATAAAAATGATCCATATCTAACGTGCAATCAGTGGTATTAACTCGAACTTGGTGAACAATGACCCCTTTATCTTCTGCGGCTTGCTGCCAACTAGATACGTTCGAATAGTGATCCAATGCCGTAACGATAATCTCATCTCCCGCTTTCCATTCTCGGCTTATCGCTCGACTTAGCTGAAACGTCAACGAAGTCATATTCGCCCCAAAAACAATATTGCTACTGCTTGGTGCATTTACTAACGCAGCACAAGAAGAGCGAGCAGTATCCATTACATTATTCGTTATTTGGCTTGAAAAAAAATGCCCGCCTAGATTGGAGTTAGAATAACCAAGGTATTCTGTCATTGCTGCTAATACAGAATTAGGCACTTGAGAGCCTCCCGGGCCATCTAGAAATACAACCGGAAGCTCATTAGTTGTTTGCGCTAAAGATGGAAATTGTGAACGGGCTTGCTCAGGCGTGAAAGTCATCAAGGTTATCCTTTGCGGTTAATACAAATACATCCATATGCCCTTCATGACCTTGTTCTATCAATCGAATTGGCTTGCCGTTGTGCCATAGTTTTCTATCATCAACCATAGCGACTTCACCATCTTCTAAAATTTTTCTAAAAAACGGATCTTCGTTTGAGTCTTTGTATACAAGTAATTCTCCTCCTTCGATATTTGAACGATCAATACCGATCAACGCGATATGATCGAAACCATCTTGATGAACGCCTTCTGGAGCAATTTGAGTTTCTTCATAAATCGCGGCAATGCGCATTTGATGTATTTCAATCTCTTGCCCATTTGGTAAATGATTAAGCTCCATAAAGACCTGACACATTTCAGCCATGCCTTCACTGTGCAAAATATCACTTTCAATGCCTTCAAACTCACGAATGACATCACCTTGGTAATGGTTAATCTCTTCACTTTGCACAAAGTTATGTTTATTTGTTTCTACCACTTTCTCGTTTACCATTCGAATAACGGAATAACGTCTTAAGCGAAAGTTACCATCAGCGTGTAACGTTTTAGGCAAACCAGAAAATGAAGGTGCGAGTTGATGAACCGCAGCATGACTTAATTGTGTCAGCTGCAATGTTGTACCGTGTGAATGTAACATGATGCCCCCTGCAGTAAGTTAACAAATGATTTACATCTTTATTATTTATGCAGAAATGCTGATAAATCAAACTATACAGTGCTTTACTTCACATTAAATTAAAAATTCAATATATAGCTTTGGTTATTTTTACTTTTGCAAAATTAAACATCAGATTACTTTTATCTAGATTAAGAAAACCAGAACTCTTCACTAAAGAACCTGTAGTAAATTGATTTTATTGATTATTATCAGATTGAACTTGCTTATTCCATAATAAAACAACGAGCATGATCACTGTGATCAGTAAATAAAAGAAACCTAAACTGTTTTGATCAGTCACCCAGTCCTTCACCAAATAACCGCCAAGTAATCCCGCTAAGCACATTTGAACAGAGCCTGATAAGGCCGAGATTGTCCCTACTTTTTTAGTATGTGGAGCCAGTAATAAATTAATAGAGAGTGGGAATGAAATGCCCTGAGCTACTGCGAGTAATGTGAATCCAAAAACCAGTGAAAACAGTGAGGTTTCAAAAAACACCAATGATAAGCCTGATATTGTCATTATCCCGAGCGCTATTCCCATCAATTGAATAACACTACAACGTTTATTTAAGCTATTGAGAATAAAGCTACCGATCATGAGCCCTGCAGATGGGATAATCATCACTTCTCCATATTCAGCCGCAGTAAGCCCTAACCCATCTTGAAGCAAAAAGGGCAATAAAGAGACCGAAACCAAACTACTTAAATAGCTCACCCAGTTTAAGCTCGCACTTGAGATCACTTGAGCATTACCAAATAAAGAACCATAGTCTCGTAATGTTTGAAGGATACTGAACTTCTCGGGCTTATACGGCAAGGTTTCTGGCAAGATAAAATAACCAATAGTTAAAATGCTCATTAAATAAATAAGCACAAAACCAAATACCCATTGCCAACTAAAGTGCCAAGCGATCCAACCTCCAATTACCGGCGCAAGTATCGGCAATATAGACGCAGTTATCGAAATATAAGACATTGCCTTGGTTAAGTGATGTCCACTGTAACTGTCCCTTAACACACTTCGACCAAGTACCGATGCACTGCCCGCTCCAAGGCCTTGAAGTAATCTACCAAACACTAACGCGGTAAAATTATCTGTCATAGCAAAACAGACAAATGTCCCTAACAAATAAATCCCCTGCCCTAAAATAAATATTGGCCGTCGTCCAAGTGCATCAGACAAAGGGCCATAAAACAGCTGTGAACCACCAAAGCCAACTAAAAAAAGCGTGACGAGAAGTTGAGCATCAGAAGACGAAACCCCAAGATCTTGGCTTATTAGTGGAAGGGATGGCAAATAAATACTCACGCCGACTTGCCCCGTCGCAATGATCATCATAGCAAGAAGTAATGGCGTTTTATTTAAGCGACCTGATGGCAGCGTTTGTGTCTTATTTTTATTCATTTAGCCAGTTTACATTCAATCAATATTATTGATAATAGCAACTAGAGGAATCACATTGCGTCCTAATAGGAATTAATCATGGATTGGATAGAGTGCGTTAGAAGTTACATAAAAGTAGTAGAGGAAGGCAGCTTTAATGCCGCTGCTTTTCAAATGAACACCTCAGGTTCTGCTATTAGTAAACGCATCAATTGGCTTGAAGATCGGGTTGGAGTGCAGTTATTAACTCGAACGACTCGATCTGTTCATCAAACTGAAGCGGGCATTCTATTTTATCAACGTGCCCGGCTACAATTGGACCAATGGCAGCATTTAGTTGATGAAACTCGCGCTATCAACCAGACACCAACAGGGTTATTAAAAATAGGAGCAACGCTTGCTGTCGGGTCTAAATTTATCATCAAATATTTGGATGAATTTCTAGCAACTTACCCAAAGATTAAAGTTCAGTTGATCACAACCCTGCCAGGGCAAGTGCCTGAAAATAATGTCGATGTTTTTATCAGTCGTGAGCTAGAACAACTCAATACCTTTAGTTATAAATCTACGCCTCTTTTTGAACATCACTCTGGTTTTTTTGCTTCAAAAGAATATATCGCTAAGCATGGTTTACCAAATAATGTCGATGAACTAAAACGTCATAATATGTTGATTTGGGGCGAACGACCGGTACGAGAGATAAAACTGGCGAATGGTAAACGGGTTACTTTACGAGGAAATTTTGCCACAACAAATCCAGAAGCTTTATTTCATGCCGCAAAGCGAGGAATGGGGATCTTATTAGCCAGTAAGCAAATGCTAATAGATGACATTGACTCGGGTAATCTAGTTTCGGTCTTGCCTGAGATGACAACCGATCACATATCGGTCAATGCTTACTACCCAACTTTAGATTATGAACACACTCGAACACAGCTTTTTATTCGCTATTTAAAAAATAAACTACGTTGATTCATATAACACTATTAATAAAATTAACATTATAGTGTAAACATTTACATTGCATTTCACTTTAATTTCCGTACTCTGTTTTTCTGTACTTTTTATCTATTAATCAGAATGAATACGACTATTTTATGGGCTTTTGTCCCTACCTTTTTTTTCGTCTCTGTTACTCCAGGCATGTGCATGACATTAGCACTTAGTCTAGGAATGAGCATCGGTTATAAACGCACACTTTGGATGATGATGGGAGAGCTCGTTGGCGTAGCTATTGTTGCTGTTTCAGCAGTATTAGGTGTGGCAGCAGTAATGCTTAATTATCCATGGTTATTTACTGCGTTTAAAGCGGTAGGTGCTAGTTATCTTGCTTATATCGGCGTTCAAATGTGGCGTTCAAAAGGAAAGCTTGCTATGACTGGAGAGGCTACGGAAGCGCCAAAAGGAAAAGATTGGGATTTAGTGGTTCAAGGTTTTGTTACGGCAATTGCTAACCCGAAAGGTTGGGCATTTATGGTTTCTCTACTGCCACCCTTTATTGACGGAAGTAATGCCATTGCACCGCAATTAATTGCACTTGTATCTATTATTTTAATCTGTGAGTTCTTATGTATGACACTTTATGCCGTTGGCGGTAAAGGTCTTAAACGCGTACTTGGTCATTCCAATAACGTGAAAATAATGAACCGAATTTCAGGCAGTTTGATGATTGGTGTCGCTGTTTGGTTATTTGTGGGTTAGTTTTTCATAACTTCAGCTAACATATCTAGTTCTTCATCAGTTAATAGTTCATTACTTGACTCAATTTTTACTGATGTTTTTTCCTTCAGCTTTTTATTTACCGCATGCTGAAGGTTTCGTAATTGATAGACTGTTAGCTGATTTAATTCAACTTTTAAAGTTTCTGCATTCATCATTACAAACCTCATTCTTTTTAACACTTTCATCAACACCATGAATGTTACTTATCTTTTTCCTACGCTTTGTCAGACAAATGTCAAAGCTAAAAGTTGCAAAAATTAGTATACTGATCGCATTATAGTTTAAAGGAGAAAACTAATGCGCATTCAAGTAGATACTCATACCCATACCTACGCTAGTGGTCATGCTTATAGCACCATCAGTGAAAATGCATTTTCAGCTTCTCAGCTTGGTTTACCAATGTTTTGCACGACTGATCACGCCTCTTCTATGCCAGGTGCTCCTCATTACTGGTTTTTTAGTAATCAGAGAGTGTTACCTCGTTTTCTCCACGGTGTTGCCATCATAAGAGGCTGTGAAGTTAATATTTGTAATATTCAAGGTGATATAGACATCCCCCTCTCTGTAGATCAAAACCTTGATTGGGTTATTGCTAGTTTCCATGAACCTGTTTTTCCTCCTATAAATAAGTTAGTACACACTCAGGCATTAATCAAGATTATAGAATCAGGTCGAATTGATGCCTTAGGCCACTTGGGTAATCCAAATTTTGATTTTAATTTTGAAGAAGTCATACAATGTGCGGTTGATAACAACGTCGCTATAGAGATCAACAATACCTCGCTTAAAGGGGGGAGTCGTATTGGTAGTATTGACCGTTGTTATAACATTGCCCAAGTCGCGAAAGATCTAGGCGCTTATATCACTACGGGAAGTGATGCGCATTTTTGTGCGGATATTGGTAAGTTTGAAAAGGTAGAATTACTTATTGATACTGTAGACTTTCCCGTTGAGAAAATAATTACGCATACACCTAAACAGTTTCTTCAGTTCTTAGCACTACGTGGACGTGCAACTATTCCAGAGTTTAACGTATTTACTAAATAATCTTACGTTGAAGTAACTGAAATTCACTTACCACAGACATAAAAAATGGAAGACTATCTCTAGTCTTCCATTTTATTTGTTATCCAGAATATTAGGTTTCTGAATTAGCCTTTTAGACCTTGTTTTGCTAGGTACTCTTCGTAAGTACCGTGGAAATCGTTCACGCCATCTTTTGTGATTTCGATGATGCGTGTTGCAATTGAAGATACAAACTGACGGTCATGAGATACAAACATTAATGTACCTTTGTAGTTCTCTAGCGCCAAGTTCAATGCTTCGATTGATTCCATGTCCATGTGGTTTGTTGGTTCATCCATTAATAGGATGTTTGGCTTTTGCATAATTAGCTTGCCAAATAACATACGACCTTGCTCACCACCAGAAATCACTTTTACTGATTTCTTAATATCACTTTGAGAGAAAAGCATGCGACCAAGAATACCGCGAACCACTTGCTCGTCATCGCCTTCTTGTTTCCACTGCCCCATCCAATCTAATAGATTTAGATCTTCAGCGAAATCATGGCCGTGGTCTTGTGCGTAAAAACCAATGTTGTTATTTTCAGACCACTTAACCATGCCTGACATTGGTTCCATCTCGCCCGCTAATGTATTTAGGAACGTTGATTTACCGATACCATTTTCACCGATGATTGCAATGCGCTCACCCACTTCAACCATTAGGTTTACACCATTGATTAAAATGTTTTCGCCGTAACCTTGTTTTAGACCTTCAACTTCTAATGCGTTACGGAAAAGTGGTTTTTCTTGGTCAAAACGAATGAAAGGAGATTGACGGCTTGATGCTTTAATCTCTGTTAGTTCAATTTTATCCAAACGTTTCTGACGAGACGTTGCTTGTTTTGCTTTTGATGCGTTTGCAGAGAAGCGGCTTACGAACGTTTGTAAGTCAGCAATTTGCGCTTTCTTCTTAGCGTTATCTGCTTGAAGTTGTTCACGAGCTTGCGTTGCTGCAGTCATGTATTCGTCGTAGTTACCAGGGAACAGACAAATGTCACCGTAATCTACATCAGCCATGTGTGTACATACTGCGTTTAAGAAATGACGGTCATGCGAGATGATGATCATTGTGCAATTACGAGCCAGAAGAACGTCTTCTAACCACGCAATGGTGTGCATGTCCAAGTTGTTCGTTGGTTCATCAAGAAGCATGATATCTGGTTCTGCGAACAGAACTTGTGCTAAAAGAACACGAACTTTAAGACCTGGAGCAACTTCGCTCATTAGGCCAAAGTGTTGTGATTCTGGAAGACCTAGACCTAATAGAAGTTCACCCGCACGAGCTTCAGCTGAGTAGCCGTCCATCTCTGCGAATTCAGTTTCTAAATCGCCAACGCGCATGCCATCTTCATCAGACATTTCTGGTAAAGAATAAATACGGTCACGCTCTTCTTTGATTTTCCACAGTTCTTTATGACCCATGATAACAGTGTCAATTACTGTGAATTCTTCAAATGCGAACTGATCTTGGCCTAATTTAGCCATACGCTCATTAGGATCAGTTGAAACTGTACCGGCAGACTGCTCTAATTCCCCACCTAAAATCTTCATAAAGGTAGATTTACCACAGCCATTAGCACCGATTAAACCGTAACGGTTACCGTTACCAAACTTAACAGAAATATTTTCAAATAGTGGCTTATCGCCAAATTGCATTGTGATGTTAGCAGTTGATAGCACAGTACATTCCAATTAGTTATTCAAATAGACATAAAAAAACTGGCCCATATGTCCAGCTTTTCAAATTTAGGGGGAGTATAGCAGCATTTGTGATTTCCATCACTTTTTATTCTACTTTGATGTTCAAGTAAAATAGCGCATCATTCAAATGAGATATCAATAGAGAATTGACAAAAAAACATCACAAGATGCACACGCAATTTCGCCCTTGCTCTTTGGCTTTATATAACGCTTCATCAGCACAACTTATCGCTTTCTTTATATTCTGAATTTCAGTATACGCAACAAGCCCTATGCTCATCGTGATGCCAATGCTGATACCTTTACTTTGATGCTTTCCTTTTGATGCGGATTTTCTTAACTCTTCACACAATCGTTTTGCTTTTATTAAATCAGTTTCCGGCATTAATAATATAAATTCATCACCAATATCATGCCCATGCTTATCATTGATATTCTTAAAGTAATCAATATCAAAAATAGCAACTGAGCCATACATCGGCGCTAAATTAGCTTGCATTTGTTTTATCTGTTGCTCTAATCCACGTCGATTTACTAAGCCAGTTAAAAAATCCGTATGTGCTTCATTCTTTAACTTGTGTTTTTCTTTTTCATTATTTTTGAATTTAATAAAAAACTTGATCAATAGCAACATCATACATCAGG
>NZ_JARACR010000028.1:0-51991 GCF_028765505.1 Aliivibrio sp. A6 | reverse complement strand
AAGTCAGCTACGGGCAGCGATACGGCAGACGTTGATTTGGTGGCACCAGGTGATGGTGAAGGCGACAACGGCGGTGATGTAGCACCAACGGTTCTTATCGATTCTGGCGATGATGACACCATCAATGCGGCGGAAAAAGACGCGGGTGTTACGGCGAGTATTGAGCTGCCAGAAGGCACAGATCTGACCGCAGATAGCCTAGTTATTTCAATTAATGGCGGTGAGCTACAAACAATCAAACTGTCGGATGCAACGTTCGATGAGGGTGGCAAAGTTGTGGTTTCTATCCCAGCAAGTGCCATCGTAGATGGTACGCCAGTGAAGGTTGACGCGATTATTGTTGACGCGGCAGGCAATGAGTCCGTGGAAGGCTCAGACCGTGCTGAGGTTGATACGACTTATGGTGAAGACATTGATGAGCCAGGTAATGATATTACTCAACCAACGGTGAGTATCACGGATAATACGGGTGATGAGGCCGAGCTTATCAGTGGCACAGAAAACGCAGACATCACGGTGAGCTTCGGTGAGGGCGTGAGTTCAGGCACAGCGCAAGTGGTTATTAGTGATGAAGATGGTGACACAGCAAACGACATCACGTTGAACGTGACGTTGAATAGTAATGGCACGGCCACAATCGATGGTGGTTATACGGTGACGCAGAACGACGATGGCACTTACACTATTAATGACGTAGACGTGAAAACGCTGGCGGATGGCACCTTAACGGCAAATGCGACGTTCACCGACAGCGATGGCCACGTAGCGACCGCGAAAGATGATGTAGCGAAAGATACAGTCGCACCAAACCCTCCTGCAATTACAAACATAACCGACGACTCAGCAGCGAGTGATTACTCAACGGTGACATTACACGGTACTGGTGAGCCGGGAGCAACAATTACTATTTATGATGAAGATAATAACGTTGTTAATTCTTCTACAGTTATAACCGTAGATAGTGATGGTAACTGGACATTTGATATTTCTGACTTATCAGAAACCCCAGTCGGTGATAATGAATTCTTTAGCGTCGCGCAAACAGATGAGAATGGTAATGTAAGCCTTCCTTCTGAACAATCTCATTATGCTCACGGTGCATTTAGTGGTACAGATGACTATGATGATTACGTATTACTAGGTAAGGGAGACGACACCTTCAATTTAAACGATGATGATAAAAATGATCGAGTGGTTGTTGATGGTGGTGCAGGAACAGATACAGCAGTATTAGACTCAAATTTATCTGATTGTAAAGTTAGCCTTAATGAAAACGGTGAAATTGTTATTGTTGATAAAGAGAGTGATACAAACATCTTCCGTGACTTCGAACAATTTGAATTTAAAGATAAAGAAGATGCTCAGTCTGTATCAGATTTATTCAAACCAGTAGTTACTATAGTTGACGATAAAAACAATGATGGCGTTATTAATAAATCAGAGCTAGAAGGAAAAGTAACCGCAACATTTACTTTGCCTCCAGCAGCTGTAGCTGGAATGATTTTATTGATCACTATTGATGGTAATGCAGAACCTTACGCGTTAACGGAAGCTGACATAGAGTTAGGTACTGTAACTCGTGAAGTTGATGTTCCAGAACATGGTGAAAGCATTAACGCAGATGCAAGTATGAGTTATGAAGGACAAACTTTCTCAGATTCTGATAAGGCAGTTATGGAATCAAACTCAGCCCCTGATGCAGTAAATGACACCCTTATTTTTGATGGTTTAGCTGGAAGTTACTATGGTTATAACGACAGAGGACCTGATAAAGATGGTAATGATTTATCATCAATAGAACAGGTACTTGAGTTTATTAATGGTAATGATCCTGATGCCAGTTTTATAGCGAAAGAATTAGATTATGAGCGTGAAGCTAATGATCTTGGCGAAGATGATACATTGCAAGATTTCTTAGGTGTTGATGCTGATTCCTTATCGAGTGATCCAGGCGATTCTACTGATGCAATTTTGCATATTGAAGGTCAAGTTGATCTAGAACCAGGAAGATACGGCTTTAAAGTAACTGCAGATGATGGTTATTTAATTAAAATCGATGGCGTTATTGTTGCTCAGTATGATGGAAATCAAAGTTCTTCAACAACAACTCCTGGAGAAGATGGTCATATTTATTTTGACATAGATACTCCTGGATTCCATGAGATTGAAATTGTTTATTGGGATCACGGTGGTGCTTGTGAGCTTTCTATTGAGCTAGGAAAGTTTGATGAAAATAATCAATTAATCGAATATAAAGATTTAGGTGATTATCCGTTATCACATCAAGGTAGTTTGGCAACAGAAGATAACATTGTCACTATTACGCCAGAAGACTTATTAGGAAATGATACCGATGTTGATGGAGACGAATTAACAATCGTAGGTGTATCAAACCCAACTAATGGAACTGTTTCGATTAATGATGATGGTGAAATTGAATTTAAGCCATCAGAAAACTTTAGTGGTGACGTTACTTTTGATTACACCATCAGTGATGGAAATGGCGGCACAGATACAGCTACAGTAACAATCAATATTGATGCTGTTGCAGATGTTCCTGAATTAACTATTAAAGAAGTGAATGATATTTCATTTGGTAATAATGGATTTGTAACTGACATCATATTAAGTGAATACATTGGTGGCGAGCTAACAGATACAGATGGTTCAGAGACATTAAGTTATGAATTATCAAACCTACCATCGGATGCGGTGATCTTAGTGGGTGACGAACTAATTCCAATTAATAATGGAATAGTTGAGCTAACAGCAGATCAATTATCAACAGCTAAAATCCAATTGCCATTGAGTTATACCGGTAAGCTTTCGGTGTCAATTGTTGCTATTTCTACAGAGACGAGTAATGGAGACCAAGCTAGAAGTGAAGCTCAAATCATTGACTGGGTAGTAACAGATATTCCAAATGTTGATGAAGACGTTAACTCAGAAGGTGATTTAGTTGACTCTGTTCAAGTTGTTCATGCTGGGACGGAACATGAATATACCATATGGGCTTCTTCAGGGTCAGGGAAGCCAAATGTAATGTTTGACAAAAATGATACACAATCTGGATTAATTGTAGACGCTGGTGCTGCTGGTGATGATATATACCTAGGCTCTGGTGACGATATAATTTACCTAGGAGATAGTCATGCAGGGGGATTTGATGTTAACCCTGATGATCCTAAGCTTATAAATGCTCAAAATGTAGTTGAAAATATTTTTAGTAAAGGGAGTGATTTAAGTCATCTTCAGGATGGAGTTGAATCAGGATCATTTAAAAACATATCTGCTGACAGTAATGCTTATCTTGATCTTGGCCATGGAGGTGACGGTAATGACAAGATCTTTGGTCAAAATGGCGTTGATATTATGTTTGGTGGTAAAGGCGACGATTACCTAAACGGAGGTAATGATAATGACGGTCTTCGCGGTGGTAGCGGTAATGATATTCTTGATGGTGGCTCAGGTAACGATATCTTAATAGGTGGACTTGGTGACGATATTCTTACTGGTGGAACAGGGGAAGATATCTTTAAGTGGGTTGACCAAGGTGTTGATAATAGTTTAGATAACGGTACAGACACCATCAAAGACTTTACTGTAGGTGAGGACTTAATTGACCTAACTGAAATTATCGGTGGCGATGATGATGTTATAAATATGGGAGATCTTCTTTCTCATATTACAGTATCAGAGGATGGAGACGATCTAACACTATCGATTACAGATGACAGTGGAAATGAGCATGACATCGTCGTTGAAGGAGCAGTGGCTTCATTTGGTCTTGAGAATGCAGATTTCTCTAATCAATCAGAAGTACTAACAAAACTATTGAATGATCAGATGTTTAAATTAGATGATATTACTTAATTAGTGGATCTTACCTTAAATTAAGGGCCTATTTTGGGCCCTTTTTATTTTTCCCTTGTTTAAGGGCGCTCAAAAGAGCACAATTTCAACAAACAAGTCGAAGTGAGATTTACATGGAATTAGAAGATATTCGTCGTGATTATAGCCTTGGAGGCTTACGTAGAGCTGATTTACCACAAGAGCCAGTAGATCTATTTGAACTCTGGTTAAAACAAGCGGTAGAAGCAAAATTGACTGATCCAACCGCGATGACCGTTGCTACTGTGGATAAAAATGGACAACCATTTCAACGTATCGTGTTATTGAAGCATTTTGATAAGACAGGGTTTGTTTTTTATACCAACCTTGCATCTCGTAAAGCACAGCATTTGGAAGACCATAGTAAAATTTCTCTGCACTTTCCTTGGCACACTCTTGAGCGTCAAGTTCACATTACAGGGACGGCTGAGAAACTAAGCGCACTTGAAAATATGAAATATTTCACCTCAAGGCCAAAAGAAAGCCAAATCGCAGCATGGGCAAGTAAACAAAGCAGTCGCTTAACGGCACGTTCAGCTCTTGAAGGTAAATATCTAGAGCTTAAACAGAAGTTTGCTAAAGGGGAGATCCCTGTTCCTAAGTTTTGGGGCGGCTTTAGAGTGAATATTGAATCAATTGAATTTTGGCAAGGTGGAGATCATCGGCTTCATGATCGATTCCTATACAGTAAAGATCAAGATAACTGGGAGATCGACCGATTAGCGCCATGATCTTGGCTTGATCTTAATGAATAAATAAAAATGCCGATGATCATCAGTTCATCGGCATTTTTATGTCTCTTTTAGCCATTCAGTATTAAGTTTCTCTGTATCACCGAGATAATCTAACAACCACTGAATGGCTATAGATTGATTGTTATTGTTCCAAGCAAGGCAACATGGACTCGGGTCAATATGATTTTCTATCTTCTTACTCATTACTTGACCGGTTTCTAATAATCTTTTGGCTCTATGAGCTGGCATAACACCAACGCCTAAACCATCAATAAAACACTGTTCAGCACTGTGCCAATTGGGAACGATAAGGCGACGTTGATTATCTAACTGCCATGTCGAGCGTTTTGGTAATATCTGAGAGGTGTCTTCTAAGCAAATTACAGGATATTTAATTAACTCGGAATGTGGGATTTGGTCTTCATAAGCCGCTAATGGATGATTAAGGCCAACCACAAATTCCCAGGCGAGCTCTCCCATAGGACGGTATGAGAAATCACCACCAATCGGAATGGTTGCCGTTGCACCAATACCAATATCGGCACGACCCGTCATTAAGGCATCCCACACACCGTTAAACACTTCCATGGTTAGTTGAAGCTCAATATCGGGAAAGGTGGCGTAAAAGTCTCGAACGAGCTGGTTTACCCCATTTTCACGAACGACATTATCTAAAGCAACTGACACACTTTGTTGCCAGCCGTTTGCCACTCGTTGAGTGTTAAATCGAATGTCTTCCATCTCTTTAAGGAGTTTTCTTGTTTGCTCGACAAAATAGGTTCCGGCGGCAGTTAGTTCGACTTTACGGTGTAAGCGAGTAAATAAACATACATTTAAGCGCTCTTCTACAGACTTTATGGTGTAGCTGATCGCGCTAGGTACTTTATGTAACTCATCTGCCGCATGGCTAAAACTGCCTAATCGTGCAACGGACTCAATAGTGATTAATTCGTGGTATGAAAACATAAAAACCTGATGTTTATTTATTCGCATCAAACTATTTGATGCAAAGTGCAAATTATATCGTTTCACAAGAGTAGCAACTAGCACATAGAATGCAACGAATTTTAAAAATGTTCAGCTTTGGAGAAGAACATGGAAAACAAAAAACAATCTATACCTTATATCTGGCTTGCAGGCCTAAGTATGTTAGGTTTTTTAGCAACAGATATGTATTTACCTGCATTCGATATTATTCGTGGTGATTTAGCAACGACAGAAAATATGATTGGATTAACCCTAAGTATTTTCTTGTTAGGTATGGCGATTGGTCAACTTTTTTACGGACGATTAACTCAAAAGTTAGGAACGAAAAAATCACTGATCATTGGTTTAAGCATTTTTGCAGTCAGTAGTTTAGCTGCTTCATTTTCAACCAGTGTCGAAATGCTATTAGTTGCACGTTTCTTCCAAGCGCTGGGTGCTTGTAGTGCTAACGTTATTTGGCAAGCAATGGTTATTCAGCGTTACGATGCGAAAACATCACAGCGTATTTTTGCGACAATTATGCCATTAGTTGCTCTTTCTCCTGCATTGGCTCCTTTATTAGGTGCTGCGATTGAAAAGTTCTACGGTTGGTCAATGATCTTCGTAACATTAACGATTATTGGTGTTGGCTTAGCAGTAAGAACGTTTGCAGATAAAGAACCAAAACAAGAGCAAGCAACATCAGGAAAAACCATTACTTTTCGTGATGTTATCAAGTCAAAAAAATTCACAGGAAATATGTTAATTTACGCAGCAAGTTCAGCAATCTTCTTTGCGTGGTTAACGGGGTCACCGTTTGTAATGACTCAAATGGGTTATTCAGGTTCTGATATCGGTTTAAGCTATGTTCCACAAACTATTGCCTTTATCGTTGGTGGTTACGGTTGTCGTTGGGCATTAGAACGCTTTAATGCACAACAAGTACTGCCATGGATTTTAAAATTATCTATCGCGAGTGTGGTTACGGTTTTCTTAGTGTCATGGAGAATGGATGTATCATCAATCATTCCAATGCTCATTCCGTTCTGCTTCTTAGCGGCGGCAAATGGTGCGGTGTACCCAATTGTAGTGAATAACGCATTAATTGATTTTAAAGAAGGAAGTGCTGTTGCTTCTGGTTTGCTTAACTTCTTACAAATGTTGTTCTGTGTAGCGGCAAGTGCAATGGTATCGAGCATTAGCTACATGGGCGCAATCTCTATGGGGAGCATCATGTTATTGCAATTGGTTTTCTTATTCATCGGTGCAGTCATGGTGTTTAAAGCGAACAAAGAAGAAAATATGGTATTAGCAGAGCAATAATCTGTATAAAATAATGTGATAAAAATAGCATTGAGCGTAACTGCCAATACTATTTTTTTGCTTATAAGAAACAAAAATCCATTTATTTTTTCTTTATCAGTACAGGTTCAATATCGATCTCATAACCAGAATAAAAAACCTTACTTGGACTGTATTCTCTTTTTGTCACTAAATGTTCCGTATTAAATTGAATATCAACTCGTGGAAAAATTTTATTAGTCACAAAGACATGATTTTGTTTAAGGTTTAAATTAAACGTGATTTGTTCTTTTTTTAATGTCGCTCTTAAAGTACTTAAATCTTGGTTAGATTTTTCTTTTGAACGAAGGATTTTTTCAGCTAATTCAGGTGATTGTCGTTCAATATTTATCTGCTCAATTTTAATGATTTGTGCATTGATATCATCACAGTGCTTTTGTAGTGAGTGAAGAGTTTCTTTTTGATTACTGAAATCGTGAAAAGCGTGAACTTTTGTATAAGCGCCTCCTTCAATACCTAGATTCGCTGTTTTAATTAGGCCATTTGCTGTAGCGCTTCCGCCACTAATTGTTCCGTGTTTTTCTGATTTATCGATAACAAAAATAGAGCCTAGAGATTCAAGTTCGCAGTGATTTGAATGCAATGCAATATGAATATCGTTGTGTGCCATTATATGTGCATTTTGAGCGAGTTTTGTGGTTACTCTACCTTCTGCTGTTATGCGGCATATTAAAGCTTCTCCATCAGCGACAGGCCGTCCAATGATCCCATTCATCACGGTGACATCACCTTTAGCATTGACCTCTGCATTCTCGATAAAGCCACCAACGGTAATATTTCCTTCTGCTGATACTTTCATCCCTGGTTCAATGTTTTCTTGAACAAAAATACTGCCATTAAATGAAACGTGGCCTGATGTCGCATTCACATTTTTTAGGGTTAGAAGATTATCAACCGTAACGCCAGAAGCATGAATTAAAGGCGAGCCATCGATATCGGAAATCAATATATTTGAATCAGAAGGAGAGATTGAAGAACCTGGATAAAGCTGAAAATCAGAATCAATGCCAGAAGCCGCAATGATACTTTTTCCTGTTATTGTAAGGCCGTTTTTTCCTAGTGTGGCAGGGATTTTTTCCATTAACGGTGTGTTTTTTTTAACACTAATAACTTCTCCTAGATCTCGCATATCAACATGGCCATCATCCATTTCTTGTGGTTGTAATATACGTTCTAGAATATTAGGTACAAGAGACTTAAACTGCGCATCTTGTCCTGCTATTGGTGCTTGGCCGACAGCAATGATGTTTGAAATTGTTTCCCCTGGATTAAGAACTTGGCTTTTTAACAATAGATTTTTAAGGTTATCTTTATTTATACCCTTTAAAATATGTTTATTTGTTAATGCTTCTATTATTAATGGGCCGCGTAATGGTATGCCACCATAAGCACCAGTTACGGTCATGGTCGCGGTCATTTCATCTTCTTGCATATCGATAGATAACTGCGCATCTAAACGTTGTGAAATGAGAAGACCATTTAACTCAGATATACTTCCTTTTTTTATCGAAGAAATAATATTTTCTATTTCATTATCAAATAGATAGTATTTTTCTACCCCCATATTTTTTAAAGCTTGGTGGATATGATGCGCTTCGATTAGGTGGGGTAATTCGATGTTTTCAGGAATCACAAAATGTACGGTAGATTTGTCATCCGATAAGATTAAGAACTGCTCAATCATATTCTCTCCAAAGAAACTTTTTATAGCATATTGGAGAGGATATTATCACTTATAGCGTATAGGGTTTAGATTAAGTGTTGTAAGTGCAAACCGATTCACAATTATATAAAATTACCCATTAAGTTTCCCTACTAATTCAAGAACTTCGAAATAAGGTTGGGACTCAAATTTAGCAAAACCAGCCATTTTGTTGGCTTTTATCTTTGTGGTTAATGGTGTGGGAATACCACATAAAAAACGAGCAAAAACGGCGTTGGCTAACGGTTCTTTACTGTTATTTTGTAGCTCTTGGCACCACCATTTTACTTGTTCATCATCTGCAATGAAATGCGTATAGCCTCTTGGTAAGACTGCCGCTTCAGAGCGACAAGCTGAACAGTGTCCACATTTCTCTGGTGCATTAAAATCGGCAAAATAACGTGCTAACTCATGGCTGAGGCAAGTCTTTGTTTCAAAGAAATCGAGCATTGCATGAATTCGGTTTATCTCATTCTGCTCTTTATTTTTAAACAGTTGGTGCTGCTCTTGAGCTAAAACATGGGTGCTTTCTACCTTGTTTAGAATTTGATAAACCTCTGTGACTTGTTTACTTTCCAGTTCAATCCAACCTTGCTCATGAAAATAATCCAATGCCGCAACGACACGTTTACGTTCACCTCTGTAACCCATCCACAATGCATCAAAATCAACCGTGTGCCATGTTTTGGCTTTTGGAGAACACTGAAAAATAGTAGATACAAATTGCTGACGCTCAGTTTGAAACTTAGCAATAATGTCATTAATAGAGATTAGTGTTTTAAAGCGATAATCAGCATAGTAGCTGTATTTTGCTTGAATGATGTGTTTTAGCTCTAAGTACACCAATAAGGTTTTTAAAGGCAATTGGCGAACATTGCTGTCTTTAGATAAACGCAGTAATTGAGTTTCCCACGTTTCTGATGACTTATAGATGTCATCCAATACATATTGAATCGCTTCTCTATCAGGAGTATCACCATAAACAAAGTTTTCTAATACATTTAAACCTGAGGTATTGGCAAGAACGGTACAAAATGAGAGCTTGCCATCTCGCCCGGCACGACCAATTTCTTGCGAGTAGTTTTCAATGGATTTAGGTAAATCAAAGTGAATGACTTGGCGAATATCAGATTTATCCACACCCATACCAAAAGCAATAGTAGCGACAATACAATTAATATCGCCATTCATAAATTGGTGTTGAATAGATTCTCTAATGTCGTATTTTAGTCCGGCATGATAGGCTTTGGCTTGAATACCATTTGATTGTAACCACTGAGCCACATTTTCAGCCGTTTGCTGAAGGGTAACGTAAACAATACTTGCCTGATTTGGCTTTTGTTTTAAGGTGGCAAACAGTGCTGATCGTTTCTGCTCTTCTTCTACAGGTATAATTGAGATATCTAAGTTAGGGCGATAGAAGCCGGTGATCACCACATTCTCTTTTGCAATGTTAAACTTCTTCCCCATGTCTTCAATAACCGCTGGCGTTGCTGTTGCGGTTAATAGGAGTACTTGAGGTATATTCAGTTCTTCACAATCTTGTGGCAACTTTAAATAATCAGGTCGAAAGTTATGGCCCCACTCTGAAATACAGTGCGCTTCATCGACAACAAGTAAAGAGATATTGATTTGAGCGATAAACTGGCGGAAGCGTTCGTTTTTTAATCGCTCAACAGAGATCATTAAAATATTAATCTCCCCATTTCTTACCCCTTGTAAGATCGCTTGAGTCTCCTCACGAGTTTGAGTCGAATCAATCGATGCAGCAGCAATACCTTTGCTTTTAAGAAACGTAATTTGGTCTTTCATTAAGGCAAGCAAAGGGGAAATTACGAGGGTTAGATTAGGCAATAAAAGAGCAGGTAGCTGATAGCATAATGATTTACCTGAGCCGGTAGGAAAAATAGCCGCAGACGAGTGGCCATTGAGGACCTTCTCGATAACGTGTTGTTGACCACCTCTTAGAGAGTCAAAGCCAAATACCTCTTTTAATGTCTGCTGATAATTCATTAATAATCTACCTTTTTTCTCATACTTTTAGTTTGGCCACGTTGGGTTTTGTTATCCACTCGTTTGCGTTGAGAACTGCGTGTTGGTTTTGTTTCTCGGCGCGCTTTTTGAGTTTCTGCTGCTGATAATATTAATGCTTTTAGACGCTCAAGCGCATCATCTCGATTTTTTTCTTGAGTTCTAAATTGTTGTGCTTTGAGCACGATAATGCCTTCTTTAGTGATACGGCTATCTTTCATTTTTAATAGACGCTCTTTATAGAAGGCAGGTAACGTTGATTTTGCAATATCAAAACGAAGATGAATGGCACTTGAGACCTTATTCACATTCTGTCCACCCGCACCTTGAGCTCGAATCGCAGTCAGTTCAATTTCCCAATCGGCTAATTGGACTTGGTTTGAAATGGTTAGCATGTAATAAACCTATGATCGTTGTTCTAATAGAGGGTATACTATCAGTTAGCGTCAATGCGCACCATTTTCAATACAAAGGTAATTCCATGAGTGTAAAAGAAGAGCTGCAAAAAATTCATCACCGTCTAGATCGTTGTAAGAACCGTTTAGCGGCAGCAGAAAAGCGCGATGATAAGCCTGTCGTTAAGCAATTCTTGCAGGAAATTCAAACACTAGAAAAGAAAATCACTAAGCTAAAAGGTAAGCAGCAATACGAAATGGGCAACAAGGGTACTGAAGTTCGTAACCTTGAGTTCAAGCGTGCTATTACTAAAGCTGAGCAAGCTGATATGGGTAAACTGAAAAAATCGGTTCGCGGTTTAGTCGTTGTTCACCCAATGACAGCGCTTGGCAAAGAGCTAGGACTTAAAGAAATGACAGGATTCGCACCACAAGCGTTCTAATCACTTTTCATTTCAAACTCAAAACACAAGTACGTGTTGAAATATAAATAGCCATGATATCGTTAAGAGCATGGCTATTTTTTTAAGTAATTCATTCATACATCAGCTATGATGTCCGCTATTATTCATTATCAGAAAATTACATGACTCACTCTAAATCTGCTCCTACAAAAACACCGATGCACCCTCGCAATAAACATAATGCTAATTATGATTTTCCTGCGTTGATTGCAACATCTCCTGAACTGAAAGCATTTGTTGAAACGAATCAATATGGTAATGAATCAATCAACTTTTCAGATCCTCTTGCTGTTAAAGCATTGAACAAAGCACTGTTAGCGCATTTCTATGATGTACCATTTTGGGATATTCCAGAAGGTTACTTATGCCCACCAATCCCAGGTCGTGCAGATTACATTCATAACATTGCTGATTTACTTGCAATCACTAATGACGGTGAGATCCCAACAGGTAAAAACGTGCGTGGTTTAGATATCGGTGTGGGTGCTAACTGTGTGTACCCTATCATTGGTCACCGCGAATACAAATGGAACTTTGTTGGTTCTGATATTGATCTTCAAGCGCTTAAAATGGCGTCGTTTATTGCAAACAATAACCCAAGTCTGAAGAAGGGTATTGAGTGTCGTCAGCAGAAAAATGAAGAGAATATCTTTAGAGGTATTATCAAGCCACAAGATGAATTTGCGTTCACCATGTGTAACCCTCCGTTCCATGCATCAGAAGCAGAAGCAACAGCAGGGTCTGAGCGTAAACAACAGAATCTAGCGACAAATAAATCGAAGAAAGGTCACGCTTACAATGAATTAAAAGGCGTGAAAAAACTGAATTTCGGTGGCCAAAAAGCAGAGCTTTGGTGTGAAGGTGGTGAATTAGCATTCATTACTAAAATGGCAAAAGAGAGTTGTGAATTTGCACTGCAAGTTCAATGGTTTACGACATTGATTTCTAAGAAAGAAAACGTAGAAGCTTTACATCAAGAGCTTGCACGATTAGGTGTTAAAACGATTAAGACAGTTGATATGGCGCAAGGTCAGAAAATCAGCCGTTTTGTGGCATGGACATTCCAAGCTAATGTAAATTTGTAAGCTTTTAGATACTGATTTTATTCTTTATCTATCAATAGGTTAGTTATAAAGCGTTTCTAAATTTGACTAAACGTAAATTGCAGACACATTCAGTAACAATCTCTGCGATTTAACATTAATAATTTCAATCATTTAGCTGTCAGAATACACAGAATTTGACAGTTAAATGGTTATTTTATGAAATCAAAAACTCTTCTTGCTTCTTTAATTAGTGCGGCCTTTCTTGTCGGTTGCAGTGATGAAGCAGCGACAAAAACAGCACCTCCTGCCCCTCTTGTAGCAACCCATACCGTAGAGTCTATTCAATATCAACAAGGTAAAACTTATATTGGCCGTATTGAAGCGATGGAAGATGCGTCTATTGTTGCTCATGTTTCTGGTTATATTCAGTCTCGTTCATTTAAAGAAGGCCAAATGGTTGAGAAAGGCGATGTACTTTTTCAGATCGATCCTTCTACCTTTGAAGCGCAAGTAGCCAATGCCAAAGCGGGCATCACTCAAGCGAATGCAGCATTAAAAAAAGCACAACTTGATTTCCAGCGTGGTAAAAACCTACTTCCTAAAGGCAACATTAGCCAAGCTGAATTCGATGGCTTAACCGCACAACTATTAAGTGGTGAAGCACAAGTTGAGTCGGCTCAAGCGCAATTAAAATTGGCAGAAGTTAACCTTTCTTACACCACCATTATCGCCCCATTTTCAGGACGTATTAGCGACAGTAAAGTCAGCATCGGTGATTTGGTTTCACCGGCTTCTGGTGTATTGACTACTTTGGTGAGTTTAAACCCAATTCACACCCGTTTTACCATTAGTGAGCGCGAACGTTTATTAATGGGGATCGATCAAGTGAAAGGCGATGGTGATGGCGCATCAAGCCAAGTTGAAGTCGTTCTGAATCTTGAGAATGGTAAAGAATATAATCATTTAGGTAAGATTGACTACATTGGTAACCGTATCGACCAAACCACAGGTACGTTAACACTTCGTGCATTGGTTCAAAACCCTGATTTCACCTTGCTTCCGGGTCAGCATATCAACGTAAATCTACGAGAAAAGAAACCAACTGACGTCATTGTTACGCCTCGTCGTGCGGTGCAAAGTGACTTAGAAGGCAGCTTTGTGATGGTACTGACAGAAGGAAATATTGTTGAACGACGCAATGTTACCTTGGGTAAGCAACTGCCAGAAGGGGTGATTATCAGCTCTGGTTTAGATGCGAATGAGCAAGTGCTAGTGAAAGGATTACAACGTGTAAGAAATGGCGTTCAGGTTCGTCTAGAGAACGCGGAGTCTTAATATGTTAAGTCGATTTTTTATACAGCGTCCAAAGTTTGCTCTGGTTATTTCTATTATTCTCACTCTTGCCGGAGCCATTTCTTTAGCTATTCTTCCTGTGGCGGAATACCCTAAAATAAGTCCACCTTCAGTAAGCGTTAATGCGTACTACACAGGGGCAAGTGCAGAGGTGGTTGAGCAAGCCATTGCCGATCCGATAGAAACCTCGGTCAATGGGGTTGAGGATATGATTTATATGTCCTCAAAAAGTGCCAATGACGGGTCGTACTCTCTTAACGTTACCTTTGATGTGGGCACTGATCCTGACATGGCTCAGGTCAACGTTCAGAATCGGGTTGCGCAAATAGAATCTAAACTGCCACAAGAAGTTCGCATGGTAGGTGTGACGGTTAAAAAGCGCTCTCCTGATCTTTTAATGGTACTGAACTTCTACTCGCCTGATGGTAAGTATGATGACCAATTTTTAATTAACTATGTAAACCTAAACATTAAAGATCAGCTAGCTCGTGTTACGGGTATTAGTGAAGTTGGTGTACTTGGTGGTGGTGAATACGCAATGCGTGTTTGGCTCGATCCAGATAAAATGACCAACTTAGGGTTAACTACCTCTGATGTTCATGCCGCATTAGCTGAACAAAACGTACAAGTTGCGGCGGGTAAAATTGGTGCTGCGCCTTATGCCAGTGCACAAGATGTGCAGTTTAACTTGGTGACAAAAGGACGTTTAGAATCAGTTGAAGAGTTTGAAAACGTCGTACTTCGTGCAAATAACGATGGGTCATCAGTTTATCTAAAAGACATTGCGCGTGTTGAGTTAGGTAAGAAATTCTACGACGGTAATGGCCAATTTAGAGGAAAAGACGCCTCTATCGTAACGCTGTCTCTGCAATCGGATGCCAACGCATTAGAGAGTGGAAAAGCGGTAATGGAGATGCTTGAAAAGCTTAGTGCGACTTTCCCTGAAGGCTTGGCGTATGAAACCAGTTATGACACCACGCTGTTTGTTGCAGAATCGATTAAAGGGGTAGTAAAAACCCTAATTGAAGCGATTCTATTGGTTATTGCTGTGACCTACCTGTTCTTGGGCAGTGCGCGTGCAACGCTAATTCCAGTTGTTGCAATCCCAGTATCGTTAATTGGTACCTTTGCTGTGATGCTTATGACCGGGTTTACCATTAATACCGTAACCTTGTTTGGCCTTATCTTGGCCATTGGTATCGTGGTGGATGACGCCATTTTGGTTATCGAAAACGTCGATACCATTATGAAGCGTGATCCGTCATTAAGCCCAAGAAAAGCCACGTTAATCGCGATGAAAGAAGTAACAGGCCCAATCATTACCTCTACTTTGGTTTTGCTTGCGGTGTTTATTCCTGTTGCAATGCTTCCGGGTATTACTGGAATCATGTATCGCCAGTTCGCATTAACCATCTGTATTGCGGTAATTATCTCATCAATTAATGCGTTAACGCTTTCTCCTGCACTGTGTTCTTTGGTGCTAAAGCAAGGTGGAGATAATACGGCTCGTTGGTTTAAAGCCTTCAACCGTGGTTTAGATAAAGTTACTAATAAATACGGTGAAATTGCGGGTTTCTTTGTTCGAAAAACAACGATCTTGATGGTATTTTTTGCCGTAGCGCTTGGCTCGGTGACTTACCTTGCGAAAAATACGTCAACGGCATTCGTTCCTCAAGAAGATAAAGGGATCTTGCTGGTTAACGTGCAGTTGCCTGATTCCGCATCACTTTCTCGTACTGAAGAGGTGTCAGCCAAAGTGCTTGAGATCTTGAATCAAGAGCAGGGTGTTGATGGCGTTACTATTGCCAATGGTTATGCATTCTTAACGGGTGCTGCTGCATCAAATGGCGCGTCATTGTTTGTGAAATTAAAGCCTTGGGATGTTCGTAATGACATGGAGGGAGATAACTCGTCATTCGCTATCACGAATCGTATCAATGCCCGTGCCGCAATGGAATTACCAGAAGCGGTGATTTTCGCGATGGGTGCGCCAGCGGTTCCGGGGATGGGCGCAGCTTCTGGTTTTGAATTTGTGTTAGAAGATACGCTAGGTCGTAATCGTACGGATTTAGCGAATGTAATGAATCAAGTGATTCAAACGGCCAACCAACAGCCTGAAATTCAATACACATTCAGTACGTTCCGTGCCAATGTTCCGCACTACTATGTGGATATTGACCGTGAAAAAGCCAAACAACTTGGGGTATCACTTGGTTCTATTTTCCAAACGCTGCAAGGTAATTTGGGCTCGATGTACGTGAATGATTTTACCATGTTTGGTAAGAACTTCCGTGTCACTATGCAAGCTGATGGGCAGTACCGTAGCAGTATGGATGATTTGGATAAATTTCACGTGCGTGCAAGCTCGGGTCAAATGGTGCCACTAAGCACATTAGTGACTTATGACACGGTATTTGAACCCGATGTAGCGTGGCGTTACAACATGTACCGTTCAGCCGTTATTCAAGGTCAACCTGCCGCAGGTTATTCAAGTGGTGATGCGATTGCTGCGATGGAGCGTGTTGCCGCTGAGGTGCTTCCTCACGGCTACCAATACGAGTGGACAGGCATGGCTTACCAAGAAGTGAAAGCGGGTAACCAAGCGATTTATGCGTTTGCTTTAGCGCTGATCTTTATCTATCTATTCATGGTGGCACAGTACGAGAGTTGGAGTATCCCTCTGGCGATTATCCTTGTGGTTCCTGTGGCGACATTAGGCTCCTTTGTGGCCTTGAATTTAGCCGGAATGCCATTGAATCTATACGCTCAAATTGGCTTGGTTCTCTTAATCGCACTGGCCGCAAAAAATGCCATATTGATTGTAGAGTTTGCGAAAAACGAGCGTGAAGAGAAAGAGACAGATTTAGATAACGCATCGGTGAATGGTGGTCGTTTACGATTCCGCGCGGTAAACATGACATCGTGGTCATTTATTCTAGGTATTTTGCCATTGGTGTTTGCATCAGGAGCCGGTTACATCAGCCAAAACTCTCTGGGTGTGTCACTGATTGGCGGCTTACTGTGCGTGTTATTGGTGGGTACATTACTTATCCCTGGTTTTTATGCCATGGTGCAACGTCGTCGTGAGAAACTGCATGGCGGAAGTACCAAGCTTGTTCACATTGATGATGAGTAATTTTTCAGTAAATCACTGAGTGATTAAACCAAAAGGGGCCTTCGTGGCTCCTTTTTTATTTACAAAAAGAGTGATATTAACCTCTCATTTTGAACTAGAGTGGTTCGGTTCCCATAATGCTAAGGTATATACTCTTTTGTCATTATCTCGCCTCAGCGCATTCTATTATCCAATTTATTCTGAGTACTTATCAATGCAAAAACAGAACGTAAAATTTATTGCTACCGATATGGATGGCACATTACTTAATGAGCACAGCCAGTTAGACCCAAGTTTTTTTGATCTTTATCAGCAATTAGAAGACAAAGGTATCATGTTTGCTGCGGCGTCTGGACGTCAGTACTACAGCTTATTAGAAACCTTTGAGCCAGTGAAAGATAGCATGATGTTCATTGCTGAAAACGGCACGTTAGTGATGCATAAAGGCCAAGAGCTTTACAGTTGCACGATAGATACACCATCAATCAAAAACATTATTCAAACCGCGCGTTCTATAGATGGAGCACACATTGTATTGTGCGGAAAACAATCGGCTTATATTGAAACTCAAGACCCACAAGCATTAGCTGAGTTTTCTAAGTATTATCAGCGTTGCCAATACGTAGAAGATTTATTAGCAGTGGATGATGAGTTCATTAAAGTCGCTCTTTGTCATTTTGATGGTTCAGAAGAGCATATTAATCCGGTAATAAATGCAGAGTTTGGTCATACACATCAAGTGGTGGTCAGCGCTAAGATCTGGCTCGATGTAATGAATGCGGTTGCCTCTAAAGGCGCGGCGATCAAACATCTTCAAAACACGCTTGGCTTTAGCTTCGAAGAGACAATGAGCTTTGGTGATTACTTAAATGATTTAGAAATGCTACAAGAGAGCTACTATTCTTATGCGATGGAAAACGCACATCAGCAGGTGAAAGAAACAGCACGCTTTATCGCGCCAAATAACAAAGACGCTGGCGTGTTTACGGTGATTAAAGAGCAAGTGTTATAAGCGTTTACTTATCGCATACTCGATATTAAAAAGCCCTAACAACACGTTAGGGCTTTTGTTTTTCTAGTGCATTGAAATGACATTAGAACCATTAAGCTAGGGCTAATTCACCATCATTCTGTTGATGAGAAATAGAATCATCATAGAACTTATTTTTTACAATTTTTGTACCTGCGGTGCCATTAAGAGCATCTAAAGCCAAATGCAAATCGGTAATGATACCAATTGAAATATCGACATTTTCAACATAGTTGATCATCGCATCAATTTTTGGCTGCATAGAGCCTTTATCAAACGCATAACCTTTTAATTCTTCGGTTGTCGCAATGTCTAATTTGATTTGGTTTGGCTTACCGTAATGGAAGAATACCCCATCACCATCGGTCAAAATTAAGAAAAAGTCGGCGGAAATTTGTTGAGAAAGTAACGATGCCGTTGAGTCTTTATCAATAACACAATCAATATTTGAAGTGATGCCATTCTCATCAGTACAAATAGGAATGCCGCCACCGCCACAACAAATAACGATGTTATCGTGCTGCAAAGCTAATGAAATCAATTCACTTTCACGAATATTTTTAGGAGCAGGAGAGGCAACAACGCGTCTAAAGTAGTCACCATCTTGGCGAATAGACCAATCAAACTCTTCAGCAAGTGCTTTAGCTTCTGCTTCTGAATAGACTTGACCTATAAATTTCATCGGGTCGTTAAACGCAGGGTCGGCTTTATCAACATCAACATGAGTAAGAATTGTTGATACGTTACAATCAACACGGTTACGTAATTCTTGCGCAAGCATGGTTGCAATCATCCCTTGGGACTCGGCAACTAAACAGCTAAGAGGATAAGAAGGAACAGCATCAAAGGCATCATTTTGTTGGCTTAATAAACCAACTTGTGGGCCATTTCCATGAACAATAGCAATACGGTAATCTTCACTTAATTTCGCAATAGATTCTGCCGCTACCTTTACGTTTTCAAGTTGATTTTCATAAGAAAGAACCTGGCCACGACGCAATAGTGCATTGCCGCCTAGGGCAATAACAATTGTTGGTTTCATTGTTGTACGACTCATTTTAATTTTCTCAATGCCACATCAGTGCTGTTATCACTAAATAGAGATTCATTTTTTCTCTGTATTTAGCCAGCGTCTATTTATCACAAATCTACCGTGTTCAGCATCACCTTATCTAGAAAGTAAGGGCTGCGAAGACATAGACTGGACATTGAGCGGGGATTCTATACTGGAAATATCAGCAACGCACCGTATTTATTTTATAAATAGAGAATATATGTAAGTAGGTGTTTCTCGGTTGGATAGGTTATATATGGTGGTTTGCTAGTATATTGAGCTATAGTAAGTAGATATACAGATAAATCTTATTTTCTTTTTTGCTAGGCGTAAACAAGAGCCATAAGTTGAATATAGAGAATGTTAACTTATGGCGTTAATCTTGTGTTTGTTGTTCAAAATTAATATTTAGTGGTTTTACGAATTTAGCTTCATCTTGATAGCGATTTCGAGTGTCCCATAAATCAACCGCATGTTGGATATTAAGCCAAAACTCAGGCGTGTTACCCAGTGCTGCAGCCAGTTTTATCGCAATTGGTGCAGTTAAGATCCCACCGTTGATTAAATTACTCACTGTATTTCGGTGAACCCCCATTGCCTCAGCTAATGTTTTTGATGTGATTTCTAGTGGTTCGAGAAATTCGATTTTCAGCATTTCTCCAACGCTTACTGGGCGACGTTTTGTTTTACGCATACGGCCTACCTTAGTATTTATGAGGGTCTAAATAGGTATCTTTAGCTATACCATCATCCCAGCGAAAAATTAATCGATATTGTTTATTTACTCTGATAGAGCACCATTTGCTTAAGTTACCAGCTAAATGCTCGAAACGATTTCCCGGAGGTATACGTAAATCAAATTCAGAGTGAGCGGCATCTAAGATTTCTAGTTTTCTATATAAAGCGTTTTCAATATTTTTAGGAATTAAACGATGGCGTTTGTCCTGCTCATAAAATTGTTCTAACCATTGTTCTTTAAATTCTAATGACATTTTTATCGCACAATACTATTGTGCGCCTGATAAGTGAAAGATTAGCGCACAATCATGCTGTGCACAAGGTTTGATGTAAATTTAAACAATGAACGAGTGCTCATTGTCTCTAATGGTATTAGATTAGTGGTTTATTTTAAGGAGTGTGTGAAAAGGTATTGGCTTGCGAGTGAGCTAAATTAATCGTGTAACTGTGTTTTCTAAAAGTTGGGTTTGGTGCGAGGGAGTTTGAGGATATAAGGAGTGATATCGAAAATAAGTGATTGGCTTAGGAAATAAACAAAACGCATTTCAAGGTGGATCTAATGAATCTTAGGAAATAATTTAGCCATTAAATATCTACTAGGTTACCCCTTAATAGTGATAAAATCGTCGTATCAGAATAACCGAGAAACGCTATGTTTATCCATCATGTTAACGATATCGACTGGCTGGTGATTACCGCTTTTGAAGAACTTAAAACGATGTTTATCGAAGAAGCCGGTGTGATCCCCTCTTGCTTTTCTATTGCCAGCGAATTGAGCTTGATTGATCAAGCTAAGCGCACTTATGGGTATTTGCCTACATTCAGTGGCGTAATCACCGATACAGGCACTTTTCAAAGTCAGGATAACGAAGAAGATTTGCTCCCACAGCTTGCTTGCCTAGTTGAGGGGCGTGGTCGGGTGTTTATCTATCACGGTGGCTTTGTGGCTTTTGTGGATGACGAGCAAACCTTTATTACCAGAATGGACTGAACATTATTCAGTACCAATACCAAGTAACTAAAAAAATAAACAACCCGCCAATCAGCGGGTTGTTTACCATCTGTTCTCTACATTATATCTCATGCATCACGCAGCGACCGACTCATCTCTCGCCATTTTTCTTACCAATACAACTCTTACATTGTCGTATACCCAGTTAAAGGTAAATGCGTAAATGGTGATAAAGATAGTCACGCCAATATCCATCACAAACGCTTCCCAGATGCCTACGTTTAATAAGTAAGCCATCACAGGTACAGTTACGAACAGTAACCCTAATTCAAACAAAACAACGTGGAAGATGCGTAATGAAAGGGTGCGCTGTGTTTTCTCGCCAGTGAAGAATTGATCGAAAATCCAATTATAAATAAAGTTCCAGATCATCGCGATAGTGGCAACGACTATCATGGTTCCTGATAGGGAAGTAACGTCGTGATTAGTAAAAATAGCTAACCCAAGAATAGACAGTGATACCGCCAATACCTCAAATAATACAGCGTGGAAAATACGTTCAGTGGTTTTCATAGCGATGACTCTTAATGATTATTGATACATTTAAAGATAATGAATCAGCGATTATAGAGAGCGAATGAAAGAGATAAAGTTAACAGCCATCACAAATCGTGATAGGTTAAATGCTTAAACTATTTATTGAGTTAATATCATGTACAGTTTCGAGCAATTAAAAATCTTTGTCACCGTGTGTGAGTGCGGTTCATTCTCTGCCGCAGCTCGTCAGTTAAAGCGCGCTCAATCAGGTGTGAGTCAGGCCATTGCCAATTTAGAGATCACCATTAACCAAGAACTGTTTAATCGTGAGAAAAACACGCCTGTGCTAACAGAGAAAGGCAGAGCGTTATTGCCGATTGCTCAATCTATTTTGCATCAACAAAAATACTTTGACCAAAAAGTAGAGTCGCTAGAAAGAGAGCACGAATATGAGTTAGTCATCGCCATTGATGAGAGCTTAATGAATGACGATGTATTACAAATATTGGCGGCATTGGCAGATAAGTTTCCTGTGACGGATTTTGAGATCATCACAACCTCAACTTTTGATGTTGAAGAGTTAGTAAAAAAAGGCAAAGCCCAAGTAGGGATTGTCTATGCAGATGGCGAGCTAAAAGTAGACATGGATTTCTTTACTCTAGGTCATGTGCGCTTTCTGACGGTAGTGTCTCCAGAGCATGAGCTAGCCTGTTTGCCTGTTGTGAATGATGCAGCATTGAAAGGGCACAGACAGTTAGTGCATCGCAGCTCAAAGCGTAAAGAGTTATGGTTCAGTTATGGAATAAGCTCAAAGTTGTGGTACGCCAATACGCATCAAACCTTGATGGATCTTGCTTGTAAAGGAGTGGGTTGGACGATAGTACCAGAGCATGGTGTTGCAAGCTTACTAGAGCAGAATAAACTTGTGGCGCTGCCGATTGCACATGAATTTGATGGTTGGCTTACCCCTATGGGGTGCTTGGTATCGCGTAGTCATGTTTTTGGCCCTGTATTAGAAGAGTTATTGTCCTCTTTACAAACGATTAGCCAAAAAAAACCGCCAGCTCATTATTAATGAACTAACGGTTTATTTACACTGTAAAACGGAACTAAGCGACCTGTTCAGTTTTTACTTGTGTGGTGGCTGTATTTTCACAAAATTCGTGGTGCAGCGCTCGTATAGCGTTTTGATAGTCTTGATCGCTTACTACAAATTGCACGTTTACGTTACGCATAGACGCGTGCAGAGCAACAGGAGTGACGTCATTATTCATCAATGATAAAACCCCTTTTGCTAGTGCTTTGTTAGTATCAATCTGCGAGCCAATCACCGAAATTAATGCCACCATACGACCTTTAATAGAGGCGTTTGGATAGCGTTTTTCTGCTTTGTATAACAGTTTATTGAGATTTTCAGTGCTACCGCCAAGGTAATAAGTAATTGAATTAGCATTCATTTCTTTACCAATTAAACTCACTTGTGCGTCTGAGATGATTTCCATTAACTCATAGCCGACGTTATCTACCTGGCCTACCATTGCTTGATCAAACAGATGTAAGGCAAACACTTTTTCTTTACCTGCAATGATTTCGACTTTGTTGGTTTCTGGCTGGTAATCAGATGAGATTAATGTGCCTTTGTGTTCTGGCTCAAAAGTGTTTTTAATCTGGATTTCAATGTCACTTTCACGAAGCCCTGCCGCAGCATTAGGGTGAATCGCTTCCATTCCTAAGCTTGCTAATTGGTCAGCAACATCGTAATTAGTACGTCCAATCGGGAATACCTTATCGGTGCCTACAACACGCGGATCAGCCGAGCTTAAGTGATATTCTTTATGGATAATCGCCAAATCAGCATGAGTAAGTGATGCGATGCGGCTAAAGGTCATTTCACTGTAACCACGATCGTACGTGCCCATTAAGCCTTCTTTGCAATAGGCATAGCCAGTAACAATTGGTAGCTCTGTGGTGACATCTATATCTTTAAATACATCAGTGATGGTTTCATCTAATGTTCTCGGAGTTTGGTTATCCCAACCAGAGAGATCGACGAACTTCGCGTTAATTCCAACGGTTTTTAGCTTTAATGCCGTGTTAAAGGCACTGTGAGCTTCACCAATAGAAGATAGAAATTCACGCACTTGAGGTAAATAACGACGCAGTGAAAACTGGCCGTATTGACAGGTTTCAAGAATATTAGAAATACAGGTTTTGGCTTCATCAATTCGTGAGCAAATGAACTTATCTGCTCTTAAACGATTTAAAGGATCAATAAAGAGGTGTTCATTGGTTAATAGCATACGATTTTTCACATACTCTAATGCTTCATCCCAGCTATCGTCGCGCTTAGCGATAAGTTTATAAACACCAGGTTTGCCTGTCTTTTTGCACTCAAGTAATGAATCGGTAATGCCACCATAGGCAGAGACCACAAAAACGCGATTATATGGATTCTGAGGGCGAAGAAAGATGTTGTCTAAAACGGCGTCAAACGCAGTCATAGAAGTACCGCCGATTTTTTCTACGGTATAAGTCATGGGTAAATCCTTTTTGACTTTGAGAGGGAGAATCCACTTGAGTCACCTTGAACCCAAGTGGATTTACTACTAACTTAAATAAGCACTAGGGGGAATGAGTGTTTAATCTAAGATAGGGTAGACGCCGTTTTCATCATGAACTTCGGCACCTGTGATTGGTGGATTGAACACGCACGCCATCACCATTTCTTTATCTTTATAAGCACGCAAGTAGTGTTCATCATGCTTATCAAGAATGTACAAGGTGCCCGGTTTGATTGGGTAGGTTTTACCGCCAATGACTTCAATTTCACCTTCGCCACTCATGCAATAGACTGACTCTAGGTGGTTTTTGTAGTGAATATGCGTTTCTGTATCTTGGTAAATTGTGGTGATGTGGAAAGAGAAGCCCATGTTGTCGTCTTTCAACAACATTCTTACGCTTTCCCATGTTTCTGATGCTACGCGTCGTTCGCTATCACGACATTCGTCTAGTGTTCTAACAATCATTGTATCGTCCCTGATTAAGATGCTTTTTTGAAGTGTTTTTCTGCAATATTATCAATTGCGTTTTCAAAGATAGTTAGGCCTTCTTCTAGCTCTGATTCTGTGATCGTTAATGGACAGAAGAATTTCACTACTTCATCAGATGGACCAGCAGTTTCAATGATCATGCCGTTTTTAAAACAATCTTTAGCGATATCACTTGAGATAATGCCATCTTTACACTCAATACCAATCATCATGCCGCGACCTTTTTGCTGAACAAACAATTTAGGGTAGCGTTTTACAGCACGAAGAATGACATCACTGACTTTTTGAGAGCACTGTTTGATGTGTGTTTCAAAATCTGAGTTTGCCCAGTAAATCTCCAGAGCTTTAGCTGCGGTAATAAAAGCGTGGTTGTTACCACGGAAGGTACCGTTGTGCTCACCCGGTTTCCATTCATCTAATTCTGGTTTTAGTAAGACAACCGCCATTGGTAAGCCGTAGCCACCAATGGATTTAGATAATGTAACCATATCTGGTTTAATACCTGATGGTTCAAAACTGAAGAAGGTGCCAGTACGACCACAGCCTGCTTGGATATCATCAACAATCATTAGAATGTCGTTGGCTTTACAAATTTTGCTTAAACGCTGTAGCCATTCATTGGACGCAACATTTAAACCACCTTCGCCTTGTACGGTTTCTAAAAGTACCGCAGCTGGTTTATCTAAACCGCTTGAATTATCAGATAGCATGGTTTCAAACAGATTAAGACCATCGATGTCGGCATAACCTTCAAAAGGAATGCGAGTGATGTTGTTTAAACTAAAACCTGCACCTTGGCGGTGGTGTTGATTACCTGTTGCTGCAAGTGCACCAGCAGTACAACCGTGGAAGCCATTAGTGAAGGCGACAATGTTAGTTCGGTTAGTGACTTTACGTGCCAGTTTTAAAGCGGCCTCAACGGCATTGGTTCCGGTAGGACCGGTAAATTGAACTTTATAATCTAGATCTCTAGGTTCTAGGATGTAATTATTCAATGCATTCAAGAAAGTGGCTTTTGCACTTGAGTGCATATCTAAGCCATGCGTAATGCCATCATTTTCGATGTATTCAAGTAAAGCTTGCTTTAAGACTGGGTTGTTGTGACCGTAGTTGAGTGATCCGGCTCCAGCAAGGAAGTCTAGGTAACGTTCGCCGCTTTCGGTTTCTAGCCAACATCCTTTTGCTTTTTGGAAGACAACTGGAAAACTGTTTGAGTATGAACGTACTTGTGATTCTTGCTTCTTGAAAATATTCATGATGAGTCCGTTTATGATTCCTATTTTATTTTAGAGCGATACGATACAAATATTCAGTATCGTGTTTGCCTTTGAAATGGGCTTCTTTGTCTAGAAACGTGGTTACCTTACCTTGGTCACCGTGTTCGGCATCCAGCTTTTTAAATAGCGACCATGAAGCGGTATTGGCTTTGGTGATGGTTGTTTCTACGAATTCGGTATGTTTGATGTTTTTGCGCTGTAAAAGCTCATTTAGCATTGAGTAAGCTAAACCTTTACCTCGGTAGCGAGGAGAGACAGCGACTTGCCAGATGAATAATGTTTTTGGGTCATCAGGCTTATGGTAACCAGAGATAAAACCAGCAAGGTTGCCGTCTTTCTCTGCTAAAACGCAGGTCTTACTGAAATGGGTAGATTGGAGAAAATTGCAGTATGAAGAGTTGATATCAAGAGGAGGACACTCGGTGATCAATGCGTAAACATCGTCACCGTCTGTCCTTGAAGGTTCTCTAAATGTCCATTTTTTGCTGGGTTCAATATCCATGCTTGAACACAAGATTCTGGGCGCTGCAATAGTCATATGTAAATACATATCCTTTGTACTCTAATTAAATTCATTTTTATTATGGGCATTTTCAGAGGTGTAAAGGCAAGTCAATCACAATAAAAGCGTGTTTATTAGCCTATTAATGCGACATTGATCACATATGTATGCTTTTATTTAGTTAGAGTGCTACGTATTTGTTTGTGTAAAGTGGATGAGATCCTGGCTTTTTTATAAAAAAACTATCTTACTTGTGCAATTTCGTTTTTTCTTACCAAATATTGCATTTGCTCAAGCGAGTGTTGATTTAATTAACGCAAGACAACAGGCTTTTGTACATATCGAAAATCAATCAGAGCAAGTAGAGGACATGCTTGATGAAGATGATCCTAATTGGAATGAAATTGAGTCGGTCAGTCATGAACTTTATAAACATAGCCAATTACTAAGCACGGCATTTCCTGAAGGTAGCCAAGACGGCAGTAAAGCAAAAGAAGCGGTATGGGGTAAACCTGAAAAATTTAATCAATTAATGCAAGAGATGGATAGTGGCTTTGTTCAACTTTATCAAGCAAGCCTGAAACAAGATAAAGAAGCGGCAAAAACGGGTTTAGAGCAAGCACAAGATACGTGTAATGTGTGTCACCGTTCTTACCGTTCACGCTTTTAAGTTAAAAAAAGGGTTGAAGATATGCCTCTTCAACCCTTTTTTACGTTTTAGCTCTGTAAATTAGTTAGTCAGTGCTAACTTAGCCCCAAAGCCCACTAATAAAGAGCTTAGACCGTATTTCAAGATATTTGAAAATGTTTTGCTCTCCGCAATGACAGTTCTGAACTTGGCTGAAAAAATGGCAACACAAGTAAACCATAATAGAGCGATAACGGCGGTTGTAATACCAAGCATTCCGATCATTAAAGGTGATGATGTCTCTGGAGTTAAAAACTGAGGAATAAAAGCAACAAAGGTCAAACATACTTTTGGATTGAGGGCATTGGTTAGAATACCTTGGCGAAATACTTTCATATCAGATGTACGATTAGTTGTTTCTACTTGGCCAAAGCCGCCTTTTGCTGTGAACATTTTAAATCCGATATAACACAGATAAGCGGCACCTATGTATTTAATCACCATAAATGCGGTTGCTGAAGACAGCAGTAGTGCACTTAAGCCAACAACAGCTAAAAAGGTATGAAAAAGCACACCTGTGGCAATACCCACAGCGGCATAAACCCCTGTTTTGGCACCACCGCCTAAGGCTCTTGAAAGAACGTAAAAGAAATCGGCGCCGGGCATCGCACAAAAGGCGAACATCCCTGCGATAAAAAGAAGGTAAGTTTCAATGCTCATAAATAATTCCATGTACTGCTGCATTTGGTATTAAGGGCTATGATTAAGCCCATTTTCATATGTGAATCATGGGTAATTTACTGCTTATTTTGAACGAAAGAAATCATTATTCTGAGACTTCTAATAAATAGTCTTCAACTTGTTCAGATAGCCAGTCAATAATCACACCACGAGGCATGTTCGTTTTGGTCATTTCTGCGAAAGATTGCCAGTTCATTGCACGGTTATGTTTGAGAACCTTTAACGTACCATCACGTAAATACTCATTAATTAATAATGCAGGGACTGACGACCATCCCGTTTTATCTAATACCGCATCACGAAGGTGCTCATAAAAAGTAAGTGCAATGTATTTGCTGGATGTTGGCTCAAATACCATTAGTTCATCATCATCAATGTAATTAACGATGATTTCTGTGTGGCTTTCCAAATCTGTCGGGCTTACTTTTCGTAGTCGGCTTAGTGGGTGTTCTTTATGTGCTACCGACATCATACGAATTTGTCCCAGCTCATTTTGTTGAACATGCAGAAGTTGGCTATTTATAGGTAATATCCCATAGGCCACATCAACGACATTTTGCTCTACCATTTCTTCAAGCTCTGGTGATGGAGCAACATAAATAGAGATGCTGGTGTTTGGGAATTTTCGGCTCATGCGAGTTAAAATATCACGCCAAATGGGTTCAGGCAGTGAGTCATCACGAACAACACGAATAGTTGAAGCAATGCCTTCATTGTATTGTAAGCACTTACTTATAATATCGTTGCTAATAACCATCATACGTCGGCAGTCATTAACGATTGATTCACCTATTTCGGTAGGGGTAATACGGTTGCCAGTACGAACTAATAAGGTTACTCCTAGCTCATCTTCAAGGGTGCTAAGAGCCGCACTGACAGTGGTTCGACTTTTTTGAAGCTTACGAGCCGCTTCTGCAATAGAGCCTAATTCGACCGTATATAAGAGCATTTCAATCTGACTGGTTTTCATGAACATTTCTCACTAATTTATACAACGCTAAACTAAGCGACGAATAACCTGACGCTGACTGATTATCCTATCACCAATTTTGTCTATATTATGCGTTGTATATATAAAAAAGACGAAAAATAAGTCGAAGGGGTAAATTATGTCATATTCAATTCATAAAGAGAGGCAGTTATTGCTTATCTCTACATTTTCAGCGTTATTGTTTGCCATGATAGGCATTACATTGGGTTCATTGATCCATTCATTAGTGATTATTTTTGATGGTGTGTATTCACTTGTCAGTTTAGGGCTCACTTTAGTGTCGCTTGCTGCTGTGATGTATATTCGAAAAGAAGAAGTAGCGAAAAACATTAAGCGCGTTAAGGTAATTGAGTTTTCAGTGATTTTACTAAAGGGGATCGCAATTACCTTAATGTGTGTACTGTCGTTTATTTCTGCAGTTGAAGCGATTATGGATGGTGGTCGAGAAGTGAATACAGGTATCGCATTAGCTTTTGGTGTGTTTAGCATGATTGGTTGTTACACCAGTTATTGGGTAATGAAAACACAAGGTCGTGCTGTTAACTCGGCATTAATTGAAGCTGAAGCAAAGCAATGGTTAATGGATACTGTGATCAGTGCTGCTGTATTTATTGGTTTTATGGTAGCGAAATTGTTGTTGTTAACATCTCACGCGCATTATGCTGAGCTTGCTGATCCGGTGATGGTTGTTCTTGCCTCAATCTATTTTATTATTGTTCCAGTAAAAATGATCATTAGTTCATCAAAACAACTACACCAATTGAACCGAGATGGTGTTCTAGCAAAGTATTCACACGCCTAAGTTCGTTCATCTTTAGGCGTGTCCATCACCACTAAGGTGCCAATTGAGTTGACCTGAGAGATCTCCCCAAGTACGTTTGAATGAAACTGCTTGTAGGATGCGAGACTCTCAGTCTCAACTCGTAATAAATATTCATTTGCTCCCGTAATATTGTGGCACTCTGTCACTTCTTTCGATTCCATGATCTGTTCTTCAAAATCTTTTTGCGATTTTTTACTGTGATCAGATAATCCAATTGTTACATAAGCAACGAATCCTACCCCACATTTGCTTGGATTTAATATTGCACGATAGCCTTGAATTGTCCCATTTCGTTCTAATTCTTGTACACGACGCAGCGTTGCGGAAGCTGATAATCCAATACGCTCAGATAGCTCCACATTAGTGAGTCGTCCATTCCTTTTTAACTCTTGCAATATTCTTTCGTCAAACCTATCCATTACGATTAATCCTTGCGTATTAATTTTATTTTAAACAAATATAGACAGAAAATTTACTCAGTCTCGCATTAAGATACAAGTAGAATTTATTTTTATAAGATGCTTATTATGGATTACACCTACCTACTTGCTTTAACCACATTTGCTTTTGTTGGCGCGTTTACGCCTGGACCAAATAACATTATGTTGATGACTTCAGGAGCGAATGTGGGCTTTGTTCGTACTATTCCACACATGCTTGGAGTGATATTTGGTTTTGCATTTATGTTGGTTTTAGTTGGGTTTGGTTTAGTTCAAATTTTTCAGACCTACCCTCAATTAGAGATGGCATTGCAGATCATCAGTGCGGCGTATTTACTTTATCTGGCGTATAAAATTGCGAGCAGTAAACCCGTTGATAATATTAATGGTGACTACAAACCGATGTCGTTCCTACAAGCTGCGAGCTTTCAATGGGTTAACCCAAAAGGGTGGTCAATGGCATTATCGGTTATGAGTATTTACGCGACCAGTGCAGATATGTTTAGTGTGTTTCTAATCGCATTTGTGTTTATTTGTATTAATGTGCCTACCGTTAGTTTTTGGACCGTTGCAGGTAAAGAATTACAAAAGAGATTGAAAACACCAAAGCATTTGAAGTTTTTTAATTACAGTATGGCAGGTTTACTTGTCGGCTCTATGGTGATGGGTTTTTAATTGGTTTTCTTTGTTAATCGGGTGTTGCTGTCTTGGATGTGTTATCTTTATGTATATCACTTCTAAATACACGATTAACAAGGGTATTCCTATGTATCGACATTTCTTTTTGCTTCTCATCACTCTTTTTACTTCATTGTCATTGCAGGCAGAAGAAGTGACTTATTCAGAACAAGAGTATTTAGATCGTCCATTAATGGAGCGTTATATTTTAGATGAGCTGAAGGCTTTGCGTACCGAACAACAAGACCTAGAGCGACGTTTAACTATTCAAATTACCGACCGTGAGCTAGCGGTTGCTGATAAATCATTAAATTACTCCAATACAACGGTAACGTACTTTTTCTATGTCATTGCGGCGGTGGCTTCTTTGATTGCATTGATTGGTTGGCAATCATTAAGAGAGATGAAGCAAAATACCAAAGAGATGGCAGATAAGCAGCTCAATAAGATCGCCCAAGATTATGAGAAAAAATTTGTAGCGTTAGAGCGAGATCTAAAACGTAAAACACGAATTATCACTGAGAATAACCGTGAAATTGAAATCATCAATGAAGTTCATAACTTATGGTTGAGAGCTCAAAGTGTTCAAACACCGGAACAGAAAATGGATATTTACGATGAGATCCTAAAAGTAAGACCGGGTGATTTAGAAGCATTAACCTATAAAGCGGATGCGGCAATGGAGATGCGTGAGTTCCATTGGGCATTGAATTTATGTAATCGTGTATTAGAAGTGGATGATCAAAATGCACACGCGCTATTCCAACGAGCATGTGCGTATGCGCAATTAGGGGCTGAAGTGCAAGCCATTGATGATTTGCAACGTTCTATTGAAGCAAGTACTTCTATGCGTGAACTTGTATTAGAAGAGACAGACTTTGACCCATTAAGAGGTTTAGAGCGTTTCGAAACACTATTAGAAGAATATGCAAATAACGTATCTTAAATAGGCATCATTTATTCGCCAAGGTGCTCGAAAATAAAGTCCATAAAGCAACGTACCTTGGCTGACATATGTTTACGACTAGGATAAACCATGAAGATATCAATGGTTAATTCAGGGTAATCAGCAAATAGCTCAACCAGTCTTCCTGTTTCTAATTCATCGGTTAAATGAAAGTGAGGGATGCGTGTTATCCCTTGCCCTGCCAAACATAACGATAACTCCATAAATGAATTGTTAGTGATGACCTGACATTGCAATGGTACAGCAATAGGGTGATTGTCTTTATCGACAAAATCCCAAACAGCGCCTTGTTTTACATACGCATAACCAATGGTTTTATGTTCTGAGAGTTCATTAGGGTGCAATGGTGCCCCGTATTTTTTTAAATAGTTTGGTGACGCAATGGTGATGGCTCTTGATCGTAAAAATCGACGGCTGATCAAGCTAGAATCTTCAAGTTGATGTGATGCACGGAGCGCCATATCAAATCCTTCTGCAACGATATCAATTTTTCTGTCATTTAAGTCTAACTCAAGCGTGATGTCTGGGTATAAATCCGTAAATTTACCAAGAATCGGGCGTAAGCGTGAAAGAGCAAACCCAACAGGGCAACTGACTTTTAATCGACCTTTAGGTTTTTCTTGCTGTCCGGTAATCGCATTTTCAGCCATTTGTGCATCTTCAATCAGCTGTTGGCATTGCTGAAAATAAAGTTCGCCTTCAGGCGTTAGACGTAGTGTTCGAGTTGTACGGTGAAGTAAGCGAACGCCTAAACGCTCTTCTAGTTTCCCTATCTCTTTACTGATGTAGGAGGTCGAATGCCCACTGTTTAATGCTGCTTGGGTAAAGCTGCCGCTGGTCACGACTTCTGAGAAAATGACCATGCCATCAAATAATGCTGAATTAAATGCCATATTTACGTATCTTTAGATTTATTAAGCGTCATATGGAAACAATCATTGCACATTTAGGCTATTAATCAATATCTGTGAATGAATTATAGTTATCCCATCGCAAACAAGAACAATATATTTGAAAAGAGCAGAGCATTAACTACTCTTTTTATTCAAACTGATTATGAAGGTATCCCTATGAAAATTTTAGCATTAGCAGCAAGCAGCAGTTCAACATCAATTAACAAACAATTAGCAACGTATGCAGCAGGTTTAGTGGCTGGTGCTGAAGTGGAAGTGTTAGACATTAATGATTATGAAATGCCTATCTTTAGTGAAGACAAAGAAAAAGAGTTAGGTCAACCTGAGCAAGCGAAAGCTTTTTTCCAAAAAATTGGTGAAGCGGATGCTGTTGTTATTTCTTATGCTGAACACAATGGCTCTTATGCAGCAGCATTTAAAAATGTGTTTGATTGGACATCTCGTATTGATATGAAAGTGTATCAAGGCAAACCTGTTGTAATGCTAGCTACGTCTCCTGGCCCTGGTGGTGCAGCAACGGTATTAGCTGCGGCTACAGGCTCTGCGCCTTACTTTGCAGCAGAGGTTAAGGGCTCACTTTCTGTACCTAGTTTTTATGATAACTTTGATATGGAAAAAGGCGAGTTACGCAACGAAGAGTTGAATGCTGAACTAAAAACGATCATGTCGGCATTATAAAATTTCAGAGAAAGACGAGGGCGTATCCACTTTGTGGTTGCGCCTTTTTTTATACAATAAATTCTCAGAGTAAAAACAAAAAAGTGAATATATAAAATCAAATAGATACTTTTTGCATCACAAATTCTCAACAAATGAACAAGCTTTCATCATTCAATACTATTATTTGTAATTGTTATGAATGAGAATGGATGGGCATCAATTATTATATGGTCATGATTTATATAGGACGTTTTTTATGATTAAGAAGTATTTTGCCGCTTTGTTATTAATGATGAGTATGATGGCTTCAGCCTACGCTCAATCAGTTGATAGCATGGTTACGGTTCAACAAGAGTTAAAAGAAAGATTAGTACAGTTATCTACCGCTGATCCTGCCGATAAATTGTTTTTTGAAGATGTGTTACGTCGTAAAAATGACAAAGTTCGAGCGGATATTGAATTACAGCTGCAAGAAAACCCAAGAGCTAAAGGGCTTGATGGTGTTGTTCGTTCAGAGATGGTCCTTATGGGCGAGTTATTGCAACTAAGTCATCAAGATTTGGTTGAATTGACTAAAGCAGTCCGTAAAGCGAAAGGCGATGAGAAAGACGATTTAGAATTTGCTGCACAAAAACGTCTTGGCATCATGGATATGTATTATGAAGAAGCATTCAAAACATTATCATGGGGTGAAACTCTAAATATTGATTTCACCAAAGAAAAAACAGCCATTTTAAAAGAACTAACAAATCGTGCTGATTTATTGGCAAACATTATTCATTATCTTGAATCACAAAAATCAGATATTGCAAAACGTATGCAATATGCGTCAGTAGAGAAGAAAGATCTGCTAACGCAAGATGCGACGAACTTGTCTGAACGAGTTTCATTAATGATTGCGAGTTTAGAAGTAACAACGGCATTAATGGAGCAAAACAATATTGATATTACAGAGTATAAACAGCTTATTTTCTCTGTAACTGGCGATATCAACAGCGATGTATTGGACATCGGCGTTGCTTATGGTTTAACAGAAGAGTGGGTTACTCGTTTTAAAGATTGGGCGGTAGAGAATGCGCCATCAATTATTGTTAAATTAGTTATTTTCTCGCTTATTCTTTGGGTGACAAGTTTCCTTTCTCGACTTGCTAAAACAGCAATTAAGAAAAGTGTCTCTCATTCTAAAATGAAGTTCAGTAAGTTAATGCAGGAGTTCTTTGTGTCTATGGGCTCAAAGTTCATCATGATGATCGGTATCTTGATTGCGTTATCTCAAATTGGCATTAATTTGGGCCCACTGTTAACTGGTTTTGGTGTTGCAGGTGTGGTTATTGGTTTTGCATTAAAAGACACTCTATCTAACTTTGCTTCTGGAATGATGATTCTGATTTATCGTCCATTTGATGTGGGTGATTTGGTTGACCTTGGTGGTATCGTAGGTAAAGTTAACCGTATGAATCTTGTATCTACTACAATCAAAACGGTAGATAACCAAAACTTAATTTTCCCAAACAATAAGATTTGGGGTGATGTGATTAAGAACGTAACTATCGAAACTGAGCGTCGTGTAGACATGGTATTTGGTATTGGTTATCAAGATGATATTGAAAAAGCAAAAGCCATCTTTACTGATATCTTAGAGAGCCACCCATTAGTACTAAAAACGCCAGAGCCTATGGTTAAATTACATACATTAAATGAATCGTCAGTGGACTTTATTGTTCGCCCTTGGGTTAAAACAGATGATTACTGGGATGTGTACTGGGAAGTGACTGAAACGGTTAAGAAACGTTTAGATGCAGAAGGTGTGAGTATTCCATTCCCACAACGTGATCTGCATATTTATAAGCACGAAGCGTAAGTAGAAAAAGGTGAATGTAAAAGAGTGACTTAAATGGTCACTCTTTTTTTTACATTAATTTATGTCGTCTTCAGATTTTATCGCTATTGGAGCAGGTTTCTTAAACTTTTTAATAATCAATGACACGATAAAACAGAGTGCGCCTACAATAAGTGCAGAGCGTAAAATAGTGAAGCTATCATGTTCTAGCTGTTGAATATGAGGGCCGACAGAAGCAAATAAACGCAAGCTAAAAAAGGCGAGGAGGATGAATGGGACAATTTTTTTCATGCGTAAATACTCCGTGAAATAGGATGATAATGACTAATTAATAACATCATCATATCTAAAGATAGTCCCTATTTAATCGCTTTTATCCGTAATGTTAGATTACGATTATAAGAGCATTTAAGCATTATGTGGCAATACGAAGACAGCTAGATGTCAGTGAATGGACGAGTAAATTGGAACTATGATCTTTGATATAAATGATGCTAATCAAGTTGATAGTTTAATTTATTTATCTAAAAGTGTGGTTGGCACCTCTTTATTTGTATAAATTTTAACCGTTTTATAAAGAAATACCTTTACAATGCTTGGTTCTAGGGTATTATCTCTCTCGCTCTGTTGCTCAGAGTTGTTAATGAACATCAAGTAAAGTAAGCCTTAGTATTTCTTCGTAATGTCGTTATTCTCAGTGTTTCCCTTATCTTTTCGTCACATTTAATAATTCAAGCTCTAAGCGTATCGCATTATGCGATTTTTTATGAATTTAAATATATAAGGGACATTACATGTCTAAAACAACTGGTATCGTTAAGTGGTTTAACGAAGAAAAAGGTTTCGGTTTTATCACTCAAGATAACGGCGGCGCTGACGTATTCGTACATTTCCGTGCTATCGCTTCAGAGGGTTTCAAAACTCTTGCTGAAGGCCAAAAAGTTTCTTTTGAAGTTGAGCAAGGCCAAAAAGGCCCTCAAGCTGCTAACGTTGTAGCTGCTTAATTTCAAATAAGTAGCGCAAAGGGTATTCGTACCGTTTGCGCTACTTTTAAATGTTTTATTAATACTCGATTTAGTTCTACTTTGTAAGATATCAACATTTCAAACATCTGCTCCTGTTTTGTACTTGTCATAACATCTCTTAGTTACCTCTACCATCCTAGTTTTAATCCAATCATTTTTCTGTAACATCAATCAATTACTCTATTTATAAATAATTTCTATAAAACCTAAAGGTACTTAATGAAAGTAAATTTTACTATTTTCAAAAATAATGTTTCATGGGACGCGTTAATTCACCAACTAAACAGTGATGTTTTATTACGTAACATACTAATGAAAGGTGAGTTAGACTCACTTGATATTGATTTTTCATATTGTGAAGAGACAGGGAAAGGAAGTATTACCAATAGTTATAATCAACCTATTGGTGATTTTTCAATTTCGTTTTAATTTGTATTACGCTTTTTAAACATAAATATTATTGGCTTTCCCCCTAAGACATCGGCCAATTTTTTCTTTGCTCAGACCTTACTAGATAACGAATAACTATAAAAATGTTACATATCTCATAAAAATTAAGTAAAAACACGAAGTACGTTTAAATATTCGTGATCTTGATCCTCGCAAATCTCTCGCCTCTACTATAGATTGAATAGGTCATTAAGAATTATGACTGCAGCTCAAAGATGAGCGAGTGATTTAAGGAAGTATCTTATGAAAAGAACAAGAAAAGCCCAATTGCAACGTGCGCGAATTCAATATTGGAAAGACACTGCAAAAGACACGGCTAAAAAGTGGTAAAAATAGAAAACTCCTGACTGTCAGGAGTTTTTTGGTTTTAGGGCTTTATAAAAGTAGTGCTTGTTTAATGTTATCTATCAATGTTTTATACCTCTGAGGTAAATCTCTATTTCTTTTTTGAACTAAAAACAAGCTCTCATACACAGGATTTTTTGGTTTATGTATGTGCAAATCGTGTTTATAAGGAAAGGCATCAATAGCGCTTTGTGGAAGCACGGTGAAGCCAATTCCTTGGGCGATAGGCAGTAAAATTTGGCTTAATTGATTAATGTAACTTGCCGTAGGAACATCATTAGCATTGCCTTTTTCTAGGACTGCATCTTGGCAAAGATCAAAATAAAGTGACAGGTAATGCTCTGCATCAGGGTGCTTTATTAACCCTAATTCGATTAATGTATCCCAAGTTACGGATGTTTTTTTATAATGTTTCGGTAACACTAGGCAGAGTGATTCTTTGGTGATCTCTTCACTACGAAATAGGTTCGGTGCTGGTTGGTGAGTCACTATCCCGATATCAATATTCCCTCGTTGGATGTCTTCTAATATTTTATGGTTTGGTGCAACCTCTACGTGAGTTACTAAACTAGGATGTTTTTTTTGTAAGGCAATACATTCTGGATAGAGAGACAAAGCTAACGCTCCAGAGCAGGCGAATTTACATAACCCTTTGTATGGGTCATCAAAGCTTAATGCTTCATTCAGGTTATCAGCATTGCGTTGTTGTTGTTTGGCATAATCATAGACTAGCCGGCCTTGCTCGGTGAGTTCGACACTTTTTCCTTCCCGCTTTAATAAATCGTACCCACACGCCAGTTCTAATTTTTTAATGTGTTGGCTGACTCCTGGTTGAGTCATAAAAAGTTTTTCAGCTGTGTGAGTAAAGTGGCCGACATCAACCAAAGTACAAAAGGTATTGAGCCAAAGAGGATTAAGCATAAATCACCAAGATAAATGAGACTAAAAATAGATAACAAAAGATTATTAGATTAAGAGTAATTGATAATTTCTTATTTGATAAGAGGGTGGTGAGATTTTTTCGGCTGTGAGGTGATGACTTTTTGTAGTTGGTGATTTAACCTCACCTCCCGAGTTGAGGTTAATGACACTCGGCGAAAATAGTTAAGAGGTATAAAATATGGATTGTCCTAGTTGTGAAGAGCATATTGGTTGGGAGTGGGTGGAAGAAGAAGCCATTGAACCCAATGAGGTTTTTGAGTGTCCTGAATGTGAAGAATCACTTCGTTATTTGATAGATGAAGGTACGTATTTGGGGCCTCAACATAAAACGGTGGAAGTGGTGGACTAAACACCACCTCCACTATAATCATAGATATTATGAAAGCTTAAATGCCGCCACCTTTTCACTTAAATCAAGTGCTTGTTCTTTGAGTGTATGAGATTGAGCTAAACTGTCTGTTGAATCAATAACAAGTAAATCTGTCACATCTTTAATTGATGTGACATTTTGAGTTATTTCTCCAGTAACATGGGTTTGCTCTTCTGCTGCTGTTGCAATTTGAGTAGCCATGTCGCTGATCAATGTAACAGAAGCGCTGATTTCTTCTAGGGCAAGAGTTGCTCTATCTGCATCTACTACCGATCTATTAGCAAGGTCAGAACTGCTCTGCATTAAGTTAACCGCACGACTCGTTGTTTGTTGAAGAATATCAATTGTTGATTTGATCTCTTCGGTTGACGTATGAGTTCGTTGAGATAACACTCGAACCTCGTCAGCCACAACGGCAAAACCTCGTCCTTGTTCTCCCGCTCGCGCTGCCTCAATGGCTGCATTTAACGCAAGTAAATTTGTTTGTTCCGCAATGCCTTGAATGGTTGCTAGTACAGTATTGATCTCTTGAGAGTGTTGTTGCAAATCACTAATTACCGTACTAGCTTCATTTACTTCGTTAGCAAGGTTACTAATTGATGTCTTGGTTTCAATAACAAGAGATTGTCCCTTTTGGGTACTGCTTGATGAATTTTGTGCCGCTTCAGCTGTTTGTTCTGCATGAGAGGCTATTTCACGCGTAGCTGATGCCATTTCAGTTACTGCGGTTGCAACCATAGTAATTTCTTGTTGTTGCAGGTTTAATTCTTTCACTGAATTATTAGCACGGTTAGTACTTTGCTCTGAGCCTGCGGTGAGTTGTTGTGATTGTTGGCGTATATGCTGAATGAGCTGCTGTAAACTCTCAACAAATATATTGAAGTTATTCGCTAACTTTCCAACTTCATCGTTATTTTCAATATGAATTCGTTGGGTTAAATCACCACTGCCGTTTGCAATTTGTGCAAGTGCTTGAGATACATTGTTTAACGGGCGGAATAAGATATTACACAGTAAATTGAATAGTAACGTACAGATAATGACAACAATTGCCGTTACTAGAACCTGTCCTGATACGGCATCAAATAGAGGGGCAACTAGCGAGTCATAATTAATGACGCTCACGGTAATTAAACTCGTACCATCAATTTTTTGAGCATACATAATGTATTTCTCACCATCTAATTCAATAGATATGTCAGAGTTACTGTTGGTTGCTTGCTGGATTGTTGAAAAATCTAAGCCTAAAGTGGAGACTGATTTATTCAGCAGCTTTGTATTTGGATGAGTAAAAATATTGCCTTTATCATTAGCGATAAACATGAAACCATCACCCGGAAAAATAACTTTTTCCATGCTGTTTAAAATATCGGTAATTTCTACATCAGCACCTAGAACCATTTGTTGTCCATGTAAATTTAACGCTTTTCCTAAAGAAACAACATTCGCCCCAGTTGCTGCTGCAACAGTTGGGTTGTCCATAAAGACTTTAGAAGGTGCAGCAAGAGCATTTATGTACCATCCCCACTTTCTTGGGTCATCATTACCAGGAGGAAGGATAACGCCATTTGCGTTAGCTTGGGAGCCATCAGGGTAAGCAAGGAATACATTATCAAATTTTGCAGAATCGCGAATTTGTTTTAAGTGGGTAACGATAGCATCGTTTTTGGCTTCAGTAGGTAATGACGTGAGTGCTCGTTCTTTAGAAAGAATCCAATCAGTAACGTATTGATTATATGAAGCGGTGGTACTTTCTAGTCGCTGTTCAACTTCAGTATCTAAGCGATCTAGTGAGGCTTTAAAGGAAAGGGCCTCAACTAATACTCCCCCGAGTATAATGGCGGCACTTGCGGAGATAGCAAGCTTGTTTTTAAGCGATAAATTTTTAAACATAATAGTCGAGCATCTTTTTTAATAGTGAATAGTTTTTTGTTTTTTCTTAATAATTTTAAGCTTCAAAATAAATGATGACATAAAAAACCTATTGAAGATAATAATGTTCTAAAAATAACTCCCTATTCTTATATTGATTTTTATATCAATATAAGTCGATTAAAAATGATAAAGTGTCTTTTGTTATTAGAGACCTTGTAATTAGGAACAAAAAATTGAATACCTCATATAAGTATACCGTGGCAGGGTGTACTGCCATTTTATTATGGAGTTTAATTGTCGGGCTTATTCGTAACGTAACGGAACAACTTGGCCCGATTGGTGGAGCTGCGATGATATACAGTGTTGGCTCACTGTTTTTAATTATAGTGGTTGGGTTACCAAAACTTCGTTTATTTTCAATTCGTTATTTACTAATTGGTGGTGGGTTGTTCATCACTTATGAAATATGTCTATCGTTAGCGCTTGGGATGGCAAACAGCCGTAATCAAGCGGTTGAAATGAGTATTATTAATTATTTATGGCCTTCATTAACGGTTCTTTTTGCTGTGCTTTCTAGTAATAAGCCTGTAAGTAAGGTGATTTACCCTGCAATACTCTTGTCCTTTTTTGGGGTTGCATGGACATTGAGTGGGGATGAAGGTCTTTCTGTTTCTCAACTAATGGCTAATGCAGCAACTAACCCGATTAGTTATTTATTGGCATTTACTGGGGCATTTCTTTGGGCCATTTATTGTAATGTCACGAAAAAGCTAGCTAATGGTAAAAATGCAATTACTTGGTTTTTTATCGCCACCGCTATATCGCTATGGGCTAAATATACAATTAGTGATGAAGCGTCGATTGTGATGACCAGTGATGCAATAATCGATTTATTGTTGGCTGGTATAGTGATGGGCAGTGGTTATGCTTTATGGAATATCGGAATTATTGGCGGCAACATGGTATTGCTTGCGACGTTTTCTTATTTTACTCCGATCTTTTCAACTTTCTTTTCTGCATGGATTTTAGATATTGAGCTAACCATGCAGTTTTGGCAAGGGGTTATAATGGTGACATTAGCCTCATTGATATGTTGGTGGTTCACTCGAGAAAAAGAGTAAATATAAACTATACATTGATGATCACAGTTATCTGTACGATTTATTGTTAATTGTAATAAATCATATTTATAGACTATGAGAACTATTTCCTCCTGATATAGTCTTATAAAGAGTGAATTTTAGGAGTAGATAATGGCGAATATAGTGGTATTGCATGGCTTATATATGCATGGCGTGGTAATGAAACCTCTTGCTGACCGGTTAAAAAAGAAAGGCCATACGGTACAAGTCATTAGCTATAATTCACTTCGTATTAATGAAATGGTCCTTTTTAAGCGCATTCATAGCTGTTTATCTGTATCTAAAAAAAATGTCGTTCTTGGACATAGTTTAGGTGGCATTTTAGCCGTTCATTTTGCTAATTATCATCAAGATATTAATACACCAATAGATTCCATTGTTACGATTGGCTCTCCGCTCCAAGGCGCTTCTATTGCTAAAGAACTTCAAAGTAAAAAATTGGGTTTTATATTAGGAAGCTCGAAGAGACAGGGATTGGTCGATGTTGCTAAATTAACAGCTAATTGTCCTATTGGTTCTATTGCTGGGACATTACCTATTGGTTTACGTCCGCCAATGATTCGAGATCATCAACCTTCAGATGGGACAGTGACGGTTCAAGAAACTTTACTTCCAGAGTTGACTGACCACTTATGTTTAAACTACTCCCACACGAGTTTGCTTTATGCGACAGAAACAGCAAATCAAGTGGATTACTTTATTGAGAATCATAAATTTAAAAAGGAAGAGAAATCAGAGGAAGAGGTGGCATGAGAAAGTAGATAGTCCGTTATCTACTTCTATAATGTTCGATAAAGTATGGATTAATCCAATTCTTGGTCTTCAAGTTGGCGTTCTTTTCGTAATCGAGCTTCTTCCATTACGGCATTGATTTCAGCCATTAAGCCATCAACATCGGCATCTTTGCCATCATCAATAAATACGCCAGTAAGCTTTGAATTTGGTGTTAATTCACCACTTTCATACAGTGCCCACATTTCTTTTGCGTATTCAGAACCAAGCAGCTCTGGAGCGTATTGACCGTAGTAAGTAGTCATGTTGTTTACGTCACGCTCAAGCATCCATTTTGCATTGTTATTTGCCGAAGCATCTACCGCTTGAGGTAAATCGATAATTACAGGGCCGAGATGATCGACCAATACGTTAAATTCAGACAAATCACCATGCACAATACCTGCACACAGCATACGAGTGACATATTGGATCATTAAATCATGATCTCGCATTGCTTGTTCTTTGGTTAAAGTTACGTCATTTAAACGAGGTGCGACAGAGCCCTCATCATCGGTAACCAACTCCATGAGTAATACACCATCAAAGCAACCATAAGGCGTTGGTACACGAACATCAGCTTCTGACAGCTTATATAACGCATCAATCTCTGCGTTTTGCCATACTTTCTCTTGTTCGTCACGGCCAAATTTAGAGCCTTTCTCCATCGCGCGGGCACGACGACTATTTTTTACTTTTCGCCCCTCACGATACGCTACCGCTTGTTTAAAGCTACGTTGTTCGATTTCTTTGTAAACTTTGGCACACTGAATATTATCGCCACTACGCACAATGTAGACCGAGGCTTCTTTACCGCTCATTAATTGGGTTAGAACTTCATCTATTAAACCATCTTCAACTAATGGTAGTAATCTGTTTGGTATTTTCATTGCACCTCATATGAGCGTAGATAGACGTCGTAAAGTGTGACGTTTTTTTGAGCTGTGTATTAATTTATGTAGGGCATTATGCCTATATTTTCCTTGGTCACAAGTTTTGATGATCAGATATTTTTTGTCTTGTTTGTGATCATGCTGTGATTTCTTTTTGTTTTGCCATAATTTATAGACTATAGATTCGATCTAACACAAGTTTTTAGCCAATCATTTCTGATATGTTTTTATCTCTTTCGTCATCACATAGCTTAATTTTCTTTAAAATAAGAGAAGAGAGCTATAACGATGTGTTAAATAGACATAAGGCAGTAAGAAGATGGATATTTTATTATTAAGTAATGGCAAGATTGCAGGTAACAATTTTGTAATGGAATTTGCAAGTGAAGCGATTGTTGAGCAAATTCAACGAACAAAAGCCAAGAATCTGGTGCTTATTCCTTATGCGGTTATTCGCTCTAGCCATGATGATCGTGTTGCCTTGGTTCAACAAACCTTTGATCATCTTGGGTTAGATTGTAAAGTTACCGGTCTACATCGCTCAGAAGATCCTGTCAAAACCATTCAAGAAGCGGATGGTATTTTGGTGAGTGGCGGTAATACCTGGGTGTTAAATAAAACATTGCATGATTTAGGCTTAGTTGGTCCTATTCGTAAAGCGGTATTAGATAATGGAGTTCCATATATAGGTTGGAGTGCTGGTACGAACATCGGTTGTCCAACCATTCGTACGACCAATGATATGCCTATTATTACGGGTGCAATTCTGCCTTCGTTAAATTTGGTACCATTCCAAATTAATCCTCATTATCTAGAAGCCTCTGTTGAAGGGCATTTTGGTGAAACTCGTGATGAGCGCATTCAAGAATTTCTAGAAGTGAATAAACATGAGCCAGTGGTAGGGATCCCTGAAGGCACATGGTTGCATGTTCTTGATGGTAAGTTGAGCTACCATACAGCCAATGAGAAACCACTTAAGTTGTTCTCTCACGGTAAAGAGCCTGTTTATTATACTGCTGAAGACGATGTACAGTTCTTAATGGAACATAGTTGCTAAGTAATGAGCTTATAAGAGTGATAAATTAAGAGAGGCCAAGTTATCAAATAACTTGGCCTTTTATTTTTAGTTATCACTGAGACTTGAAAGCACCACATCAGCCGCTTCTAATGCACCTTCTAAATAGCCACCATTTTCTCGTGCGGCTTCTGTTCCTGCAAAATACCAATACGTTCTCTGGCATCAAGTAATAGGTAGTCTTTACCCATTTTTTCAAGTTGGTATGCCGTGTATAACCCACTAAGGCCCGCGCCAACAATAAGATGTTTAGTTTTCATTCTTCGTTCCCTACGCTTGTTACTGATGTAAGTGGTGACCTGTTTTTATCCATACGAGACACTCTGTTTGAGCCGTCGTAGCCTGCAGTAAATGCCCGATAGGTAGACGTAACCAATCAAAATTTTGATAGCGAATGCCTTGATGAGTAAATTCGCCTTCTACGACAAGAATTTCTATTCCACCGTGGTTTTCTAGCTCAATAATTTGGCCCTCTTTCCATTTTTCAAGGCGAACGGTCTCTTGCTTAAAGTGGTGTAGCGGCTGAAATAATACCCCTAGGCGATTATCGTCTTTAACAAACTCTTGTTCTTGAGTTTTGATATGTACTGGTGTGGTATCCCCTTCTTGATATTGGCCTAGCTTTACTAAAATCATACAGCCATCTTTTACTATTGGCGCGTGAGACGTGCCGATAGGGTTACGCACATAAGTGCCAATAGGATAACTGCCATGTTCGTCAGCAAATATCCCCTCAAGTACTAAAAACTCTTCACCACCAGTATGAACGTGCGATGAGAAATAGCTGTTTGGTTCGTAATTTACCAAGGTTGTTGCGGTTGCAATTTCACCGCCATCACGCTCTAACATTTTTCGTGATACTTCTTTAATAGGTGATGGGACCCATGTTGATTCCGTGAAAAAAGCATTCGCTTGTAGCGATAAGTCAGTATGTAATTTCATTATAAACCTGCGTGAATGGCGAGTAATAAAGTCTATTGTGTAATGTTTATCTAGGCGTAACAAATCAGAACTTCTATACTATTAATAAAGATTTTCTTTAGTGTATTGTTATAGGGTAAATAGAATATTATGAAAATTAACCATTTAAATGGGCTGAGAGCCTTTGAGGTGGCGGCAAGACATTTGAGTTTTTCTTTAGCGGCAAAAGAGTTGAATGTCACTCCTGCAGCAATAGGGCAGCAAGTGAAATTACTGGAAGAATGGCTTGGTGTCTCTCTATTTGAACGACGATCCTCTGGTGCTTCTCGTTTAGTGTTAACGAAGGAAGCACTTCAAGGCTTACCTGATATTACGCGTGGATTTGATGCTTTATCACAAGGACTAAGTCAGTTAAAACCGATAGAGGTTAATCCCATTTTAACGGTTGCCGTTAGCCCTGCCTTTGCTGCTAAATGGCTATTAATGCGTATTGATGACTTTCAAACATCACACCCTGAATGGGATCTCCGGTTAGATACCAATATTCGAACGCTTGATTACCTTGCTGAGAGCATCGATATTGGCGTCCGATATGGAAAAGGGAATTGGGAAGGGTTAGAAAAATCATTACTAATGACGGAATCTGTCTTTCCTGTTTGCTCACCTGATTTAGTAAAGAAGGGGCTGTTTAGTTTAGATAACCTTACCGATTTTCCTTTATTACATGATCTGTCTTTACCCAAAGAGAGTGGGTTTCCTTCTTGGTCGAGTTGGGCGAAGCAGAATAATGTTCATGATATAAATGCAGAAAAGGGGTTGAAAATTAATAATTCGGCGTCTGTTATTCAAGCGGCGATTAGTGGCCAAGGCGTGGCATTAGGCCGAAGTGTATTAGTGCAAGAGGATTTAGATTGTGGCCGATTGGTTAAGCCATTTCCTGATTTGAAATGTCATATAGAATTGGCGTATTACATTGTCTGGAAACCAAATGGACTTGAACATGAAAAAATCAAGGCGTTTAAAGATTGGTTGCAGTATCTACAATGAAAAGGAATAAAACCAAAGCACGGACATGTAGAGTTAGATCAAACCAAACGAAGATAAAATGAAGATCCCAAGCGTACAAGTGACTAAGGATGCTACTGTCGTTTGAGCTATGATGTTTGCAGCCAGTGTAGCGTTACCACCCATTGCGCGTGCCATTACGTAACTTGCAGCAGCGGTTGGCGCCGCACTCATAAAGAATAAAAGTCCTAAATCTAGCCCTCTAAAGCCTAACAATATACCTCCAATGGTAATAAATACTGGACTTAATATCAGTTTGTAACTAGTCGCAAACCCAGGGCCGACGCATGTATAAAACGCAGTATTTTTCAGAAATCTAGGTGAAAATTTTAAAAATCACTACTAATCATCATGAATGTGTGATCTTATACCTTTCTAAAGCAAAGGTGGGAACTCCAGATGAATAAGACCAATCTATTTGAGCAATTTTTAATACTTTCAGACCCTCGACAAGAAACCAAGATAGCACATAACTTTTTCGATATCTTATTTCTTACTCTGTGCTCTATTCTTTGCGGAAGCAAAGGATGGAAAGAAATAGAAGCCTTCGGTGAGTGTAACTTGGAATGGTTACGTAACTTCAGAGAGTTTGAAAACGGTGTACCAAGTCATGACACCATCGCTAGAACAGTGAGTATGGTCGACCCTGATGAGTTTTCAGTTTGTTTTGCTCAATGGATGAAAGAATCGATTGAGCATGTTGATGGTCGTATAAAGACAATTGCGATTGATGGTAAATCTCTTCGTGGTACTTACGACAAAGAAAGAAAATCTTGCCTGGTTCATATGGTTAGCGCCTTCGCTGTTGAATATGGTGTCGTTCTTGGTCAAGTTAAAACAGAAGAAAAGTCTAACGAGAGTGTGCCGTGGGCACTGAACCCTGTTTTCTAAGGAAGGCAAACAGGAAGATGAGCATAAGCTCACGAAGAGATGGAGGTAGGCCCTCCAGAGTCTGCTGTCGGAAGCCGGCTCTAAACCACTTTCAAGTGGCTGTTATTAAGAGTAATGGTCAGAAGCGTTGAAAGAAAATCAGAATAAGAATTCTGGCGAGGTATGGTGCAAGGAGATGAGTAATTCCGAACCCATGTGGACGCGTCGTTAACTTAAGGTAGCATCAAAACTGAAATCGTTTCGTTATTTCAGGATAAGTACACCGGTGAACTCCGAATGCTGGGTGTACGGTGCTCGGCGTAAAGTGGGCATGGCCTTGTACTAGGCTCTTTGTGGGAACCACGGGAACCAGTCATCATGATGCTAAGGAAGAAATATAAATGACAAAAATCATGAATATGAGAGTACCGATGCGTGATACTGGGGCGGAGCAATTCGTAGTAGTGATGAAGGGCTTGTAATGAGCGTGGAGCGAAGGGATTGCGTCAAGTCGGTTGAAACGACGACTCAACTGCCGACAGGTAGGAGGAGGTCGCACGAGCAATCAAAACCTTTTGAAATATCCAAATGGGATGTAATGACGGCCTTCGAAAAGGTAAAAGCCAATAAAGGCGGAGCCGGAGTCGATGGAGTAACGATAGAGGACTTTGAAAAAGACCTTAAAAACAACCTTTACAAGATATGGAACAGAATGTCATCGGGAGCCTACTTTCCCCCACCCGTCGCAGCGGTAAGTATACCGAAGAAGTCCGGTGGTGAAAGAACACTAGGCATCCCAACGGTCGGTGACCGCGTGGCGCAGACGGTGGTAAGAGATAAGCTTGAAATTATGCTCGAACATCACTTCTTAGATGATTCTTATGGCTATCGAGTGGGGAAATCTGCTCATGACGCGATAGAGGTGACGAGAAGGCGATGTTGGCAGTACGATTGGGTACTGGAGTTTGATATCAAAGGTCTCTTTGACAACATTTGTCATGATTTGTTGATGAAAGCGGTTAGGAAACATATTCAGCTTGCTGAAGAAAGTCAGAGCCGAGATTATCAATGGGTGATTTTGTACATAGAAAGGTGGTTAGTTGCACCGTTGCAGAAAGCCGATGGGACGAAAACGGACAGAGAAATAGGCACGCCACAAGGCGGTGTAGTGAGTCCAGTACTTGCTAACTTATTCCTTCACTATGTTTTCGATAAATGGCTGGAGAAGAATTATCCAGACAACCCATGGTGTCGTTACGCAGACGACGGGTTAGTACATGCTGACTCGTGGGGTGAGGCAGAGAAATTAAAGAGAAAGCTAGCACAGCGTTTCCTTGAGTGTGGTCTAGAGATGCACCCAACGAAAACTAAGGTTGTTTACTGCCGGGATGATATAAGACGAGCGTCTGCAAAACATATCGAGCATACACAATTTGATTTTCTAGGGTATACCTTCAGGGCCAGAACAAATAAGTGTAAACGCACAGGTCAAATCTATAATCGATTTCTGCCCGCTGTCAGTATGGCAGCCAAGAAAGCCATGCGTAGGAAAATCAAAGAGCTAAAAGTACGCCAGAAAACTCAGTACAGTTTAGAGCAACTCAGTAGATGGCTCGGTCCAATGCTGAATGGTTGGATAAATTATTACGGAAAGTTCAGGCGTAGTGAATTAGACTCGGTATTCAGACACTTCAATAAGACTTTAGTACGTTGGGTGAGAAGGAAATTCAAATCACTCAACACCCTTTAGCTCCTGCGATTACAGAGCATAAAGAGCCAAATAGAACCTCAAACAGACAATAAGTGGTCTTCGCACTTTGGCGTTGGTCAGTAACAGTGTGAAAATGCTCACGATCTCACCCTGGCTTGATACCAATCTGTAACCATGATCTAATTTCTATTATCACAATTAAAATCAATTACATGGCTAATTACAAAAGAGATAACTCCAAACAAAAACATGTTTGTACCTATCATGATTGATGAGCAACTTATCCCTGGCACTATCGAGTATGCATTGAGGATGCGACAGAGGCTGTCGTATTAAATGCTAATCGGACTGTTCAAGGTCCACTGGCAGTGCTTGCTTACTATCAGAATAAAACTGTGTGCTTACTTCTGGTAGCAACAATGCTCTTTTACCCGAATTAAACAGGCGAAATGGTTTCGCCGCAAAAGAAGTCGACTTTAAGCTTGCACTATTGTAGCTTGGCTGGTGCGCATAGATTAATAGTGATTCGATAGCTGACAGGGTAATGTTCTTGGATTCGTTACGGTCATATCGTTTTCTCTCATCCTTTCTCCAAGCTTCCCAGTTAGTAAAATTACCACAGGAAGCAATGTAAATTTGACAAAGGTCAGCTTGGTTCTGAATCCAAGTGTGCTCCTTAAGTCGTGTGAATATTTCATCCCTATCTGACAAACCAATGTAAAGCAAACTATCACGACCATAGGCAGGATGGTTGCCGTAAATTTGATAGAGACAATGCCCCTTAATCCCCTTAAGCTTGTTTATTGCTTCTGATGAGAATGGTCCTTCCCAATAAACATCAATAATAGGCACAACTTCACTACACATCTTTAATCCTCATACCACGAGAGACTGTCTCTAAGGGTTTCTTTTATTTCCTCACGTAATGTCAACAGCTCTAACACTGTTACGTGGTTACACACAGACAGAAGCCAATGGCGCAATTCATCGGTGTCATCCACGCTCGCATAGATGAGAAAATCGTCATCTTTAGGTTCTATTACCAGCCCTTCACACAGTGGTGTTTCGTCAAGAATTCTTGCAAGCACAGGTGTTACCCATAGCTTAATTGCCAATTTATCTAAATTACGGGCAACCCCCATTTCCCCTTGCTGGACGTATGTCTCCAGCGAGAAGTCTTCGTCAATCATCGCAGGGAATCAGAGAGTCTGGCAACCAAGCAAGCATGGCACCAAAACCCAAAACTTGTATTAATGCCGATCGTTCAAGTATCTTAAACGATCGGCATTAGGGGGAATAAACAGTGGTTTTCCTGCGTAATAAATAGATCATCTAATTAGTTACATTGGTATGACTCGTGAGTGTAAAAGCACTTATCGAGTTTAAAACGGAATAGCTAGATCCTGCACGAAACAATGTCTATCAAATGAAAAAGGCTAAGTACAGTTGCTTAGCCTTTATTATAAAACATCAATTTAGTTAGTATGAGACTCGTTATAATTTAAAGAAGGATAACTTGTCGCCTAAATTTGTCGTCAATTCTTGAATATGACCACTTGATTGATTGGTTATCGCAATTAGATCTAGGTTCTTATGAACAATGATATTAATGCTTTCTAGCTGCTGAGAAATATCCTTTGTCACGCTTGATTGCTCTTTAGAAGCGGTAGCAACAGAAGCGTTGATATCAGACATTTCAGTTACACGATTCGAAATTAATGTAAAGGCATCAGAGAGCTCTTTGAACATTTGCTCGTATTCAACAATCAATGCCGCATTATTACGCATAGAGACATCTGCTTTTTTAGATTGCTCTTGTAATAATGTAATGATGTTTTGAATATCAATGGTTGATTGCTGCGTTTTTCCTGCTAGAACACGAACCTCACCAGCAACAACCGCAAAACCACGTCCTTGTTCACCAGCACGAGCTGCTTCTATCGCCGCATTTAATGCCAGTAAGTTAGTTTGGTCAGAAATGGTATTAATGACCTCTACCACGGTACTGATCTCTTGGGAGTACACTCGCAACTCATTAATGATTTTTGTGGACTCTAGCATTGATACGCTTACACGCTCGGTAATATCAGTCACTTGGCGTAATGTTTCAGAACTACTGCCAACCACATCAATCGCTGATGTAGCGGCAACTTCGGCTAACTCCGCATTGTGAGCAACATCGAGAGCGGTTGCGGCTAGTTCTGTTGCTGCGGTGGCTACTTGCTCAACAGAAGACAGTTCGTCTTGTGCATTATGTTCATTTTCGACAATAATCTTAGCAATTTCAGATTGGTTAACTAAGAGATTATTCATTGTGTCATGTGAGGATTGAACAAACGAAACTAAATTCTGCTCAAGAATCACTAAGGCATCTGTGATTTCATCTAATTCATTATTAGATTTATCTACTTTCTTGCTATTGAACTGCCCATTAGATAATTGAATGATCCAATTTTTTATTGGTAATAATTGCTTAAATTCTTTGATTAATAAAATATAGATAGCAATGACTAACACACAACCCAATAACAGTAGCGATAAAATATTTAATACAATACCGTTGTTAATGCTGTGAACAATTTTATTTAATGGCACAACATTAAATAAATAGTTACCGTCATCAAGTACAGTTTTAGATACAGAGAACCAATCTTCATTTGGGTTTTGATAGATAAATGGCTTTTCTGTTACCGTTAAAAAGGATGATCTTAATTCAAAAAGGTTTTTCCCCAAAATTTCATTGTTAACAGGATCAGCCGCAAATACCATACCTTCTGGGTTGGTTACCGCAAATTCCATCTTTTTCTCTGACAATAAGTGCGTACCAGGTAAATCAAATAACACCACACCAATACGTTGACCATTTTTTAAGATCGGCACAGAGAACGTAATGACCATTTCACCAGTACCAACCGATTGATACAAATCAGATTGATAATACGGTTCATTTGTATTCATTACATTCATAAACCATGGTCGTTGGCGCTCTTTTGCATTCCAATCTGGGATGCCATTTTGTGAGCTGTATAATTCACCATCACGATTTGCAAAAAGCACTTCAATTAACTCGTATCTTTCTGCAATTGTCTTTGCTCGTTGAGCTAGCGTTTCATGAGGTAAGTTATCAATAGACAATGATAAATCATCAGCTACCGTATTCATGATGTTCAGATACTGCTCTATCGATGAGTAATAATTCGCCGTTAGTATGTTTCTATTCAACTCCGTTGATATTTCAATTTCCATATCTTTTTCTTGATTTTTTTCAAACCAAAATAGTCCTGAAATAATTGATCCTACAATCATAACAAGAACTATATAAATAAAGATTATTTTCTTGATCACAGTCACGTTTCCGAGTTTTTAAGTATTCACATTATATCAAAAGAATGCTCTTTTCTTGCAAGAAAAAAAGCGTTTCTCATTGAAAATACTCTCTTTCATTTACTTTTTTGGCTCAACGTAAGTTTAAATGAGGGTATTTTGTTTCAAATGTTGTTTATTGGTATCTTTGGTTGATTTTAATTGATGGCGGTAGGTTGTTAATTTGTCCATAAAATGGGGTTAAGGTGTTGTATTTTTGAATGATTATGAGCGGTGATTGGAATTAAATATTGTTTTTTTTAATACAAGGTAGCACATAGCACTACCCAGA